>NZ_CEYXRG010000023.1:59642-63451 GCF_982940295.1 Leisingera sp.
GGCAACTTTTGGTCCCGCGCCGGTGCTTTTGGGGGCGCCGCGCGGCCGCGGGGCGCGGCAGTGGCAAAAAACGTTCGTTAGTTTTCAGCAGAAGCGACCTGCGCTGCGCACCTTGGGCGTGGCGCTTGGCTAAACTGTCCGGCAGGCATATTGGATGCCTGGGCGGCGGGCGGGAGTACACCCATATGGCAAGAGGCTGGCACTGAAGCAGCATCCAGTGATCAGCTGTGGCGGGCCAGAAACCGGTCCAAGTCATGCTGGGCAGGCGGCCGGCCTGAGAAAACCTCGATATAACCTGGCATCAGCGAGATCCGGTACTCGGTGCTTTCCCGAACCTGCATCGAGATATAGCCGATCTGGGTATAGATCATGGCCCGGGCGCGGATCAGCGCGTCCTGCGCATTGTACCCGAAGCGCAGGAACATCTGTTTTACTGCCTGCTCGCGACGTGCATCGGCCTTGTCCAGCCGCGCCTGCAGCCCGGCGTCATTGCGCGCCCAGTTGCGGATCGCGAGATCCAGCCGGGCATCAAACAGCTCCGGGTCAATCCAGCAGTCGAACAGGTTGAACAGCGCTTCTGCAATGGTTTCGGCATAGGCTTCGGTCCGGGCCACGAGATTGCCGGTGTTCTTTTCCTCCCAGCGGCGGATCATCGCGTCCAGCAGTGCTTCGCGGTCCTTGAAATGCCAATAGAAACTGGTGCGCGACACAGCAAGCCGTTTGGCCAGCGGCATAACCTTGACGGCTTCCACGCCGCTTTCGGTCAGCACGTCGTATGCCGTAGCAAGCCAGTCTTCTTCACTCAGCCGCGCTCGGGAGATGTCCTGTGTGGTCATGCGTAAGCATTAGCAAGAGCCCGGCGCGGGAGCAACTTTTCCGGACAGGTGTGATCGTTAAATTGACACATGTGTCATGATGGTGTCGTATCATGGCTAGCCCAGACATCGTTCCAGGAGATTCAGCCATGTCCAAGGATCCGCTGCTGCAGCCCTATCAGCTGAAGCATCTGACGCTTCGCAACCGGATCATGACCACCAGCCATGAACCGGCCTATCCGGAAGACGGCATGCCCAAGGAACGCTATGCCGCCTATCACGCGGAGCGTGCCAAGGCCGGAGTGGCGCTGACTATGACCGCCGGCTCGGCTGCGGTCAGCCGCGACAGCCCGCCGGTGTTCAACAATATCCTGGCCTACAAGGACGAAGTTGTGCCTTGGATCCGCAACCTGACGGATCAGGTGCATGAGCACGGCGCAGCGGTGATGATCCAGCTCACCCACCTGGGCCGCCGCACCGGCTGGAACAAGGGTGACTGGCTGCCGTCCGTCAGCTCTTCACGGCACCGCGAACCCGCGCACCGGTCCTTTCCCAAATTGGCAGAGGATTGGGACATCGCCCGCATTATTTCCGATTTCGCTGATGCAGCAGAGCGGATGAAAGAGGGCGGCATGGACGGGATCGAGCTGCAGGTCTATGGCCACTTGCTGGATCAGTTCTGGTCCCCGCTGACCAATGATCTGGACGGGCCTTACGGCGGTCAATCGCTGGACAGCCGGATGCGCATGCCGCTCGATGTCCTGCGCGCAGTCCGGGACCGCGTCGGGGAGGATTTCATCGTCGGCCTGCGGTACACCGCGGATGAGGCGCAGAAAGGCGGGATCAGCCCTGAAGAAGGGATCGAAATCTCCAGGCGTCTGGCGGACAGCGGGATGGTGGATTTCCTAAACGTGATCCGAGGACGTATCCACACCGATCCTGCGATGACCGACGTGATCCCGGTGCAGGGTATGAAGTCGGCGCCGCATCTGGATTTCGCCGGGGAAGTGAAGAGGGCCACCGGCATGCCAACATTTCACGCCGCCCGCATTCCCGATGTGGCCACTGCCCGCCATGCGGTTGCCAGCGGCCTGCTGGACATGGTTGGCATGACCCGCGCCCATATGGCGGATCCGCATGTGGTGCGGAAGATCATTGAGGGGCGCGAAGATGACATCCGCCCCTGCGTCGGCGCTACCTACTGTCTCGACCGGATTTATCAGGCGGGGGAGGCCCTTTGCATCCACAACGCCGCCACCGGGCGCGAACTCACGATGCCCCACGAAATCCCAGCGGCAGAGACGCGCA
The DNA here is from genome assembly GCF_982940295.1 of Leisingera sp. Taxonomy (NCBI): domain Bacteria; kingdom Pseudomonadati; phylum Pseudomonadota; class Alphaproteobacteria; order Rhodobacterales; family Roseobacteraceae; genus Leisingera; species Leisingera sp. The sequence goes on from NZ_CEYXRG010000023.1 coordinate 61,766, forward strand.
AGAAAGTGGTGATCGTCGGCGCCGGCCCCGGCGGATTGGAGTCAGCGCGGGTGGCCGCAGAGCGAGGTCATGATGTGACTGTCTTCGAAGCGGCTGCTGAGCCGGGCGGCCAGGTGCGGCTGACGGCGCAAAACCCGCGCCGGGCTGAGATGATCGGCATCATCGACTGGCGCATGGCGCAATGCGCGGCCCGGGATGTTGCGTTCCGCTTCAATACTTGGGCTGAGGCGGAGGATGTGATGGCCCTGGACCCCGATGTGGTGATCGTGGCGACCGGCGGGATACCGAATATGGCGCTGCATGAAGCCCGGGAAGACGTGCCGCATGCTGTGTCCAGCTGGGACATCATTTCTGGCGATGTGAAACCCGCAGGGCATGTCCTGATCTATGACGAAAGCGGCGATCATCCGGGGGTGATGGCGGCAGAAACCGCGGCTGGTGCTGGAGCCCGGGTAGAGGTGATGACACCCGACCGGACGTTTGCGCCTGACATTATGGGCATGAACCTTGTGCCCTATATGCGGTCCCTGCAGGACAAGGACGTAAGGTTCACTGTCGCCCGCCGCCTGCTGGGCATCAGCCGGAGCGGCAACAGGCTGACTGCCGCCATCGGCACCGACTATAGCGGTCACACCTATAGCGAAGAGTATGATCAGGTGGTGGTCAATTATGGCACGCTTCCGCTGGACGACCTGTACTTCGCGCTGAAGGATCAGTCAGCCAACTGCGGCGAAGTGAACTATGATGCACTGATTGCGGGCCGTCCGCAGGCCGCCATGTCCAACCCGGCGGGCCGGTTCCGGCTGTTCCGGATCGGTGATGCGGTTTCCGCGCGCAACACACATGCGGCGATCTATGACGCGCTGCGGCTTATGAAGGACATCTGACATGCGCCTTGGTTTTCTCGGATGCGGCACCATTGCCTCTGCAGTGGTGCGGGGACTCGCTGGAAAGGGGCACCGGATTACGGTGTCAGAGCGCAGCCGGTCCCAATCGGCAGCATTGGCGGCGGAATTCGGCGACGTCACTGCTGCTTCCAACCAGGCGGTGGCAGATGCCAGCGAAGTTGTTTTTCTGGGTCTTATGGCAGAGGCGGCTGATGGCATCCTGTCCGGGCTGGAGTTTCGCGAAGATCAGCAGGTGATCTCTTTCATGGCCGGTGCCGGTTTGGCTAGGGTCGCGCAATCGGCCGCACCGGCGCGCGCGGCGGCTGTGATGATGCCCTTTCCAGGGATTGCGCAGGGCGGCTCTCCTATCATAGCTCTGGGAGACACTGGCCTGGTCTCGCAGATATTCGGTCCTGAGAACGTTGTATTTGCCCTGAAGGACCAGGCAGAGCTTGATGCCTACCTGTGTGCCCAGGCAGTACTGTCGCCGGTTGCGCGCATGGTGAACGACGCCGCCGAATGGCTGGGCGGCCGGGCCGAGGACCGGCAGCAAGGAGAAGCTTTTCTGCGCATGCTGATCACCAGCAGCCTGCAGAAGCCTGGCTGTGCAGAATTGATTGAAGCCTTGAATACGCCCGGCGGCTACAACCAGCGTCTGCGCCTCCATATGGAAGACGCCGGTATTGGGCGGGATCTCGTTGCGGGTTTGGACATGCTTGAGTGCGGCAAACGGTAAAGCGATCAGGCGGCCGTTTGGCCGTCTTTTTTGTTTGTGGCTCTGCCGCCTTTGTCCTTTGGC
>NZ_CEYXRG010000024.1:0-63287 GCF_982940295.1 Leisingera sp.
CCACTATATCGCCCCCTGCGGCCATAACTTGCGCCGGCAATTTGAGATGGTGAAGCGGGCAGCCGAAGGCCTGTGCAGTGTACGGTGCGAGATTTGCCACGCTGAGAAAGAACAGGCTGAAGCAGAAGAACGGGGGTGGCACCTGATCGGAGAAGACACAGGTGGCAACCAGAACTACCGTCTGTACCGGCATGCGTCCTGCGGCCACGAACAAAGGATCGCCCGTGCCAACATGCAAACCAGCCGGTTTGCCTGCGGGCAATGCGGTGAGGACTGGCCTGCCGCACCAAGCTACCTCTACGCGATGCAATTCCGGCTGGCCTCCGGGTTGCGCCTCGTCAAGCTTGGCTTTTCACGGAACCCGGATTCCCGCCTGCGCCACCAGTTGCTGAAGCACCGTGACCTGGACGCGAAGATCCTGAAGACCGTTCCGATGGCAACCGGGCAGCTGGCCTTGCAGGCCGAGAAGCGGCTGCACGCGAAGCTGCAGGCGGGGTTTTCCGATCAAGTCGCACCGCCAGAGCTCTACAGTGACGCCCTGCGGGTCCGCAGCGAGGTCTATTTCGCCGATGCGGCCCAGGTGATCTTCGCGATGCTCGACGCCATCGAGGCAGAAGAAGACAGCTAAGCGCCCCCCTCCTCTTCAATTTCCAACATCTCCCGCCCGGTTTCACCGGGCGCCCGATCCCTTTTGCCTGTTCACAGGAGGCTTGCCATGAGCCAGCTCGATCTCTCCAAATCCGCACGCCCCGATTGGTGGCAGTTCGCCGAAGGCTGCGCCCGCCGCTATCATCTCTATTACCATGAGCTGCAGCAGGCGCGCCGCAAGACACTCAAAGAAGACGCGCCAGACGACAGTGCTGGCGCCGAGGAGCCCCTTGTGCCCCCTGCACCGGATCACCCCCATTCTTTGCTGCAACATCTGAGCGAGCAGCCGGACGCGCGGCATCTGCCGCCGGAACTCTGGGAAGCGCTGGAGCAGGAAGGTGCCGACCCATATGCCTGTGACAACACGGGCCGCTGGCTGCCGGACCCAGACCTGCCGGCAGACAAGCTGCTTCTGCTGCTGCGGATCGCCGCGGCCTTCGGCTCCCCGGCTGCAGTGGACGCGCAGCTTGCCCGTGGCGCCGTGCTGATCCTTCGCAACGTTCCTGCTTCCGGTTTTTCAAGCGTGGAAAACCTCCTTAACCACGCCCTGCTGCCGCCGGGCTGGCAGGCCTATGACGCCCGGCGCCAGGTGCAGCTGCCTCAGCGCGTGACCCTTGCTGTCCCCAGTGCCCGCGATGGTGCGATTGAACAGCAACACATTGATGAGCTGCGCGACCAAATCATCAAAGGCCTGGCGCACAGCCAGCCTTTGTGGATCTGCCTGCCGGATGAGATGGCCCTGCCGGCGCCGCTGGTGGCGGAGCACTGTCATCAGCTGGCATTGCCACAGGTGGACGCAGATTTTCTGATCGCCCTGTTGCGTCGGACCCACAGCCGCACGGGCCGCATTGATGAAGCCGCCGCCCGCGCCGCGCTGCCCCCGAGCGGCCAGCTGCAAGAACTCTCCACCCCCACACTCTCTTTCGCCCTGCGTGCGCCCACTGCCAAAAGGGTCGCGCAGCGCATCACACAAGCGCTTGCTGCCGCTGCGGCTTCACCGCCCGAAGCCCACGCCCCGAGGGAAGAGATCACAGGCATTGGCCCAGCATATGACACCGCCCGGCAACTGGTTGCTGACCTGCGCCTGTGGGCCGAAGGCGGCGTGGCCTGGAATGAGATCCCGCACTCCTTGCTGCTTTTTGGCAAGCCAGGCACCGGCAAAAGTTATCTGGCCAGGGCAATGGGAGGGAGCGCCGAGGTTAATTGCATCGAGACCAGCTGCGCTGAATGGCAGGCCAACGGTCACTTGGGTAACCTCCTGCTTGCGATGCGCAAAAGCTTCGATGAAGCGAAGAAGAATGTTCCCTGTATCCTTTTTTTGGATGAAATTGACGCGATCGGTTCCCGCGACAGCGTCGGCGACAACAGTGCCAGCTACAGGCGCCAGGTGGTCGCCGGGTTCCTTGAGCAGATGGACCGCGTCAGCCGGGAGGAAGGGATCATGGTCGTCGGTGCCTGCAACCACCCGGAGCACCTAGACCCCGCGGTGCTGAGAGCCGGGCGGTTTGACATCAAGATCGAGATGCCGCTGCCAAGCAAGGCGATGCTGCAGCACCTCATTGCTGAGCGGCTGCAGGACGCAGTCCAAGAGGGGGATCTGCAGCTGCTGGCGCGGGACAGCATCGGCAAGACCGCCGCCGACATCGACGCCGCGGTGCGCTCTGCCCGCAGTGAAGCCCGGCACAGCGGCTGCCCGCTCGATCTCCAGCTTCTACGCCGCCATCTGCAAGTCATGGAACTGAAGGAGAGCCATGACTTACTTTACCGCATCTGCGTCCATGAATGCGGCCATGCCATCGTCGCCTGGATCTTCGGCGAGGCGATCACACAGGTCCGGGTGGCTGCCGCAGGCGGAACAATCGAACGGGATGTTCCTCCGAATGCAGGTCTGCCGTCGGATTTCGACCGTCAGTTGTACGTCCACTTGTCCGGTCGGGCAGCGGAGCGGCTCATCTTTAATACTGTGTCCGCGGGCGCTGGCGGCAGTGCCACGTCCGACCTCGGGAAAGCAGCGCGGATGGTCCTGGCAATGGATTTTGAACTGGGTTTAGGCGCCTTCGGCAACAGCTGGTTTGGACCGCAGGATCACGCGCAATTGGCTGAACCCGACCGCAAACGCCTCCGTGAGAAACTCGACTACGCCGAGGACCACGCGCGCGCGCTGCTGTACCCCCATCAGCAGCTGCTGCAGGACATGGCTGCAGACTTGGTGCAGAAACGAGAGTTCGATGCCAAAGCGGTCCGGTCCTGGCTGCGCGACGTGCCGCGCAAAAATGGTCCGGAGCCGGTCCAGGACCAGTAGATGCGCCCGCCAACCAAGCCGCGCCGCCACCGGATTTGCACAAAGCTTATGCGCAAACTTCCGCGGTGCAGGCACCGGTTGACCCAAAATCCGGATAATTCCCTCCTGGAAAAACTTTGCCCAAAACCCCTGCCGGACAGTTCTTTGCCCAACGTCCCTGCCCGGCGCCCTCTGCAGAGGGAAAGTTCCGTATTTCTAGGCACTTATCCACATCTCTCGCCTCTACAGGTTCATAGCGCGGGTCGATCCAACCCAATCGAGCGCCGTAAACTGTCTCCATCAACGCACGCGGGCGGCCGCCGCCCGCCGGAGACAGGAGACCTCGGTCAATGGCACGGGACCGGAGAAGACATGCCAAAAGCCAGCAGGCGCCGGAAACACCCGGTCGCCCGGCCACAATCAACTGCCTGCTTGAGGATCATCCGATGCATGCACTGTCCGAGGAGCGTCTGCTGACCACAGAGGAAGCTATAGCCTATCTCGCCCGCTTCAAAATCTTCACCAGTCGCAGCGGGCTGGACTCCAAATTCAAAAGCGGCAGCCTCGCACGGGTTGAGGTGAGCGGACGAGTTCGCATCCTCTACCGTCCGCCGGATCTGCTAAACGCATTCTTTAAGGGGGAGGTTCAGAGATGCCCCTCATTCTCTTTCGGCGCAAAAACAGCCAAGGCAAACCCACCGGAAATTTCGTCATCCGGGGTACCCTCGCAGGACAAAGCATTTATGAGAGCACTGGAGTTAGCGACAAAAAAGCCGCAGAAATCATCCGTGTAAGACGGTCAGCCGAAATCATCGAGCGTGCGACACTTGGTAAGTCGGCAACCCTGACTTTTGCCGAGGCTGCGCTGACCTACATGGAAAGTGGTGGGGAAACCCGGTTCATCGGACCGCTGCTGATTCACTTCGGGGAAAAGACACGGCTGGCCGACGTCGACAATGACGCGGCGAACAAAGCGGCACGGGCGATCCTGATGCCCGACGCTGCACCCGCCACCATCAACCGGCAGATCATCACCCCCATCAGCGCCATCTACAATCTAGCCGCTGACGATGGCCATGTGACTCCGCGCCGCTTCCGCCGTCGCAAGGAGCCCCAGTCCAAAATCCGCTGGCTGACACCTGGCGAGGCCGAGGATCTACTGGAAGCAAGCGAGCCACACCTGCTCCCGATCGTGACATTCCTGCTTGGAACCGGCTGCCGCACCAGCGAGGCGCTGGGACTGCAATGTGAAAACCTTCACCTAGAAACCCGTCAAGCGCTCATTCCGACATCCAAGAATGGCGAGCTGAAAATGGCCGAATTTCCGGCGCGTGTGATGCGTCTGCTTGCTGCTTCAGGACTGCCGGAAACCGGGGCTGTTTTCCGCACGCCGAAGGGAAAGGCATACAAGCTCAGCACCGGCAGCGGCGGTCAGATTGAAGCTGCCTTCACCAAGGCGCGTGTTGCGGCCAAACTAGGCGGCGATGTGACACCGCACACGCTGCGGCATACCTTTGCCACATGGCACTATGCGATGAACAAGGACTTGCTTCTGCTGATGACGCGTGGCGGCTGGAAGAAACCAGATATGGCGCTCAAGTATGCCAAGCTGGCCCCCGCCGATCTGCCAGAAAAGCTTCTGGCGCACGGCTGGGACTTCCGTACACAGTTGCAGGCCGATCAGGGGCAGAAAGCCATTTTCGGGGCAAAGATCAGGGTGATAAAGTAGGTAGGATGCCGGGGTGAAAAAGTTGATTTGGTTAGCCTAGGCTCCGCATATACGCCATTTTTTAGCCATGAGCGCATTCACTTTCGCAGGCGGGGTGCGGCAAGCTGACCCCGCGCTCATCCGTCAGATTGCGTCAATTAGTGAAGGGTGACACATAGTTTTTTCACTAAGGCGCCACTAACCCCTCAATCTTTTTTTCAGCAGACTCCCCTCTCTCGCACCAGTCTTCATTATTAACTCATTGGTTTGCCATCGGAGCAAGCAGACGTTTATGCTGCGTGCGGCGAAATCGAGTTTCGAGCCCCTAACCTGCTGGTGCTGCGGCTTACAGGAATGTCTGTTTCCGTGTTTCCTACCAGAATGCCGCCTTGTCAGACTTTTATCTGCTGGAACTATCGTCACAGTATCGACAGCAAAAAATCTCTTCGAAGACCAGCAGATTGACGACAGATCAAGGGAAACCTGAGCGCATGTAGGCGATGATCTTCCAGATGTCTTCTTCACTCAGCGTTTGTTTAAAAGCTGGCATGTCTGTTCCGAAGCGTTCTCCACCCTCGGAGATAGCCCAAAGAAGATACTCATCTCCCGACATCGGCATCTGGATCAACCATCTCAGGAGGGCCGGAGAGGGAACGAGCGAGCGTCCGGCTTTACCATCTCCCAAACCCTTGGCGCCATGACACCTCGCGCAGTTTTCCGTGTAAAGTGCCTGACCCTCCGTAAGATTTCCGGGTGTCGCGCGAATGGTGCTTCGAGCCCCCCGATAGGCTGAAGGCACGCCCTCGTTCATGTATGTCCAGTGTCGCTGCATGCGCTGCTGCTGGCCAGGTCCCATGTTGCCATGCCCCCAACCAGGCATGCGTTCAGACCTCATGTGGCCCGGTCCCATTGGCCCATGACCCCACCAGTCTCCTGCTTGCTGTTGGGCACCGGCCACACCGGCAATAGCGATAGACAAAACGCCAAGGGCAAGAATGCGTAATCCACGCCGTGTCATCTTCTCCTCCTTACTGATTCCGCTCGATGAATGTCGCCTCAGGCCGCTTCGTAACTCGTGAACACCTCGGTGCTGCCGTCCTTAAGGATCAAGAATACGTCGTAGGCCTCACGACGATCTTCCGGCCCCATCCCAGGCGAACCGTAGGGCATCCCAGGAACAGCAAGTCCAATGGCGCTAGGTCGCTCCTCCAATAGACGACGAATGTCGGCAACCGGTACGTGCCCCTCGATCATGTAGCCATCGATCTCGCCTGTGTGGCAGGAGATCATTTTTTCGGGAATGCCGTTGTCCAATTTGTGGCGGACGAGCAGTGTTCCAAAGCTGCGCTCCTCGGTAACGCGAAAGCCTTCCTGCCGAAGGATATCGATCCAAGCACTGCAACAGCCGCAATTCGGATCCTTGAGAACATGGATGGAAGGTGTGTTTTGCGCAAACGTGGCAAATGGTGCTGTGCTGGCGAAGCCTGCGGCGTAAGTCAGTATTTGGCGGCGTTTCAGGTGCATAGTGAGAGTCCTCTGTACTTGCGACTCAGTTGAGCAAATTTCGCATCATTCGAGATAGGTTGTCTTGATCCTCGTCAAACATGCTGATGTTCTCCAACTTCCCGGCGCTCGGCGAGCGCTTGGCGCACGATCTGGAAAGCAGGGGAAAGAAACAACGTTGCCATGACCGCAGCAACAATCAGGTCAGGCCAACCGCTTGCCGTGCCCCAGACCCCCAAGGCCGCAAACATAACTGCCACGTTCTGGCGCCAAGCCCTGTCGCTACGGCAATCAAGCAAAACGAACTCGGGCTATGCTACCACCAAACCGGCGAGAAGCAGCAGACCGACCGTGATAAGCGACAGGCTGTCAATGTCTTGCAGGAGAGCTTCAATACCGGTCATCCGATGTGCTCCCAATTCACCCTGCGCAGCAGGAGAGCTGACCTACATCCATGTCAAAGGTCTGCGCTGCGAGTTTCAGCCCTTCTACGGTAGTGAGATAGGGAAATATCGTAGTTCCAAGTGACTTAGCGGTCATTCCGAATTTCAAGGCCATGGCCAGAGTCTGGACGCTGTCGGAGCCTTCCGGCGCCATGATAACACCTCCCAGAAGCTGGTCTGTCCTGGCATCGGCCACCAGTTTAATCAGGCCGCGCGTGTCCCGAGCCGCAAGCGCGCGCGGCACGTTGTCGAGCGTGAGAACGCTGGTTCTCACCTCATGGCCCGCCGCTTGCGCCTGCGCTTCGGTCAGGCCGGCGCCCGCCACCTGCGGGTCGGTGAATACAACCCAGGGCATCGCCGCATTATCGTAGGTCTCTTGACCGCCCAGAACTGCATTGCGGGCTGCCAGTTTCGCGCCATAGGCTGCCATGTAGACAAACTGATCGCGGTCCGTCACATCCCCGGCCGCATAGACGCCGGGGCGGCTGGATTGCATATCCACGCCGACAGCAATGGCCCCTCGCGCATCCGTTTCAACCCCCAGCTCCGCAAGGCCAAGTCCCTCGGTATTCGGGGTGCGCCCGGTTGTCAGGACGAGATAATCTGCCTCCAGATCCTGCACCGCACCGTCCTTTTGCACGTGCAGAACTGCTTCGCTGCCTTCACGGTGGCTACCCTCGTAGCTAACGCCTTCCAAAATCGTAATGCCTTCGTCGCGCAGGATTTCCGCCAGCGCTTCGGAGACCTCTGGCTCAGCCTGCGGCAGCAGGCGAGAGCGGCAGACAAGAGACACACTGACGCCCATCCGGGACATCATCTGCGCCAATTCAACGCCGATGAATCCGCCGCCCAGAAAAATCAAGCGTTCAGGCAAATGCTCCAATTCCAGCAGAGACGTGCTGTCCAGGGACGGCACAGTTTCAATTCCCGCGATGTCTGGCTGTGCTGGCCTCCCGCCGGTTGCGATGATCACCTTCGGCACCTGGATAAACCGGCCTCCTGCCTCGACACCGCCCGCAACCAGCCGCGCGGGGCCTTCTTCGATATAGGTGACACCCTCGTATCCTGGGAGCAAATCGGCATACTTCTTCTGCCTCAGCATAGCGACCAGATCATCCTTGGCCCCGGTTATCGCAGCCCAGTCTGTGACTTCTGCGCTGGCTTTCAGACCGCGAAAGCGATGCGCAGCCATCGCGCCATGCACCGCCTCGGCGGCACGGATCATCGTTTTCGAAGGCACACAACCCACATTCACACAGGTGCCGCCGATGGTGCCGTGCCCGATCAGCGCCACGCGTTTGCCGCCTTTGGCCGCAGTAATCGCGGCCGAGAAACCCGCCGATCCGGCCCCAATGACAGCAAGGTCATATTCTCCATTCGGCGTGCAGCAGTCGCTGTTCATTTTTTGATCCTTTTCAGGGCGCGCGCGGGCGCCGTTGTTTTGTGATTGGTTCATGCTCCGGCGAACTTTGCCGGGATCAGATTCAGCCCCAAAGGAGCACCATCCTAGTGGGGGCAGAAACAGCCGCAGCGCATCGAACGCCAGACCAATGCAAGAGCCGCAGCCGCCAGCCCAATGGCAATCATGCCGTACCCGGTCAGCCACCCGCCAACCGTTCCGACAAGCGCAGACAAAAGGACACGGCCGCCACAGCAGATTATCACCAGCGGTGCCGCCAGGATTGTCGCGGCGAGGCCTCCCATCAGACTGTCGCGCACAGGATCAGCCCTTCTCCATCGCCGGATAACCAGCATTTGCGGAGGCTGCCGAAATAGCTTCAGCGCTTGTTGCCGCGCTGTCAAAAACAACCGTGGCAGTCTTTGCTTCAAAATCCACGTCTACAGAGCGCACGCCACCCACCCCCGCCATGGCGTGCTTCACAGTCACCGGGCAGAGCGCGCAGGTCATATTTTCAACTGCGAAGGTTACAGTCTCCTCCGCTGCAACGCTTTGGGCGGCAGCGGGCAGCGCAAAGGAGGCGATGGACGCCATTCCGAGAAGGCCAAAGCCGAGAACCGCGGCGAGCATTTTTTTCATGAGATATTCCTTTCAATAGAAGAGCGGCGCCCACCAGGTGATGGTCAGAGCTGCCACAACAAGAACCAGCGAGATCCAGAGTGCGGTTTTGGTGATGCGTGCCGAAGAAGGCTTGGCGCAGTAGGAGCCAGGTTCGCAGGTGGCTGGCCTGCGGAAATAGACTTGCCGGAAGCCGGCGCCGATGAAGCCAAGCGCGATCAGAGCGAATACCGGCTTGTAGGGCTCAAGTGCGGTCAGGTTACCAATCCAGGCCCCCGAGATACCGAGCGTGAGCAAAACCAGCGGTCCGACGCAACAGGCGGACGCAAAAACCGCGCCAAGCAGACCGCCCGCGGCAAGCCAGCCTTTGCTGTTTCGGTTCACACCCGTGTCCGCTTCTCCGGTTTGCTTTTCAGCAATCCTCATATTTTTCTCCTCACGAATAGGGCTAGCACCTTGTGTAGGGCCTGTAGTAGCTACAGGGGCAAGGAGGTTATTTACGATGCCAGATCACAAAAACGCGACATCTCTCACTCGGGGGGAGCTGGCCAAGGCAACGGGCTGCAACCTTGAAACCATCCGATATTACGAGAAGACCGGCATGATGCCGGACCCGCCGCGCACGGCTGCGGGCCACCGCATCTACGGGCAGAGCCACATTCAGCGTCTGCGTTTCATCCTGCGGGCCCGCGAGCTCGGCTTTGCCATTGACGAAATTAAAGGGCTGCTTGGCCTCGTGGATGGCGGCACCCAGACTTGCGGCGAAGTGAAAGCCCTGACTGAACGCCATCTCAGCGATGTGCGCCGGAAAATTGAAGACCTTCGCAGGATCGAAAAAGTATTGGCCGCAACAGCAGGCCAATGTTCCGGCGAGGATGTCCCGGAGTGCCCGGTGCTGGAGGCGCTGGCATCTTGACCGGGACGTTTCTGATCTTTGCCCTGGCAGCCCTGGCGGAAATCGCCGGGTGCTTTGCCTTCTGGGCGTGGCTGCGCCTCGACCGTTCGCCGCTCTGGCTCGCGCCCGGCATCGCAAGCCTTGTGCTGTTCGCGTATCTTCTGACGCGCGCAGACAGCGCATTTGCCGGGCGGGCCTACGCCGCCTATGGCGGCGTCTATATCGCCAGTTCTATGTTCTGGATGTGGCTGGCCGAAGGCAATCGCCCCGACCGCTGGGATATAGCAGGAATGATGATATGCCTGATCGGTAGCGCTCTCATTTTGATGCCGTTGCGTAGTTAACGTCCGCCGGCAAGCAATCTTAGAAGAAGGCTGGAGCCCTTCTGTTTCCCTTGGCTCCAGCCTTCAGTTCGGAATCCCTTGCTACGCGCTGTGGAGGGGCGCCGGCCACTCAGCATTTCAGCCGCCTATAACCGTAGTCATAAACTGTAAGGATCCGCTCAGGAAAACCGCTTGTGCAGGGCGGAGTTGACCGCCTCCGACGCAAGCACAAGCACAACAATGGCCATGGTTACCGTCGCGGCCTTGTCATATTGGAACGAGCGCACGTAGGTCTGGACATAAAGCCCGATGCCGCCCGCACCGACAATGCCGAGGATTAGGCTTTCGCGCAGGTTCAGTTCGAAACGGAACACGGTGTCCCGCAGGATGACCGGCGCCATCTGAGGCCAAATCGCCCATCGCAGCTGCTGCGTGCGGCTGGCGCCAGCACTTTCCAGTGCTACCACCGGGGCGGCGGCCACATTGTCGATCGCTTCGGCATAGAATTTCGCCAGCATCCCCGTTGCATGGAAGGTGATGGCGAGGATCCCGGGCAAGGGCCCAAGCCCCACCGCACCAACCATGAGCATCGCCACCAGGATCAGCGGAATGGAGCGGATCATCGCCAGAAGGCCGCGCACCGGGCGCCAAACGGATGACGGCACTAGGGTCTCGGCTGCGAGAACTGCCAGCCCAGCGGACAGGATGACCGCAAAGAAAGTACCGAGGATGGCAATCCGCAGGGTTTCTGCCAGACCCCGCATGACTTCGCGCCAGATCGACAGGTCCGGCGGCATCATCCGCCCGAGGAATTCGCCCAGGCGAGGCCCTGCACCGGGAAGCTTGTCCAGCCCCATTTCTGCGCTTGTGGCGGACCAAAGGACGGCCGCCGCCAGCACGATCCAAGTCAGCACCTGGCTCATCAACTGACCACGCGCAGCCCGGCGCCGGGAACCGTGCCGTGGTAAAGTTCGGCGATGTCGTCGCTGGTCACCTGAGCGGAGGGTTTGTCGAACTGCACTGCGCCGGCTCGCAGCCCCACAATCCGGTCGGCAAAGCGGCGCGCCAGTTCTGGCTGGTGCGAACTGAAGACGACTCCGATGCCGCGTTTGTCAGCTGCGCCTGTGATCAGGCCGAGGATCCGTTCCGCATGGGCGGGGTCAAGGTTGCTCACCGGTTCGTCGGCAAGGATCAGCCTGGGATCCTGCGCCAGGCAACGGGCAATTGCCACCCGCTGCCGCTGACCGCCTGAAAGCTGGTCCGCCCTACGCCGGGCCAGATCGGAGAGACCGGTATCTTCGAGCGCGGCAGCTGTTTTGAGGTGGTCCTGCTCGCCAAACCGCCCCCAAAGGGAGGGCCAGATGCGCATCCGGGAAAGCCGCCCGTTCATCACATTCTGATAGACAGTCAGCCGGTCAACCAGTGCAAATTCCTGAAAGATGAACCCGGCACCGGTGCGCAGCTCACGCGGCGGAGCCTGCGTTGCCGAAAGCGGCACCCCCAGAACCTCGGCCTCGCCGCGCCAGCCGCGCAGGCGGCCGTCGAGCAGTGCGAGCAGGGTGGATTTCCCGGCGCCCGACGGGCCAAGCAGGGCCACACGTTCACCCGGTGCGGCGCTGAGCGACACTTCGCACAGCGCCGCGGCGCCGCCGAAGTGGTGCGACACTGCATTCAGGGTGAAAGCTGCTGTCATTTCAGGTACCCGTAGCGCCGTGCCGTCTCGCGCACGCCTTCGTAAACGTCCCGGTCCACCGCGATGTAGCCGTCCGGCCCATAGAGATACGCCAGCAGGTGGCGGTTGCCTGGCTCATTGAGCTGCAACATGGTTTCGATGAACTTGGCCTGCACGCCCTTGTCCAGGCCGGGCCGTGCAACAACCGCATGGCTTGGGATCTGTTCGCTTTCGGCCAGGACTTTGACTTCTGCCTGCTGATCCGGCGTCAGCAGAAGATCGGCATACTGGCTGGCGCCGGCGGCATCCACAAGCCCATTCGCCATGGCCTGCATCGCCTGCTGATAGCCCCCGGCAAAGAACTTCCGGCCAAAGAAATTGTCCGCATCGGCGGCATCGGCGATAAGCCCCTCGCGCACGAACAGATCAAGCGGGTATAGATAGCCGGACTCCGATACCGGATCGGCAAAGGCAATGTCACGCCCTTTGAGGTCGGCCAGCGTCTCGATGCCGCTGTCCTTGCGGACAAACACGCGACCCGCATAGCTCGGCTGCCCGCGGTAGACCTCGGACAGCAGTGGCACGGCACCAATCTGATCCTCGGCCAGAACATAAGGCAGAGCGCCCATGAAAGATATGTCTGCATCGCCGTTGCGCAGCGCCTCGACGGCGGCGGCATGGTCGAAGGTCACAAACCCTGTCACCGGCATTCCCATGCGTTCGGACAGCCAGCCGGTGACCGCCTTTATGTCGCCCAGCAGCTTTTCGGGGTTTTCTTGCGGAATGAAGGCCAGTTTCAGCTCCTCACCCGCTGCCAAGGCTGGCGCGGCGAGGAATGCGGCCGATACGGCCAGAAAATTGCGGCGCGACAGCATCAGAACATCCTCTCGTCAATATCGGCTTGCATCGCTTTGAACAGGTCCCACTGGCGGCCTGCCTCCTCCCAATCGCCTTTGGCGCTTGCATCGCCGACAGCCCGCAGGATGGCCGCGAACTCATAGATCTCCGGCTTGGAGTTTTGATTAACCATGACACTCGCATCTGCCGCCAGATCAGGGGCGACCGTATCCACCAGAAGGGCGATGTTTTCGGCATCGCGCATCGGCAGCAGCGTATCCAGGGTGCTTGCGAAAGTGGTCAGTTCTTCCCAGGACAAGCGGAACACGCTGTCGCGGCCTTCAAACGCCTGATAGGGTTCCTCACCATCTCCGACAGCCTCGAGATAGGCGGTCAGATCGGCACGCTGTGCCTCATCCAGCCCCAGAACTTTGCTTTCGTCGAACCAGTCCACAACGCTGGCCAGCGTTGGCAGCGACCCGTCGTGCATATAGGGCGCGGTGAAGTTGATATTGCGCAAGGTGGGCGTTTCAAAGTGGATTGGCGTACCGCCCGGGAAGGGGGGCTCGGCAGTGCCGATGTCGTATGTGAGACCATCGCGGAAGTTACGCTCGGGCGTGTGGCACGAGGCGCAGGAGCGGTCTCCCAGTCCGGCGAAATCGGTGTTGAACAGCTTCTCCCCGCGCTTGGCAGCTTCCGAGGCCAAATTCGTCAGCCTGCCCGCCCTGTCGATTTTCGGATTCGGAAGAAAGTCGAACTGCTTGACATAGGCCTCCAGCGCGTCCAGCTGGAAGGGTGTCGGCTCATCGCCTGCGAACTCGGTCACGATCACATTGCGGATGAACCGCCGCAGGCTGGGCTCGCGCCCATCGCGCCCGTAAGGCGCAGTAAAGCGGATGCCCCGCATTGAAGGCGTGTCCAGATGGTCGTCTACCCGGTCATTGAACATCGGGTTGAAGAAGGAGCCGTCCACATCCATGCCGCCCGCGTATTTTGACAGTCCGGGGATGAAGAAGTCCCGGTTCACATCCGAACGGTTGTGGCAGGTGGAACAGGCAATACCCAGTTCGCGAGCCGGGCCGCCAAAAATTTCCGGGCTGTCGAACAGCATGTCGCCATAGGCAACCAGCGGCAGGTTCGCCTCATCCTCGCCAGCTTCTTCAAATTGCAGCACCAGCCGGGGCAATTCCTGCTGATCGGCGATATTCGACCCCGGCGGCAAGGTTGCAGGCAGCGACACCGGCGTTCCCGAGCGCACTGCGCTTTCGGGGACCGGGGTCAGCGTTTCGCGTTCCGCATAGGCGGCAGGCAAATAATTTTCTGTCAGATAGGTTTCGAGCGTTGCACGTGCTGCGGCAAAGCTCTCTGCATCGGTCTCTTGCGCTCCATGGCCAAGCACGCCAGCAGTGCCAAGCGAGGAGTTCAGGGCGAGCCATGCCCGCCCCAGATCGCGCGCGGCATTCGCATCCGCCGCCTTGATGCCGTCCTCGAACGCCCGGAACAGCGCTTCGGCATTGGCAACCTCATGTGCTGCGTAGGGCTGTCCAAGCGCAGTCTCTGCCGCTGCCAAGTGACGCAGGATACCCTGGGCCACGGCTGCCGTGGCCGCCTCGAACAGCGCCTGGCGGTCATGCGATGCAAGAGCCGCGCTGATTGCGCGGGCCTCATCCGGGCTCACCCGCGACATGGCATCTTCAGACAATGCGCTGCCCGGTGCCGGTGCGGTCCAGCTGTTTTCGATTTTTTCCCAGGGAACCGGGGTCAGGTTCCCCATGAACAGTGTCAGGCGGTAAGCGGCAGAGCGCGGCGCCCATGGGGCTTGCTCAATCGCTGTGGCCCCGGCGGCCACCGGCAAAAGGCCGACTAATGCCGCTGAAATGAGGTTTTTCATGGTCGAACCTACAAAAGTTAGCTTTGGCTAAATTGTGTAGTTTCTTCTATGCCGTTGTCAACCCGCCTTGTTGCAGGCATACAGGGAGGCCAAAATGACATGCGATCTTATGAGCGACATGACCGAAACAGATGAAAACGCCCTCAATCGAAGCCCAGATGAACAGGCAAGCGGTTTTGAGGCCGTACGCACGGCTCATCAAAGCGAGATGGTCGAAGATTATGTCGAGCTGATTGCCGAGTTGATTCACATGAACGGCGCAGCGCGGCCTGTTGAAATCGCCGAGCGTCTAGGCGTGACCCAGCCCACGGTCTCCAAGAACCTGAACCGCCTGAAACGGGAAGGGCTGATTCTGCAGGAGCCCTACCGTTCGATCCGCCTGACGGAAGAAGGCCGCCAGCTGGCCGAAGCCTGCCGCAAACGGCACAGAATCGTTGTGGATTTCCTTGTGGCTCTTGGCGTGTCGCAAGAGGTGGCCGAATATGATGCCGAAGGGATCGAGCACCACGTCAGCGAAGAAACCTTATCTGTATTCCACGCGTTTACCAGTGAACGGACAAAAAGCTGAGCTATTTTTGGCGCTATTGACTGGGGCGGCTAGAAAGCCCACAAAATTCCCGATGAGATCGTGCTGCCCATGACGAGTGCGGCTAATTTAGGCGGGCTTTCAGCACAGCAATACAGCTGCCCGCGCGATTGCCTTCCGGTTTTACCCCTATCAATCTGCAGGCTGGAAGCATCCGTGAGTGATTTATTGCCGGGAGACGAGGAGATCTATTGTCTACCGGCAAGAGGCATCCAATCTTCCTCGGCATGAGACGCTTTCCAAGGCTTCCGCTGGAACCGGTGTGCCTTGCATCGACTGTCATGAACCATGTCCAAACAACTCCGCGCCGGTGTGCATGTTGGCGGATGCCTCAAACTCCAGAACGGAATAGCGGATGCCATAGTGTTTTGCGAGAGACGATTTGATATCCGACTTGATCTGCTCAGCATTGGCAAGGCATCCCTCTTCGACTACCACATGGCAATCGAGCGCGACCTCGTGTTCCTGCATTTGCCAAAGATGCACGTGATGAACATCGGCAACACCGTCCACGCTCCGGATCACTTCCACGACCCCCTTGCCGTCTATGTCCGGCGGGCTGCCCAGCATCAGCGTCCGGATTGGGCGGCCGATCTCGGTCACAGCGAGGTAGAGAATGTAAAGCGCGATACCAATTGTGATCGCAGGATCAACCCACTTCATGTCATAGAGAATGATGAGCGAGCCACCGATAATCACGGCGACTGAAGCCAGCGCATCAGAAAGGTTGTGCAGGAAGAGTGCTCGAATGTTAACACTGCCTTTCTGCATCGAGTAAGTGAGAAATGCGGTTAACGTGTCCACCACCAGCGCAATGCCGCCGAGGATTACGACAGTCCAGCCCGCAACCTCGGGGGGGTCGATCATCCGCATGCCCCCCTCGTAGATGAGATAGACACCAACCAGTATGAGCGTTGTGTAGTTGACCAGCGCAGCGACAATCTCGATCCGGCCGTAGCCGAAAGTCATACGCTCGTCGGCGGGCCGCCGGGCGATCTTGCGCGCGGCAAACGCGATGAGGAGAGATGCCATATCTGAAAAGTTGTGCAGCGCGTCCGCGATCAAAGCGAGGCTGCCCGCGAAAATTCCGCCGACGACTTGAGCGATGGTCAGAAGGGCATTCGCCCAGATCGCGATGGAAATCCGACGGTCTCCAGAAGCAGGATCGATATGAGCATGGCCATGATCATGCGGCATCTTGGTTTTTCTCGTGGCGGTGGTTCACTAGGCCCAGTCCCGGGATGTGCGGCACGTGCCCGGACCGTATTGCGCGGACACGAGCATTCATCCAGTGGCGGATAACTTTGCGATAGAGCCAGTCACGCAAAATTCCGAACGCCTGCCGGTGGTCCCGGTAGAATTCGTCCGGTGTGCCGAAAGTTCCAAAATCCCGGACAATACCAGTTTTCTGAATGTAAGTGTCTCCACCTGTCCAATCGACTGGTGGCGCGCTCAAACAATTGGTTCCGGCACCATAGCCGCATAGGCTTTCGGTACCGGAAAAGGCGGCCTGGAGCGTCCCTAAGAATGCCTCGTCAAGGATGAAACCCTCGAGATTGACCCAGCCTTCCTCTGTCTCGGCCTCCACCCATGAATGCAAGATCTCGTCTGGAGCAATTGGATAAACGATCTCTGGTACCACGCCCCGCTGCAGCGCCTTGTGGATCGTGAAGCCATGCAGCCGGCACCGCACACCCACTCCGCGTAAAAGCGCCATGAGCAGTGTGCCCTTGGTGTTGCACTGGCCGTAGCCGTCGGTGAGAACCCTGGAGGCTGGGATGTCATCCGCGTGGTTGTAACCAAAGGCAATCTCGTTGCGGACGAAGCCGTACACCGCGCCGATTTGCTCATGCTGGGCCAGTTCCTTCCACCCGCGGTTCGTTATTAGCCTGGCAATTGACGGATGGTCAAAGTCCAATAGCCTCGTAGGCTTAAGAAGCGGATCTGCCGGATACACTGCATTTCTCCTCGAATCTTGCAAGAAGGGGTGTAACCGCTACAGTAACTGTAGCTTCAAGCCCTAATCCTGCAATCGCTATCCAGGATTGTCAGGATCACTTGCCTTTAAGCTGTTATGTGGTCCACTCCTTTTGCAGGCTGTGAGCCTCCAGACTTCGTGCTCGCAGCGGCTGCCTTCGAAAGAAGGCATGTCAGTGCTTAAATGCACAACGCCCCGGATAGTTGAGAGCTGCACTCATGCGCCGATTTCGTCGTGCTCCGTCAGACATTCGGCATGATCACGGAGCACCTCAAGGACCCGGCAATCAGATGTCTTGCCGCCACTGCATTCATGCACCATTCGTTCAAGCTCAGTGCGCAGCGCCTCAAGTCTGGCGATCCGCTGATACACCTGCTTCAACTGCCGCCGTGCTATAGCATCGGCTTCGTCGCAGGACCGTTCCGGATGGTCGCTCAGATCGAGTAGTTCCCGGATTGCATCCAGAGAAAAGCCGAGCTGGCGCGCGTGACGGATGAAGGATAGGCGATCAAGCTCGGCTTCACCATAGCGCCGCTGACCGCCTTCGGTCCTGCCTGGTTCGGGCATCAGGCCAATCTGTTCATAGTAGCGGATGGTCTGGACTTTGGTGCCAGTCTTCTTTCCCAAACTGCCAATCGTGAGCATACGCACCCCCAGGACGCTACAGTTCTGGTAGGTTTAATTGGGTCTGGCACTGGCCACAACTCAATTCACAGACACGCGACAAAGTCCCTCTCCTGAAAAAAACGGTTGAACCTCTAGTAGCTGCAGGGTGTAGACGCGCAAAAAATACGTGGAATCAGAAACGGGCTGCTTGCTTTGAAGCTTAAACTCCTTCGGAAAATTCTTTGGGCGCTGGCGGCTGTTGCGCTAATTTGGCTTTTGCTTTGGGCGGATTATCGTGCGGATCAGGCACGTGAGACGCAGTCGGCTTTCCGTGCGGCCTTCGAACTCACGGACCATCAAGGAATAACACGGACGCAGGAAGACTTCGCCGGGCGGTGGATGCTAGTCTTTTTTGGCTTCGCGAACTGCCCCGATGTCTGCCCGACGACTCTCGCTGAGGTCGCCGCTGTGATGGAAGGTCTAGGTCCGGACGCCGGGCGGATTCAGCCGCTCTTCATCTCGATCGATCCCGAGCGCGATACACCAATGACGCTTGCAGATTTCGTACCGCGCTTCGAGGCCGGCATCATCGGTCTCACGGGGACCCCGGACCAGATCGACCGGACAGCGAAGAGCTTTCACATCTTTTACGAAAAAATCGAGGAGGCTGCGGCCCCCGGCGGTTACACTATGGGGCATTCCTCGCAGCTGTTCCTTTTCGATCCTGAAGGTGGCTATGTCACGGCGTGGCCCTATGGCACGCCAGCAGAAGAGATCGTATCCAGTCTGAGAGAGCAGATTTCCTTATGACATTCAGGCTATCATCCGACACGTCGCTCGCAGCCGCATGGATCGTTGCACTAGTTTCCTCACTGTCTGTTTTGTTCATTGGCGAGGTTCTGGGGCAGACGCCTTGTGTCCTCTGCTGGTTTCAACGGGCATTCATGTTCCCGCTGGCGGTTGTGCTGGGTTGCGGGCTCTGGTGGCGGGACAGGAGGGCCGGCCGCTACGGTGTCGCGCTTTCTCTCGCCGGCGGAGCCATCGCATTGTGGCATCTCGGCCTTTTCTGGGGGCTCATTCCCGAACGCATCCAGCCCTGTACTGCGGCAGGTCCGTCCTGCACTGACCAAGGCCAGCTTGTCCTCAGCGTGCCAATCCCGCTGCTCTCGTTCCTGGCCTTTGCCCTCACCGCTGCCCTGTCAGCCGCTTCTTTGAAGGAAAATACCGAATGAACCGCCGCTCATTGATCCTTTCCGTTTCTGCTCTCGCAGTTGCGGCCTTTTCTGGCGCCTCTTGGTATGCAACGCGATCAGAGCCCATTGGGGAGGCCTCTTCAGTCACCCCGGAGATTGCCGACGCTTTGATCCGGCCCTATTCGCCGGTTCTCGGCCCCGAGGGTGCGACCGTGACGATCGTGGAGTTCTTCGATCCTGCGTGCGAAGCCTGCCGCGCATTTTACCCGGTCGTGAAGGATATTATGGCCGAGCATGGCGATACAGTGCGTGTGGTGATCCGCTACACACCGTTTCACGGGGAAGCTTCGGAAGAAGCGATCCAGGTCCTCGAAGCTGCGCGCATGCAGGGGGTCTTTGAGGAAGTTCTGGAAGCGATACTGCGGGATCAGCCCCGCTGGGCGTCCCACGGTGCGCCCGAGCCCGGCCTCATCCTCAATATCGCTGCGGTCGCAGGTCTCGACGCAGAAGCCGCGCGGACGCAAATGCGCCTGCCGGATATTGTAGGCATCCTCAATCAGGACCGTGCCGATGTCGAAGCCGTGGGTGTGCGCCAGACGCCGACCTTCTTTGTGAACGGCAAGCCGCTCGCTACTTTCGGCGAGGCAGAATTGCGCGCGCTGGTCGCAGCCGAAGTCGCGGCAACCAATAGCTGAGTGACAATCTGAAAGGAAACTGGCGAAATGAAACCGGTACTTCATGCTGCCCTTGCAGCACTTGTGCTGCCACTCGGCGCCGCCTCCGCCGCGCTGGCCGGTTCCGGCCAAGTGAGCATCGAGAATGCCTGGTCGCGGGCATCTATCGGCACCAGCCGTCCCGGAGCTGCCTACATGGAGATAGTGAACGAAGGCGATGAGCCGGTCACACTGACAGGTATCAAGACTGATATTGCCATGATGCCTGAAATTCATCGGAGTTCGACGAACGAACAAGGCGTCAGTTCAATGGCTCCCGCGGGTGACGTGTCTATTGCGGCAGGAGAGACCGTCGCGCTGGAGCCCGGCGGTCTGCATGCCATGCTGATGAAACTTCAGCGCCCGATGAAGGAAGGGGAGACTTTTCCGCTTTCGCTTGTTTTTTCGGACGGTGGCTGGGTAACGGTCAACGTGCCGGTTCTTGGCATCGCAGCGCGCGGCCCGGGAAACTGATGCGGCGGCGTTCAGCTCTCGGATATGGCGCGGCGGCATTTGGTGCGATTGGCCTGACACTCTTGCTGGGCTGGTGGCGTGTAGACGGCCCCGGCGCACCAGAGCCCATGGACCAGCGGCCCTTGCCGCTTACGGCGATGGACTTCCGCCTGACTGACCACAAAGGGCAGCCAGTCGGCCCTGATACGCTTGTCGGGCGCCCGTCGATGATATTCTTCGGCTTCACCTACTGTCCTGACGTCTGCCCCACGACGCTCTCGGACATCTCAAGCTGGCTGGACATGATGGGCGAGGACGCCGAGCGGCTGAACACCATCTTTATCACGGTAGATCCCGAGCGCGACACTGTCGACGCTATGGCAGAGTATGTCGGCTACTTCCATTCGGCGATCCGCGGCTGGACCGGTCCAGAAGCGCAGATCAAGCGTGCAATCGAGGGCCTTCGCGCGACCTATGAGAAGGTTACTGGCGAAGATGGGAGATACACGATGAACCATACGGCGAAGGTCTTTCTGTTCGATGCCGAGGGACGCTTCGTCAGCACTATCGACTACCACGAACCGAGAGAATTCGCAGTTCCGAAAATCCGACGCGCGATGAAAGTTAGACTGGAGGGAGCAACATGAGGTTGAGGTGCCTGATGGCCGGGCTGGCGGTAACGAGCGGGATTTCGGCGGCGGTCGCAATGGTCGCCACATCCTACTCAACTACGCCTGTTCAGCCGACCCTAGCCGAGGCTGGCGTTTGGGAACCTGCGCCTCTCACACCGCCTCGGTTTGTGGAAGGCCCCTCTTACAGGCTTGCCCGCACGCGGCCTGGAAGTGCGCCGGACTTTCGTCCGCCGTTCCTTCCGGCCGTGGTAAGGAACGATGCTCCGCTGACTGCCATAGAACCGCCACTCATCACATGGTCACGCGAAATAGCTCCGGGCGAGACGCTTGATGCGGTTCTGGCCGAGGCCGGGCTTGCCGCCACAGACCGCGCAGAGATCGCCCTTGCGATTGACGCAGAATACGATCTCCGCCGACTGCGCCCCGGTCACGCAATCACTGTCATATCCACGACAGATGGAAGCCCTCGCAATGTGACCCTTGTTGTCGAAGAGGGCATACGGATCGAGGCATTATTTGGAGAGCAGCTCGCCACCCGGGTTGTGGCCCCTGAACCCGAAATCGTGACCCTTGCTGGCGAGACCAGGATCGAAACCTCGATCTTCGGGGCACTGGACGATGCCGGGATACCAGCCCGGTTCGCCGTCGATCTGGCGCAAATGCTGGGCGGCACAGTGGATTTCCGGCGCGAACTGAGCGGCGGCGAGACGCTGCGCCTTCTCTGGCGCGAGGCGCGGGTTGCGAACAAGGCTGTCCGCCAGCCCGAAATTTCGTTCGCTGCATTGGACCTTGGAGACGCTCTCTATGAAATCGCCTGGCCAGAGGATGGAACCGGCAAGGCTACAATCTATCTCGACGGCGAAGTGCTGCGTGTCTTTTCCCAGCCAGTAGAGGGCGCGCGGCTAACTTCCGTCTTCGGCCGCCGCAAGCACCCGGTCTTTGGCAATGTCCGCATGCACACTGGTGTGGACTTTGCTGCAGCGCGTGGAACGCCTGTCCGCGCCACTGCGCCCGGAAGTATTGCGTTTATTGGATGGCGCGGTGGCTATGGCCGTGTTGTCGAGATTGCCCATGGTGCGGACACACTGACCCGATATGCTCATCTCAGCGCCGTGCCCGAAGGCCTTGCTGAGGGTCAACGCGTGTCGGCCGGGGATACCATTGGCCGGATCGGCGCGACGGGCACTGCGACCGGCCCCAATCTGCATTACGAGGTGCGCGTAGACGGCCGGCCCACTGACCCGCTCTCCGATGACCGGCTCGCCGAGGCCACCAGGCGTGCAACACCGGACACAGCGGCGCTTACACGCCTGAGGGCGGCACGCGCCAGGCTGGAGGAGCAGCTTGCCAGCGTGATCGCCGAGAACCCCAATGAAAGGCTTTGACCATGAAACGACCGATCGCCGCCCTGGCATGTGCTCTTGCCCTGCTCCCCGCCGCACAGGTGCTGGCCCAATCGACGCCCATTGAGGTTAAAAAGACCAATGGCTGCGGTTGCTGCCTCGCTTGGATGGAACATCTGGGGGAAAGCGTGTTTGTTCCAAGCGGAAAAAACATGTTCGCAGGGCTGCTCGTGCGGTTCAAACTCGACAACGGTGTGCCGCAGCGCATGGTTTCTTGCCACACAGGTCTCACCGAGGGTTACGTAATTGAGGGGCATGTGCCCGCGGCCGACATTCGCAGGCTCCTTGCCGAGCGTCCCGACGCAGTGGGTCTTGCCGTACCCGGCATGCCGCTCGGATCGCCTGGTATGGATCAGGGCAGCTGGCGAGAGGCTTACGATGTGTTCCTTATCAACAATGACGGCTCGACCGAAGTCTACGCCAGTTACCCCGGCAACTGATCAGCACGATTGCACGCGGGCTGAGAACGGAGCTGTATTCCTCTGTTCGCCTGGCCGTTCAGGCTACCTTGCAACCAAATCACTTGATGATCACAGACCGGTTTCGTTTCTACGGACGGAGTATACCGATGCCTGCGAGGTGATCGTGATGGTGTTTGCAATCTCGGCCTTCAATGCCGCAATTCAAGCACCATTTGCGTGACTGCCCGCCGTCGAGCGCGGTCTATGCATATATTTCGATGGGCGTCCCGTCCCGCACCATTGCATAGACCTCTTCGATCTGGCGGTCGGACACAGAGATACAGCCTGCGGTCCAGTCGCGTTTGTTCATTGGGTCAATGCCCCGTCGCGGCCCGCCATGGATGAAGATGTCACCACCCGGAGATTTGTCTTGCGCCGCTGCAAATGCGATGTCCGCCTCGTTTGGATAAGAGATGCCGATGGAGAGGTGGAACAGACTGTCAGGATTGCGCCGGTCAATGAGGTAGGCGCCTTCGGGTGTTCGTCCATCCCCCTCAAATTGCTTATGACCTTCCGGTGCAAACCCCAGCCCGACCGGGTAGGTGCGCAAAACACCCTCAGCGCCATCCAGAACAAGCAAACGTTCTGATTTGTAGAGCCGCAAACGGGTAACTTCGGGCCCGGTATAACTACGGAACTTGCTTGCACAGCCGGATAGGAGGACGGCAATGCCGCCCAGTAGAATTCTGCGTCTCGGGATTCTGTTGATCATCGCTGCTCGGTGCCATTATTGACGGCTTGTTACCACAACCCTAGTTGAAGGGCCGGCACCAAATCAATGACCATGTGCCAAAGCGCCCTTCGCCATTTGTTCACCTGCTGGCTCGCCGCCTTCCGGCGGCGACTTGTGGCGGCCGTCCGCGTTCAGAAGCCGCAGCGCATTGGCCACCACCAGCAACGACACACCCGCGTCCGCAGCAATGGCCCCCCACATCGAGGCCATTCCGAATGCAGTCGCCACGACAAAGGCGGTTTTCGTCGCTAACGAAAGGCCGATATTCTGGCGGATGATGCTCATCGTGCGGCGCGAATGGGCAATCAGCCACGGCACCTTGGCGATGTCATCTGTCATCAGCGCGATGTCCGCCGTCTCGATGGCCGCGTCCGAGCCTACGGCGCCCATGGCGATGCCGTAATGCGCCCGCGCCATGGCGGGGGCATCGTTTACGCCGTCCCCAATCATGGCAACAACCGAATGGCTGTCCACCAGTTCCTCGATGGCGGTTACCTTGTCTTCTGGCAGCAGTTCAGCGCGAACCTCGTCGATACCGACTTCGGCTGCTACCGCGCGCGCCGTGCGCTCGTTGTCGCCAGTTAGCATGACAACGGTGTTGACACCCTGTGCGTGCAATCGAGAGACGATGCCTTTGGCGTCAGGCCTGATCCGGTCGCGCAGTTCAAGAACGCCCAACACGCCCGTCTCGTCGCCCAACGCGACCAGCGTCGCCCCCGCCCCTTCGATCCGGTCCCGCAACTCATCAGGAATGGCATCCCCAAAACCTTTCTCCGCGGCGAACCGGTCAGAACCAAGCCAGACGGGCCGGTCACCCATGCGACCTTCGAGCCCTCGCCCCGGCACCGTGCGGGTATCCTCCGCAGCGGCTACTGAAACGGCGTCCCGCCCGGCGCGCTCGAGGATAGCGCGCGCTAGCGGGTGCGAGGAGCGCATCTCCAGCGAAGACGCCAGCGCAAGCAGGTCCCGCGCCTCCACCATTCCAAGCGGATGGATTGCCGCAACCTCCGGTCGGCCCTCGGTGATCGTTCCGGTCTTGTCCAAGGCCAGCGCCGTCGTGCGGCCAGGTGCCTCGACATAGGCGCCGCCCTTGATCAGCACGCCCGCCCGCGCCGAAGAGGCCAGCGCCGCAACGATCGAGACAGGCGTCGAAATCACCAGCGCACAGGGGCAGGCGATGACCAGGAGCACCAGAGCATTGTAGAACCAGAAGCCCCATGCGCCGCCAGCAAGTGGCGGAAGAACCGCGAGAGCGATTGCCAGTGCCATGACTACCGGCGTGTATATCCGCGCGAACTTCGCCACCCACTGTTCCACAGGAGCGCGGCGGGAATGCGCGTCGCCAACCATGCGTATGATTTTCGAAAGCACTGTGTCCGATGCCTTCTTCGTTGCCCGCACAGTAAGAGTGCCTTCACCGTTGATGGTGCCGGCATAGACTTCGTCGCCCGGTTCCTTTGGCACCAGAGCGCTTTCACCGGTAATGGGGGCCTGATCAACAGCACCCGCTCCCCCTACGACTTCACCGTCAAGCGGAATGCGGTCGCCGCCGCGCACAATGAATTTTGCATTTACAGCTACCGCGGACGCTGGAACCTCCGCTTCCGATCCATCGTCATAAAGCACCCTTGCCGTGGGGGGCGCGAGGTCCAGCAGCGCCGAAACTGCGTTCCTCGCCCGGCCGACACTCCAGTTTTCGAGATAAAGCGAAAGCGAGAAGAAAAAGGCGACCGTCGCGGCCTCGAAGAATTCGCCAAGGCCGATGGCGCCGGCCACGGCGACGACCATCAGGAGGTTCATGTCGGGCGAGAACCGCCGCGCTGAGGACCACGCCTTGGGAGCGACGAGCCAGACGCCAAAGAGGATCGCAACCGCGAAGAGTCCGGCTTCGGCCATCGGCATCGGTCCCTCCCCATGACCAGCGAACAGCCCTATAGCCCCGCTCATACCGGTCTCGACGATGTGGTAGAGGAAACCTGCTGCCCAAAATCCGCCACTCAACGCGGTGAAGCGCCATTGACGTGCCAGATGCGCTGCCTGATCCTTCGCTGCGTTCTTGACGTCCCAGGGCTTCGCACTCATCCCGGTACTAGCGACCAACTTGGTGACCTCGGAGTCGGATAGTGCTATTGCGGTATCAAGGATCGTCATGCGTCCGTTGATCACGTCAAACGCCAGGTGCTCGGTTCCGCCCACACTCGGACCCACGGCCCGGTTCAGAATTGCCACCTCTTCGGCGCAATCGAGTCCGGAGACCTGGAAACTGCGCCCGTTAGCAGGGGGCGGGCCTGCCGGACCAATGTCCCCGCAGGTTGAAGCACCGCCGCAGCAGGCAGATTCATGATCCTGCGTGCAGGTGCTATTGTCATCGTTACGGCGGGTTTCGAGCGGCATAGGCGGACCTTCAGATTCGACGAGATCCTTCGAACCTAATTCCTACAGCACCTAGAGCTTCAAGTGGTCAAACGCGTTTTTTCGCTAGACGCTCAAATGCGCCGTAAATGCGAGGGTCCGACCTCTGGCTTGTGGCGAAACATACCGTATGCCAGATTGCCGACGGGAAACAAAAAAGCAAACGGCAGAGGTTCAGATGCAGAAACGAAATGCGGCAATCGTGGCCACAATGCTAATTCTGGCAGGATGTTCTTCCTCTACTAGTGTCTCCGGCAACGCCGCAACGCGGGTCGGAAACGTGCCTGACGCCGTCGTTGATCTCGCGGCTCCGGGACAAAATCTTGCGTCTGCACGGCTTCTGCCTGAAGACGGCTGCTACTGGTATGAGCATAGCGGGCCAGTTGAAACCACGTTGCTGCCGCTTAGAACAACGGCGGGAAACCCGATCTGTTCGAAACCAAACGCATAGATTAGGTCACCAACCTCCCCCTCAACTCCGTGAAGTGATGCCGTCTTCGGCCTCATACAGATAGGCCGTCGAGCCGGTTTCCACGTTTGGGTAGAGATCGTTGATATGCGCCATAACCATGCGGACGCATCCTGAACTCGCCCTGCCACCGATCGAACGCGGCCAAGGCGTTCCATGAATACGCAGGTAGGTATCGCGGTTTCCAACAAACAAATAGAGAGCGCGGGAACCTAGCGCGTTCTTGGGGCCTGGTTCCTGCCCGTCTGCATACTGGGAATAGGCCTCCGGGTCGCGTTCGATCATGGATTGAGTAGGCGTCCAATGCGGCCACTCAACTTTTCGCCGGATGGTGTAAGTGCCAGGTTCGTACAAATTGCCACGGGCTATGGCCACACCATAGCGCATGGCAGTTCCCCCCTCTTCAATGTGGTAAAGGTATCTCGCAATGGCATCGACATGGATGTCCCCCGGCACCAACCCGTCGTTTGCAACGACCCGGGTGGGAAGGAAACGTTGGTGCAGCCCCCATGGATTAGACGTTGCCGGATCATAGTTTGGCGGTGTGATTTGAGCGTCCCAATTTGCCTTCTGTGTGGCAGTCGGCCAAGATCCGGCCCACACCGGTTCTGCGATTGCAGTAGAGAACAGTGCTGACGAACTTGCGACAAAATGGCGTCTCGTAATCATATCTGAGATTTTCTCCTGTGCCCTTTGATTGCTTCAAATTACCCCACTCCGATAAGAGCTACAGCTACTAAAGGGTCAAGGGGTTTCTGAGGCCAGCGTAGATTTCTGGACCGAGCTATTTTTGCTTACTGTCCCAACCTGGCAAGGCCTCCGTGGGTAGGGAAAACTGATCAGTTCATCACATGGAGGTTTCTGACAGAGAAGTTGAATGGCAGATTTCGGCCCATTGCGCCACGCGGTGGCTTCGATGGCAGGGCGAATATCGGCGTGTTCAAGTCACGGCTCGTTCAAGTATTCTGACCTTAGAGACGGGGTAGTTGTGCCAAAATCGATTCAGAGCCATTTTGAATGCCTATGACGCGTCCCGACATCATGCCGATTGACACGCAGACCGTTGTAATAGACGTGGCGCAGCTCTTGTACCGTACCGGATAAGTCTTGACACTCCAGCGCCGGAAAGCTGCATTGTGTCTGTCAATGAACCGGAAGCTGATCATTGATGTCCCTTTTTATACGGGCGAGGCGGACTACGGCCAACTCGCCCGGAACGTTCATGCGCTGGATCCAACCGCGAGGATCGACTGGGCGGCCGACTGCCGGCTCGTGCAGATAGAATCCAACTCTAGTGCCGGCCTTGTACTCGCGGTGGTGGAACAGACAGGTTTGATCCCAGGATCGGTGCTAGGAGTTTGACAATCATTTGGCTGCTAGCCGATCCGCCCGAGGACCGGAAAGACATCGAGCAGCCAGTAGGACAGCGCGGTGAGCTGCCCGGTCATCATCGCAAGCCCCATCACGACCATGACCGCGCTCGCGGCCTGATGCAGGCGGCACCCGACCCGTCTGGCGCCTTGCAACCGGCCGACAAGCCGATCGGTGAAACCCGCAACAATCAGGAACGGCACGCCAAGGCCTGCAGAATAAATCGCCAGTAGCAAGACCCCTTGCCCAACCATGGCGCTCGCCGCACTGGCGGTGAGGATCGCACCGAGAATTGGGCCAATGCAGGGGGTCCAGCCGAAGCCGAACGCGAGGCCCAGAACATAGGACGCGGCCGGCCTGCCGCCGGGGACGTCGAGATGGAACCGAAGATCCCGTTCCATGGCGCCGATCCGCGCCGCGCCGATCATGAACAGCCCGAACAGAATCACGATGCCACCGCCAACGAGGTTGAGTTCATAACGCCACCGCAACAGTGCCTGACCCAGGGCCGTTGCCGAAGCCCTGAGTGCCATGAATATCGTTGAGAACCCGAGCACGAAGCAGAGGTTGAGCCAAAGGGTCTGAGCCCGGCTGACCTCTTCGACATCACCAGCAGTGGCTGGAAAGCTGCGATGAGCGTGCCGCGGTTGCGAGCGAATGCTGCGTCAGCAAACACCCGAAAAGGCAACGGCTGCAAAGTTCCGCACTGTGATGGAGTGGATGCCCCTCCCGACGGCATCGTGATGTGCCATGCTGGTACTGTCTTAACAGACCAGAAACAGAGGAGGCGACAATGGAAATGGTTGCGATCATAGGAGTAGATTTAGCAAAGCGTAGTTTTCAGGTGCATGGGGCAGCGGCTGACGGCAGTGTTCTGTTCCGCAAAAAGCTGTCTCGGGCGCAAGTTTTGGCATTTTTTGTACAACAACCGAATTGCACAGTTGCTATGGAAGCTTGTGCAACCGCGCATGACTGGGGGCGTCAGATCGAGGCACTTGGCCATGATGTGAAATTGATACCGCCCATCTATGTGAAACCTTTCGTCAAACGGCATAAGAATGATGCGGCTGATGCAGAAGCGATTGCCGAGGCTGCGTCACGTCCAACGATGCGAACAGTCGCCGTGAAAACACATGAGCAGCAAAGTCGGGCGGTTTTGTTCCGGACACGTGACCTGCTTTTGAGGCAACGCACGCAGCTGATCAACGCCCTGCGGGCTCATCTCGCCGAGTTTGGCCGGGTGGCACCAAAAACGACGACAAATATCAAAAGTCTGAGGGAAATCTTGGAAGATCCCGAGAACGGTCTGCCAAAAGTGGTGACAGATGTTGGATCAATCTACCTTGGTCAGATCGCTACACTAACAGAACAAATAGGCAGGCTTGAAAAGCAGGTACGCATCGAAGCGACAAGAGACGATAACGCACGCCGTCTCCAGACCATGCCAGGCATCGGTCCGATAACTGCAATGGCTGTCTCGGCCTTCGCCCCACCTATGGAAATCTTTCGTCGGGGTCGGGATTTTTCTGCGTGGGTAGGGCTGGTACCGAAGCAACACTCGACCGGGGGAAAGCAGAAATTGGGCCGAACGTCGAAGATGGGGCAGAGAGATATCCGCAGGCTCTTGGTCATCGGTGCCATGTCCGTAGTGAGGATGGCGATTCACAAGGGTGCCCCTGAAGCATCTTGGCTCCAAAGGATGCTCGCAAGAAAACCACGTATGGTCGTCGCAATTGCACTCGCAAATAAGATGGCGCGCAGGTTATGGGCCATGTTGGTGAAACACGAAGATTACAGAGACCCGGCTATCGCCGCCGCGTAAGCGTTGCGATGGCCGGTACGTCGGGAATGTGAGGAGGTCTTTGAGTGTAAGGGCAAATGATCGGAAAGATCGGGTTCAGTAAAACCAGGAACTCACACCGGGATAATCAACCCGCCACTGTGATGTGGAACTGAACCGCGTATCTCCATACCGGCCAGCGGCGTCTGAAACGCCGCATAAACAGGCCTGACAGATGACCGCATCCGTTCACATTCCCAAACGCTCAAAAAACAACTTGCATTAAAGGGGGCCTCCACAGATGTGAGTTGTGGCAGGGATGGTGAAAGTTAGTTTCTGATCTCCCCGGCAGCTTCCATCCGACGGGTCGGCACGTTCCTGCAGTCTGCCCGCATCAAAAAATGCCGGATCCTGGTTCCGCATTGAGCATCGCCGCGCCAATGGTTCAGAAAATCACCCGCTTCGGAAAAACACACCCCAGTACTAATTTTTTGCTCTTCCACGTCCTTCAAAAGAAGCTCCGTCGCACGCCTATCCGGCGTCCCCCGTCCCCAATGCACGTGCCGGTCAAGCCAGCTATTTCGGGCCCGGCCACCTTCAGCCCGGTCATTGGATTAAGTAAGAGAACTCAACAAGTACCGCCCTTTCCCCTTCATGGAGTGAATGCCGTACTGCCAACGTGATGATGAATGAGGTCAGCCAGTGCAGCTCCGCATGCTCAAATGAGAAGATCAGGACAGACTGATGGGCTTTCCAGCAGGGAACATCCGCTGACCGGGTGCGGTAGGCCTACTGCGAGCAAACCTGTGCAAAATCCGTGCAAAGGGGTACGTGTAGTCTGGTTTTTCCGATTGTTTTAGAGGTGTTATCTGTTGGGTGCATGCCCCTTAGCAGGGGAGCGCCTTCGACCACTCGGCCACGTCTCCGCTGACCCGTATATCTTCGCAACCATACGGAATGCAAGGCGAAATTTCCCTTTTTCTCACTAATCGCATCAAGAACCCCAACCCCTTGAAAAAGCGCTGAAAGGTCAGGGCATCCGATGGTTTCCGGCCGGGTTCGACCGCCGTCCCGGGCGTTTTTTCTTTCCACCTTTGGACTACTCCGAGGTGCGTGCTCTGAACTCAAGCTCCGAAGGCGCCACAAACTCCAAGCCGGATTTCCGCGTATCTTTGTATCCAGGGGCCTCAGACCATACCCCTTCGCAAATCTGAGCCTGAACCGCGGAAGTGGTCTTCGGAGGCAGAAAATCACCTTACAATGTTCGATACTAATTAGCCCCAGGCAGCAAACTGCCTAAAGGGTACAACAATTCGATCCAGCCAGTTCAGATTGGAGTTTCCTCAACGATTCTGGCTCGAAAAGGCTCCCGGAACGTCTTTGGCTTTGACCAGACTGCGGCCTTCACAAATGATTGCGCCATTTGGTGCGGTGCAGCTTGCCCAAAGATCCACGAGATGTTTCTCAGGCCGCAGCTTGACGATCTCCACCCTGGCCTCCAGAGCGGTATTCAGCGGTGCGGGCGCTTTGAAGTCCAGATCCTGTTTCAGATAATTGGTGCCTGATCCCGGCAGCTCCACCCCCAGAAGATAAGAGAACAAGGCAGCGATCAGCGGCTCAGGCACGCTGTCAGCGCTGGCACCGCTCAACGCCGCATAAGCCTCAAGATCTTTCCGGGTGTAGCTGCGTGTAATCCGCGCCGATTGCCCTACTGTCAGCATGCGATCTCTGCCTCCCCAACCAGGCACTCCGCGCCATCCTCCACCCGCGTGACCAGCATCATCACCCGCCCCGGCGCCTCTTGTGCAATCCGCAGGCTGAGTTCTTCGCCCGCATAAGCCGGGTTCGGAAACATCAGGCTTTGACTGACCTGAGACAGCCCGTCGTCATAGCGCTTTAGCATTCCCCAAAGCTTGGAATAGATCAGCATTCCGTGGCTCACTGTGCGCCCAAAGGCCGTTCCAGCGCAGAACCGGGGATCCACATGGATCGCATTGTCATCGCCGGAAACTTCCGCAAAGGCATCAAACTCTGCTTGCGTCGGGGTCCAGCGTTCCTGCAGATCAATCATGTTTTGAACTCCTCGCGCAGCTTGGGTTTGCATACTTTACCTGCAGCCGTGCGCGGGAAATCTTCAACGATCCTCAAATGTGCAGGCACCTTGTATCCTGCAAGCCGTTCCCGGCACCACGGGCGCAGTGTTTCAGGATCTGCAATCTGGCCTGGGCGCAACATTATGAATGCAGCACCTGCTTCGCCCCATTTCGCGTCGGAAACGCCGACAACCGCGGATTCCAGAATGGCAGGGTGATCATTCAGCACCCGCTCGACCTCGGCGGGGTAAACGTTTTCGCCGCCCGAGATGTACATGTCCTTGATGCGGTCAACAATGTAGTAGTAGCCATCCGCGTCACGCCGCGCGACATCGCCGGTGGCCAGCCAGCCATCCGCAGTAAAGGTCTTCCCTGTCGCCTCCGGGTTGCCGAAGTACCCGGGTGTGACCCCTGGTCCGCGCACCTGCAGTTCGCCCGCCCCTTCGGCGTATTCCGCCACCCCGGCCAGACGGACTTCCACAAGGCTCTGAGGTCTCCCGACGGATCCGATTTTCTCTGCCGCATGGGCCGGATCCATCAGAAAAACGGTCGGGCCGGTTTCGGTCATCCCCATACCGTTCAGCACATTGGCCCCCATTGAGCCAAAGAAGCGGATCAGCGGTTCCGGCAGCGGCGCCCCGCCGCATCCGCAGCGGATCGACGGCCAATCCAGATTTTCAATGCCCGGCATCAGAGACAAGGCCTGGTAGACTGCCGGCACACCGAAAAACTGGTTTATTCGCCCGGAAGCCAAAAGGCCGTGGACCAGTTCGGCCTCAAACTTCGGTAGAATGGCAGAGCTGCCGCCGGTCAGGAAAACCGGCAAAGTGTAGAGGTTTATTCCAGCAGTGTGGAACAGGGGCAGAAAGCACACCGCGCGGTCGGTTGATGCGATGTCGATCGCCTGGCCGATGTTCACGGTATTTGCCCAAGCCATACGCGCGGTCTGGATTACCGATTTTGGCAGACCCGTGGTTCCAGAAGTGAACAAAAGGTACCACGGCCGCTCGGCTGGCACCGGCTCTTTTAATACAGGGCCACCTGCCTTGATCCAACCGGTGAGGTCTTTCTCGATTGAAAGGACAGGCGCACCAGCGCCCGCTGCAGCCTGGCGCGCCGTGGCCTCAAACTCCGCATCCGTCAGCATCATTGAGATACCAGCGTGTTTAAGAGTTTGCACAAGTTCCGCCGCAGGCTGGCGCCAGTTCAGAGGGCACAGAATGATCCCGGTCTTCTGGCAAGCGAACAGGGTGATGAAAAACTCCACCCGGTTTTGGCAAATGATGGCGACACGGTCGCCTTCTGCCAATTGCTGTGCCTGCAACCCTGCGGCCACTGCGTTTGCCGCATCGTTGATCTGGGCAAAGCTCCAGTCGCATCCAGTGGAGGTGTCGTGAAAAGCCAAGGCATCGGGGGTCAACTCCGCGCGCTTTGCGGCCATATCCGGGATTACATCGAACATCGCATTATCCGGTTGGTGTAAGAAACTGTTTCATCCGCGACAGAGTTTCCTGGCGCCCGATCAGCCTTCGGAAGGCGGCAGCTTCCGCGTCCAGCCCTGCTCGGACCCGGGCCAGCCGGTCGCCATTCCAGACCATCGACTTGGCTGCCAGCGCAGAGCCCGCGTCGATGCCCGCCAGGAGTGCCACAGCCCGGGTCTCCGGATCCGCATCAACCGCCTGAACCAGCCCCAGGCGCTGCAAGTCTGCTGCGCCGTGGCGGTGGTTTGCTATCAGCCAGCTTTGTGCCGGCCCGGCGCCGATCAGCTCCGGCAGGAGCGCGGTCCACCCGCCGTCCGGGGCAAAGCCCATGACGCCGTAGTAGGGTTGCACAAAGGCGCCCGGGTCAGCCGCAACAATAGCCGATGCAAAAACAAGCCCCGCCGACCCGCCGGTTGCAGCACCGCGAACCGCCGAGGCGATCACAACGGGCATCTCTATCATCCGCATGATCAGATCTTGCAGAACTGGGACCACGTCTTCGGCGTAGCTCTCCGCACGGCCGTTCTGTGCCGCCTCGAAAAAGCGGCCGACATCACCGCCGGTGGAGAAATGTCGCCCGCCGCGGACCAGCGCCTTTCGGGCATCTGATTGTTCCAAAGCATCGAACGCCCGGTGCAGGGCCCGCAACAAACCAGGCTCCAGCGCATTGGCGCGCGGTGCCTTCATCGTGATCCGGAAACAGGGCTCCCCGTTCGGCAGATCCGCTTTGTCCCAGGAAACCAGTCCCCTCATGGCGCCAATCCGTTGCAGATGAATTTGTGGGCCTCCGCAACGACCCGGTCGATGTCGGCCTCGTCTTCCCAAAGAACGAACCGTTCACCCAGCGTTTTGGCGACCCCCATCAGGGCCCAGGCGCGCACTTCGGCGTCGCCAGGAGAAATCTCTCCCTTCTCAGCGGCTTGGTTCAACTGATCAGCATAGGCCTTGCCAAACTCGGTATAATACTCGCGGTAGGCTTCGGGATCGACAAAACGGGCCTCCTCGACAATGCGGTATTGCAACGGGCGGTCGCGCACCACGGTCAGATAGGCTTCCAGACCTGCACGCTCGGCCTCAAGCCGGTTTACAGCACCGGCAATCCGTTCCGCGGCCTGGGAGCGGGTTGCATGGCCCATGTCCTGCACCAGCTCCCGAAAGACTTCGTCCTTGCCCGAAAAATAGATGTAGAAGGTGCCCAGTGCGGTTTCGGCAGCGCGGGTGATGTCAGCGATGGAGGCCGCAGCAAAGCCCTTTTCACCGATCACCTGTTCGGCGGCGGCAAGGATCTTGGCCCGGCGCTCCATTCCGCGTTTGGTTTTAGGTTTGGCAGTTGTCGGCTTGGTCATCGGCTCTCGTCTTGATCTTGATTGGGTGTTGCGAGCCCTTCTGCCGTAACAAATCGCCGGATGGCATCGCAAAAGGCCTCAGGCTCTTCCAGGTGGGGCGAGTGTCCGGCGTTTTCGAAGCTCTCCACCCGCGCACGTTTTGCCTGCGACGCAATCCATCGCGCTGCATCCTGGCTGTAGAGCCTGCTTTGCGCGCCGGAGCAGACGAGGTAGGGGATATCGATTTTCCGGATCGTCTCCCGCTCATCCATAGCCACCAGATCATCCCAAATCGGGCGCAGGCGTGCGGGGTCTTGCGCCAGCAGCAGGGCTGTTACGTCTTCGCGGCTCGGAGCCGGATCGCTGGTGCGGGCATACATGTTGCGCGCAATGCTTTTTGCCATGCGGGGCCACTCCGGCACGATTTTGCCAGAGGTTGCCAGAATGGCTTCCGCGCTTTGGCCAAGCAGGCCCAGGTCCCAGCCCTCGTCCGGCAGCATCCGGGGGCTCATGTCGATGGTGATCAGCCCGCGCAGGCCGGAGGTTCCATGCCGCGACAGGTGCCGCCACGCGGCCCCGGCACCCATGGACCAGCCGGCCAGGATGGGCCGGTCCAGGTCCTCGATCCACTGCTTTGCAAGGGCAGCGCAGGCGTCGAGGCTGGCTTCCTCTGCCAGCCGGCCGCCATGGCCCGGCAGATCAGGCGCGTGGCAGTCAAACCCCGGCCCCAGACGTTCCGCCGTGTCATCGAACATCGCCCCGTTCATGGCCCAGCCGTGCAGAAATAGAACAGGAATGGTCATGACGCACGCCGTTCCCGCAGCCGCCCGACAATACCCGTCGGAAAGAAGTAGACGCTGAGGATGAACAGGATGCCCAGCCACATCAGCCAGCGGTCCGGATCCAGCAGGTGAGGGATCAGCGGCAGGGCCGAGGTTGCCTCGGATGCGCTGCCCATCAGGTTCTGCAGATAGGTCTGGGCCAGGATGAACAGGGTCGCCCCGATCACCGCGCCATACATCGTGCCCATGCCGCCGATCACGACCATCAGCAGGATGTCGAGCATGATCTCAAAGCTGAGCGTGGTGTCCGGTCCGACATAGCGCAGCCAGATGGCAAACAAGCTCCCCGCCAGCGCAGCCGCAGCCGCCGAAAGGCAGGTCGCAACAGTCCGGTACCAAACCACACGGTAGCCGATCGCCTCGGCCCGGAAATCATTCTCTCGGATTGCCTGCAGTACACGGCCAAAGGGCGAATTCACGATACGCAGCAGAACGAGGAACAGGATGAGCGAGGCGGAAAACACCAGATAGTAATTCAGGATCTTGCCGCTGATCTTGGTACCCATGAACTCGCCCATGCGGTTGGCCGAGGTCAGAACCCGCGGGATCTTGTAGGTCAGCCCGTCTTCACCGCCGGTTATGGCAGAGAACTGCGAAACCAGAACAGCAACGGCTGAGGCCACGGCCAGGGTGATCATTGCAAAGAAGATCGCCCGCACCCGCAAGCTGAACAGACCGATCAGCAGCGCCAGAACAACCGCAGCCAAGGCGCCGGACAGCGACCCTGCCAAAAGCGCGTCAAAGCCGCGCCCCATGTGTGTGGATGCAAGCGCAACACCATAGGCGCCCAGGCCAAAGAACATCGTATGGGCAAAGCTAACGATCCCGCTGTAGCCCAACAGCAGGTCATAGCTCGCCACCAGCAGGATGAAGATACAGATCCGCGCGGCTGTATCGAGCGGGCGCACGCCATCGAACAGGAACGGCGCACCCGCCAGACAGATCAGGATCACAACCAGCAGCGCCGTCAGAACAGTTGAGCGCGGCTGATCCCCGGAGAGTAGTTTGACGATCATCTTACTTCGCCTTCACAACTGGCATCATGCCTTGCGGCCGCCACATCAGGATTGCGGTCATCAGCGCGATGTTCGACACCAGCGCCAGCTTCGGTTCCAGAAAGGCCACGTAGTTCTGCATCAGCCCGACCAGAAGAGCGCCGATAAACGCTCCTTCGACCGACCCCAGCCCGCCGATGATGGCGACGATAAAGACCAGCACCATCATCTTTTCTCCCATCCCGGCGGTGATGACCTCCTGATAGAGGCCCCACATCACACCGCCCAGCCCGGCAAGGGCAGAGCCGGCGATGAACACGCCGACAAAGACCAGGCGCAGACGGTAGCCGAGTGCTTCGACCATCGGGCCGTTTTCCACCCCGGCGCGCACGATCAGGCCGATCTTGGTGCGGCGCAGAACCATGCGCATAGCGATGAACAGGACCAGCCCGACCCCCACGGCCAGAAGGCGGTACTTCTCCATCGCCGCTCCGGCAAAGGTGACTGCGCCCTTCAGCGTTTCGGGACGGTTGATGAAGATCTCATCCGGCCCCCAGACCACATGGATCAGCTGTTCAATGACGATGAGGCCGCCCACGGTGACAAGGATCTGCTTCAAATGCGCGCCGTAAACCGGCTTCACGATGATCCGCTCAAACCCCCAGCCTAAAACACCAGTCACAGCCATCGCGGCGACCACGGCCAGAAGCACTGCAGACATGTTGAGGAGCAGCGATGCGGTGCCGGTCCACTCGCCAAGCGCAATGAGCACCGACACCCCGACAAAGGCGCCCACGGAAACAAAGGCGCCGTGGCCGAAGTTGATCACATCCATCAGGCCGAAGACCAGGGTCAAGCCTGACGCCATGATGAAGATCATCATCCCCATCGCCAGGCCTGAGACAGTCAGCGTCAGCCAGGACGAGGGCACGCCAATTGCCAAAAACCCAAGGAGAACAAGCAAGGGGATCAGCAGAAAAGGCATTGCCTCAGCCAGCCGCTCAGTCAGGGTGATACTGGCGAAAGTCGGTCTATGATCGGGGGCTGCGGTCATCTCAATGCGCCTCCATGCTAAGACCCATCAGACGTTCCTGAAGGTCCTTTTTTCCGGCCAGTTCGGCCATCTCTCCGCTCCAAATCACCCGCCCGTCATCCATGACGGCAGCGCTGTCGCCCAGCGCTTTGGCAACCGAGAAGTTCTGTTCCACCAGCAGAATGGACGCACCCTGCGCTTTCAGCTCACGCAACGCCTGAGCCATCGTCGACACGATTGCCGGGGCGAGCCCCTTGGTCGGCTCGTCGATCAGGTAAAGCTTGCGGTCCTCGGCCATTGCACGGGCGATCGACAGCATCTGTTTCTGGCCGCCGGAAAGGTTCCCCGCCTCGCTGCTCCAAAAGGTTCCCAGCGCCGGGAAAGCCCCCAGCAGCCACTCCTTGCGTCTGGGATCCAGCGGGCCGGAGGTGCAGCCCAGCACCATGTTCTCTTCTACCGTCAGATCGCGGAAAATCCCCATATCCTCGGGCACGAAGCCGATGCCCGCCCTTGCGCGCGCCGGAACCGGGAGGCGGGTAATATCCTGACCGTCAAAGATAATTCCCCCTGACCTTACTGTCCATTGCCCCATTATGGTTTTCAGCGTCGTGGTCTTGCCCACACCATTGCGGCCCAGCAGCATGGTCACCTGACCCCGCGGCACAACAAGATCGACGCCTTGAAGAATGTGATACTGCGCGATGTCGGTATGCACCGCATTCAGCGACAGGATCGGGTCAGACATGCTCCAGCTCCTTGCCCATGTAGGCCTCCTGCACCACCGCAGATGCCATGACCTCGGCGGGCGGCCCATCGGCGGCCAGCGCGCCATTGTGCAAAACGATGATGCGGTCGGCGAGGCTGCGGATCACATCCAGCTTATGCTCTACCAGCAGAACCGTGCGTTCCCGGTCCGCCTTGATCTCGGCGATCAGGTCCAGGATCACCGGCGCCTCGTCGACACTCATGCCTGCCGTCGGTTCGTCGAACATGTAAACCATCGGGTCCAGCCCAATCAGCAGCGCTACTTCCAGCTTGCGCTGGTCGCCGTGCGACAGCTCTGACACGAGCTGGTCTTTCTGGGTGTCCAGCCGCACCCGTTCCAGAATGGCCATCGCCGCGACTGTCAGCTCGGTGTGGCTGTCCGCCATCGAGAACAGTCCGAACCCTTTGTGCTGGCGCGATTGAATCACTAAACGCACATTTTCCAGAACAGTCAGGCTGGGAAACAGATTTGTGAGCTGAAACGCACGCCCCAGTCCGCGGCGGCAACGGGCAGCCACGCCAAGACGGGTAATGTCCTCCCCCATCAGCTTCACCGTGCCGGCGCTGGCCGGGATCTGGCCCGAGATCAGGTTGAAATAAGTGGTCTTGCCTGCGCCATTCGGCCCGACGATAGCGGTCAGCTCGCCTGCGCGGAAACCGCAGGACACCGCATCAACAGCCACATGCCCGCCGAACCGCACCGTCAGTGCATCCGTTTCAAGAAGTATCTGGGTCATTGATCTCTCCCCTGCCCCCGGGGCGGCCTCGGCGGCCGCGCCGGGGTTAGGCGGGGAACATCCCGCCTGTTACTGGTTGCGGATCGGGATGTTCATTTCATCCATGCCGATTTCACGCACAAGCACCGGCACGCCATAGTCCTTGCCGTCCTGGATTTCAGTGCGGAAGTGATACATGGGCTGCATTGCCTGATGGTCTTCGGCACGGAACTGCATGGTGCCCTTAGGGGTTTCCCAGGACATGCCTTCCATTGCCTCGATCAACGCTTCGGTGTCCTCTGCGCCGCCTGCCTTCTTGATCGCTTCGACAATCGCAAGCCCGGACGCCATGCCGCCAGCGGTGAAGAAATCCGGGGGGCTGTCAAACCGCTCGAAATGGGTTTTCACCAGCCACTCGTTCACCGGGTTCTGCGGGATTTCGTAGTAGTAATAGGTCGCGCCTTCCATACCCGGCAGCTCTTTGTACGCCTTCAGCGCCGCAAGGATGTTTCCGCCGGTTGCAATTTCAATGCCGAAACGCTCAGGCTCCATGGCATTGATTTTGCCCATCGGGTTGCCGCCGCCGGCCCAGATGATGAAAAGCTTCTTCTCGCCCTCGACCTCTCCCATCTTGGTAAAGATCCGCTCGGCTGCCGCCGTGAAGTCAGTGGTGTCGGTCGGGACGTATTCTTCATGGGCAATGGTTGCACCTGTGGCTTCCAGCGCTTCCTTAAATGCCGCCACGCCATCACGCCCGAAGGCATAGTCCTGTGCCAGGGTCGCAATAGTCACGCCCTCCCCGCCCAGCGCCACCGCATTTGCAATTGCGTCCTGCGAGGAATTGCGTCCGGTGCGGAAAATATAGGGGTTCCAGTTCGCGCCGGTTATCGAATCCGCGACCGCAGGTTCGACGATTAGAACGCGTTCATACTCTTCGGCAACCGGCAGCATGGCCAATGCCACGCCGGAACTGACTGGGCCGACAGCGATATGCGCGTCATCATCTCCGAAAGCTTCCTCCAGCTGCGCGCGGCCGATGTCCGGCTTCAACTGTGTGTCCTTCTCGATCAGCACGATCTTCTCGCCGTTGATCTCCATGGTGCCGCCCGTGGCGTACTCCAGACCCAGCTTCAGACCGTTGTGCGACTGGGCCGCATAGGCCTCAAACGGGCCGGTTTTGCCATAGACATGGGCAATGCGGATTTCGGCAGAGGCTGCAGACGACATCAATGCACCGGCAACCGTCAACGCAAATAAGCGCAGCATGAGGGCTCCTCCCTGATTTCTCCCTGCAAAACATGAAACATGAATCAACATTCATGTCAATGAAATGGTGACTGACGGTCACTGACAGGCCTGCCCCATGACCAGGTTTCGGACACATTGGATGCCAAGAGAGGGGGCGCTGGCGGTTCATGGCATGGCCGCCTGCGAGCTCCTCCGGCGCTCCCTGACCTGCGTATTGCCGCAGTGTTTCCACCTGCGGCCTGCCGCCCTGCACCGCACGATATGCCAAGACTTCGAAGGCCCGCGCCCAGTCTTTAGCGAACGCGGGTTCCGCAGGCCCCGGAACCACCGGACAAGCCTGCTCCGCTCCTCTTGCACAGGCCAGGCTTCCATTTTCGGGCCGTTTTTCGCCGCTCTGGAAATTCCGCCACGGGCGGGATCCGCAAACCCGCGTTGCTAATCCGGCAATCAATCATCGTTTCGAAAACTTATGCAAACAATCCCTGCACCCGAGCCCGCCCAAATTCTGGCTGGTCCGCATCGAAGCGCCACGGGGCAGTGCAACGCGGTTATCAAGCCCTCTTACGTGACGCTAGAACTCCGGACTCTTGAATTATTTCAGAGACTTGATGTTCCTTCCGGTAGGCCATGACATGCACCCCGGATACACCGGCAATATCACGCATCTGCTGTATGAGCTCCACGCAGATTTTCTTGCCTTCCTGCCCGGGTTTTTCAGCTTTCTCCATACGCTCAATAACCGCATCCGGAATATGGATCCCCGGCACGTTCGAGCGCATCCACCGGGCCGCCCGTGCAGAAGCCAACGGACCGACGCCGGCCAGAATAAAGACTTTCTTGTCCAATCCCAGATCCCGCACCCGCGCCATGAACTTCTCGAACAGCGGAACGTCGTAAATGTAGTTGGTCTGGATGTACTCCGCACCGGCCTCCACTTTCTTGGCCAGTCGTTCCGGGCGCCACTCGTAGGGTGGTATACAAGGATTCTCAGCCGCCCCCAGAAACAGCAGCGGCGGGTTGGTAATGGTGCGCCCGGACAAAAACTTCCGCTCATCCCGCATGGTCCTGATGGTACGCAGCAGCGACAATGAGTCAAAATCGAAAACCGGCTTGGCGCCCGGCTGGTCCCCAACGCCGACACCATCGCCCGTCAGACACAGAACATTGCTGACCCCCATGGCGGCGGCACCCAGCACGTCCCCTTGAATGGCGATCCGGTTCCGGTCGCGGCAGGAGATCTGGTAGACAGGGGAATACCCGGCTCGGGTCAGCAGCGCGCTGATCCCGATTGAGGACATATGGCAGTTCGCGCCCGAGGCATCCGTCGCGTTGATGGCGTCGGCAACTTCCCCAAGCGGGCGGGCAGCATCATAGACATCCGCAGGGTCAGCGCTGTCGGGCGGGTTCAATTCCGCCGTGATGGCAAAGCGGCCTGAGCGCAGCACCCGTTCCAGCCGGCTGTGCGAAACATGGCCTTCGGGAGGCGCTGAATAAGGCTGCGGCAACGTGTGGTCCATCATTTTGCCCCCTTCTGAGCCTGAGCGGGCTCTTGCGCCAGCGGCGCGGCAGAGGGCTCGTTTTTGCGCGCATCAGGGAAAGCGTCTGCAATGGCGGTGCGGCGTTTTTCCCGGGCCTCTCGCAGATGAGCTGCTTTTTCGCGGCTCACCCGCAGCCAGGACGACGACCCTTCGAGGTTGCGTTCGACCGGTGGCAGCACAGTTGCGATCTGCGCGCCGCCCTTCATCCGCGACGCACCGTCCCAGGCCAGCGCCCAAACACACTTCATTTCCGGTTTTACCTCGCAAAACCCTCCTGGCCTTACTCCGCCGCAAGGGCCATTGCGCAGCTGTTTGGGGCAGTTCATCGGGCAGGACATGCCGGTCGAGGATAGCACGCACTGCCCGCACATCTTGCAATCGAACAGCACAGTCTTGACGCATTTCTCGACAAAGGCGATGGGACGTTCGACCCGGTGGTACCCGATTTTGCTCAAGACTGGGTCCAGAGCAATCATGACCTGCTCTACCCGCTTGTATATCCACTCAAAGCTACGCGCATGACGAATGGCGAACAGGCGAATCCGGTACATTGAGCTACCCTTTCTCCAGACCTTAACAACGTTTATCTATATCTTGAGGCAGCATTGACCGAAAAAATCATCCGAATGCGCCAAGTCTCCACGTTCTGTCCCGACTGCCGATCCGCCGTACCCGCCGGACGTCTCACCTGCGGCCTGCTCACAATACCCGGTCCAACCGGCCCATGTGACAAGGCACGGGCCACTCAGCCGAAACCGCCAATGCCCGCGGCTTTTACAAGGCCTGACGGAAGAGCTGCTTTGGAATGGCTCGTCTAATTTTTAGTGTATGACTGTCTTTGGGTCCATCGGCACAACGGACCGAACCAGCCAGGTTCGCTTGGAGAGCAAATGCCCGGTATAAAACTCTGCATGAAATGGCAGAAGAGCAATCTGTGTCCGCAGCCGGCCGGGTCCCCCGAGCGGACGGTTGGGGCGGACGGTGACGCCTGCCCGCTCCCGCGATAAGCATTCTCTTTTTCCTGTAAGGTGCTGTACGGTTTCCCCGTCCATTGGCAGCCAATACACCACCGTTTCGCGCCTTCAGCGGCTCTTCTCAGCCAGCAGCGCTCCGGTAAACAAAAGCAGCGTCTGAGCTGTTTCCGGCTTGTTCAAGAAGATCGAGCACGGCCTGATGCCGGGGCGACTTCCGGCACACGGGATCTGTTGCGCCTGCGTCGCCTGCCAGGGCTAGCGCCTGACAGCGGCAACCACCGAAATCAGCTTCCTTGCGGTCACAGCTGCGGCAGGGCTGCGGCA
Organism: Leisingera sp.; assembly: GCF_982940295.1. Lineage (NCBI taxonomy): Bacteria > Pseudomonadati > Pseudomonadota > Alphaproteobacteria > Rhodobacterales > Roseobacteraceae > Leisingera > Leisingera sp. Next base: position 42,343 of record NZ_CEYXRG010000024.1, read on the forward strand.
GCCAATCAGTGCCCCTGTAGGCATTGAACGCGGCGCCGTCGTACCAGATCGCGGCCAGTGGCTTGCTGCGGACGTTGTCAAAGTCCAGGTGCGGGATAGTCTGGGCCGCATGGCAAGGCAGCACAGTTCCATCCGGCGCGATGTTCAGCCCAGCCGTCCCCCAGCCTCCCATACAAGCCTTGGGATAGTCCGCGTAATAGTCAGGCGGGACGAAATCAAAGGCCAGCACACCACGCAGACGCTGCTCCGCCTCAGTAACGACGCGCTTGGCAGCCTCTGTCTGCGCGCGGGTGGGCAGCAGCTGTGCCCGGTTGCGGGACGCCCAGCCGTGAAACTGAACGCAGGCGACCTCAATCCGCCGCGCGCCCATTTCGACGGCCATTTCGATAGTGCGTTCCAGATCGTCCAGATTGTGCCGGTGCATGACAGCGTTCAGCGTCAGGGGAATTCCCCGCGCCTTGATCTCCGCGGCGATCTTCATCTTGCGGTCAAACCCGCCCTTGTAGCCGCCGATCCAATCCGCGAGCTCCGCGTTTGTGCCCTGCAGCGACAGCTGGATATGGTCCAGCCCCGCTGCCTCCAGCGCATCCAGCCGCTTGGGCGTCAGGCCGATGCCGCTGGTGATCAGGTTGGTATAAAGCCCGCAGCCTTGTGCCGCGGCAGTGAGTTCCGCCAGATCGGGGCGCGCGGCGGGCTCGCCGCCGGACAGGTGCAATTGCAGGACCCCCAGTTCCGCAGCCTGGCGGAAGGCATCCGCCCACTCGCCGGTTGTCATCTCCGCGTCCCGGCCCAAGAGGTCCTGCGGGTTGGAGCAATAGGGGCAGGCCAGCGGGCAGCGGTGCGTCAGCTCAGCCAGCATCGCGATGGGCGGAGGCACCGTCATGGCCGCACCGCCAGATACAACCGGGACCGAAGCCCGGCCAGGAAGCGCTGCGCGTCGCCGGCGATCTGCTCCGCCGGGGCATCATAGGCTGCCGCCAGACCGGCAACGATTTCCTCGAACGAAGCGCTGCCATCGACCCGTGACAGGATCGCCACTCCGATGGCATCCAAGGCAATGGCTTTTTCCGGGCAAAGCAGCACCTTGCCGCCCCGCACCTTGTCGGTAATCATGCGCACCCCGCGCGGCAGACAGGGGCGGTCCGTGGGGGCAAGTGCCAGCTTCATACCAGCCCCTCGCCCGGCTGCCAGGCGCCCGGCGGGATCCGCCCCGGCTCTACATAAGCGCCCCAAAGCGCATCAAGCTGCGCCCACAGGACATTGGTCTTGAAGATCAGCGCCTCGCAGGCAGCAGCTTCCTTCTCCAATGTGTCAGCGTTCTCCAGCACCCAAGCCAGGCCGAATTCCACGTCCTTTGGCGCCTCAGTCAGCCGCTTGCGGAAATAGGACAGGCTGGCGGCACTGGCGAAATCGTAATGCTGCAGCAGGCCTTCGATCCGCTGCTCGTGGATGGACGGCGCGAATAGTTCCGTCAGCGATGAGGCCACTGCCTGCAGCAGCGGCATGTCGCGCACATAGCGGATATAGGCGTCGACGGCGAATTGGGTGGCCGGCAGCACGCCACGGCCGGAGGCCACGTAGTCCGGGTCAAGCCCGACCGCTTCGGCCAGCCGCAGCCAGCGGCGTATGCCGCCGCCTTCGCTGATGCCGCCGTCATGATCTTCTATCCGGCTGCGCCAGGCCCTGCGCATGGCGGGATCAGTGCAGCGGGACAGAAAGGCCGCGTCCTTCATCGGGATCGCCGCCTGATAGGCCCAACGGTTGATCACCCAGGCGCGGACCTGGTCGGGAGAGCATTCCCCGCCGTGCAGTCTGTGATGGAATGGATGCTTGTCGTGGTACCGCGCCGCGCCGATGGCGCGCAGGCGGGCTTCCAAAGGTTCTCTCGCCGGAATTTCCCGGGTTTGCACATTCATAAGGCAATCTCCATTCCATCCGCTGCAATTGTCCATCCGGCGGCCAGCACCTGCGCGCGCTCGGCGCTGCCGGGCTGCCAGATCGGGTTGGTGTTGTTGATGTGAATAAACGTCTTCGCCGCATCCACTGTCTGCAGACAGGCAACCGAGCCTTCCGCGCCGCTGATCGAGATATGCCCCATCCGCTGGCCGGTCTTGGTGCCTGTCCCGCTTTGGATCATCTCCTGATCGTGCCAGAGCGTTCCGTCAAAGAATACCTGGTCAGCATCCGCCAGAATCTCCAGCAGCTCAGCGGACACGCCGGAACAGCCGGGGATGTAATAGGCGGTTTTGCTGCCGTCGGTCAGCCGGACGCCGACGGTTTGCTCCCCGATCAGATCCGTCTGCACCTCCCCGCCTTCCATGAACAGCGGCACCTTGCCCGGTACCGGAAAAACCGTTGCACGCAGTCCCGGAAGCAGCTCGAAACCTTCGCTCAGCCGCACAGGATGGCGGCCAACAGCCGCCGGAAGGGCGTTGAACACCGGGTTGGCCGCCAGCACATCCAGCAGCCCGGCAGTGGCGAACAGAGAAAAAGGCGACTGTTCCCGCAGGGACAGGAGACCTGCGATGTGATCAATATCCCCGTTGGTCAGCAGCACCGCGCGCAGCGGGCTGTGGCGCAACGACTGCGGATGCATGGACGGGCAGTGCTGCAGCTGAACCCGTATGTCGGGAGAGGCGTTCAGAACCGCCCAGCTCTGCCCGTCCAGTGTGACGGCCAGCGAGGACTGGGTGGCGGATGCGATCCTGCCGAGACGCGCGTCCCGGCAATTCCGGCAGCCGCAATTCCACTGCGGCAAGCCGCCGCCCGCCGCCGCGCCAAGAACCAGAAACCGCATGGCCGTTTTCCTTTTTGGCGATCAGAACAGATCGGGTTCGTATTCGCGGCCGTCGTCCTCGGACGGGGAGTACATGTTGATTTCCATGCCGCAGTTGATTTCTTTCAGTTTCGGGGCAGACCAGGCCATTTCGTCCTCCTTTGCTGGCTTTAATCCCATTAGCCTAGCTGCCAGCCCCCGGCCCCGGTATTGGCCTTTGGTCGTAAGGGCGGCCTCAGACTTTGGTCCAATGGCACGGGGCGTCCGGGCCCGGCAGACTGCTGTCTATGCGCGTATCCCGGTTCATACTCTGGTTTAACGCCTGGTTCTTTGCGGCCAGCGTGCTGGCGGCGTCGCCATTGCCGCGCGAGGAAATCAGCGCCCTGATCATGCCGCCATTCTCTTTGGGCGAGCTGGTGAACAGCAAGGGTGTCTATACGCTGCTCAACTCGGGCGGGGCGGAGGCAGGCTATGCCTTTGAAACCGAGCCGCTAGCCCCCCTGCCCGGGTTTTCCGGCGCGCCGGTCAACGTGCTGGTGCTCCTGGACCTGGACGGCACCTTTCTGGATGTCCGGCTGATCAGCCATAACGAGCCGGTCTTTGTCTCCGGGCTTGGCCCGGCCCCGTTTCACCGCTTCTTCGAGCAGTACCCGGGCCTGTCAGTTTTCTCCTCGATCACCATCGGCACCCCCTACGGCGAAACGGGTTCCGGCTCCTCTCTGGTCTATCTCGACGGGGTCACCAAGGCGACCGCCTCAGTTCGGATCGCCCATGACTCCATCATGGCCGCAGCCCTGGCGGTCGCACGCGAGAAGATGCACGGCGTCATCACCGCCCCGCCCGCCCGGCCGGACCTGGACCACAGCGAGCCGCTGGACTGGGCGGCGCTGGTCGATCAGGGGCTGGCCGCCCGCGCCACCGTCTCCAATGCGGAGGTTGACGCGGCCTTTGCCGGCACCCTTTGGGCAGATGACGACCCAGAGGCACGGCAGCATCCCGAGGCCCCCTATCTGGATCTCTGGATCATCGACCTTGGCCCGCCGTCAATCGCTCAGGCTGCTCTGTCGACGGACGGCTATGACGAGCTGCAGGATTTCCTGGCGATCTCTCCCGATGATGAGCCTCTCTTGCTGATCGAGACCGGCCGCCACGGGCTGGTCAGCCCGGAGTTCATCCGGAACACCGCCCCGGACCGGGTGTTCGCAACCCAAAACGGTCTGCCGGTGGCGCTGCGGGACAGCGATCTGCTGGTCGAGCTGTCGCCGGCTCTGCCAGCGCCTCTGCACGACGGCACGGCGATGATCCTGCGGGCCGACCGCCGCCTCGGCTTTGACCCGGCGCAGGAATGGACGCTGCACGTCCAGGCGGTGCGCGCGCACGGCATGTTCCAACCCGAGACCGGTACCGTGGAGTTCCCGGTCACGCACCGGACCCCCGAACGTTTTTTCCTGCGGGACGAAGCGCCCGCGCCGGTGCCGCCCTGGCTGGAGGCGCTGCGCAGCCGACAAACCGACGTGGTCCTGCTGGCGCTTTTCCTGACAGCGCTGACCTCCGCGCTGTTGCTGGCGCAAAGCCGGATTGCCGCGCGCAAGGTGCTTACCCCGTTACGGCTGACGGTGCTGTCGGTTGTCACGGTTTTCATCGGCTGGTGGGGTCAGGGCCAGCTTTCCATCGTCACCGTGCTGGGCGTGCTGCGCACCGCGGCCGAGGGCGGCAGCTTTGCCTTCCTCGCCTACGACCCGTTTTCACTGCTGCTGTGGGGCTTCGCAATCCTCGGATTTTTACTGTGGGGGCGGGCCCTGTTCTGCGGCTGGCTGTGCCCGTTCGGCGCGCTTCAGGAATTCGCGCAGCACTTGGGCCGCAAGCTGGGACTGCCTCAGGCGGGCCTTACTCCAGCCTGGGACGGGCGGCTCAAACTCCTCAAATACGGGGTGCTGGGCGCGCTGATCTCGCTGGTCTTCCTGGCACCTGAACACGTGGACACCGCAGCCGAGGTCGAACCTTTCAAGACCGCGATCACCACCACTTTCCAGCGCGAGTGGTATTTCACTGCCTATGCGGTGTTCTGGCTGGCGGCGGGGCTGGTGCTGTTCAAGCCGTTCTGCCGCTACCTGTGCCCGCTGGGCGCGGCCATGGCGGCGGGCGGGCTGCTGCGGCAGCGTAACTGGATCGCCCGGCGCGCCGCCTGCGGCAGCCCCTGCCAGCTGTGCCGGGTGAAGTGCGCCTATGGCGCGATCGAGCCATCCGGTTCGGTCCGCTATGACGAATGCTTTGGCTGCCTCGATTGCGTGTCGATCCACGACGACCCGGCCCGCTGCGTTCCGCTGATCCTGGCGGCGCGCAAGAAACAACAGCTGGAGGCCGCGGAATGAGCGCCAGACTGACCCGCCGCCGGTTCCTGGCAATCTCTGCCGCCGCCCTGGGCGCCGCGGCCCCAGCAGCGCCAGCTGCACCCGTCACTTGGCGGGGATTTGCCCTTGGCGCCGAGGCGCGTCTAACCATCGACGCGCCGCCGCCGCTGGCAGATCAGGCGATTGCAGCCGCGCTGTCGCAGCTGCGGCGGGCCGAACAGCTGTTCAGCCTCTATGATCCGGCCTCTGCCCTGTCCCGGCTGAACCGGACCGGAGTTCTGAGAAACCCGCCGCCGCCGTTTCTGCAATTAGCCCGGCTCTGCACCCAAGTGCATGCAGCAACAGGAGGCATCTTCGACCCCTCAGTCCAGCCAGTCTGGCAGGCCGTCGCGCGCGGTGAAGGCCGCAACGAGGCCGCCCGCCTTACAGGCTGGCGCAAGGTGTCCGTAGCGGAGCAGGAAATCCGGCTGATGCCGGGCCAGGCGCTGACCTTCAACGGCATTGCCCAGGGCTATGCCACAGACACGGTCCGCGCCGCGCTCGCCCGCCTGGGGCTGGAGCGGGTTCTGATCAACGCAGGCGAGTTTGCCGCGCTCGGCGGCCCGTTCCGCATCGGGCTGGCTGATCCGGAGCGCGGTGTTTTTGCAGCCCGCAGCCTGACCAGCCGGGCCATTGCGACCTCCAGCCCCGGCGCCCTGCGGCTGCACGGCACCGTGCATATTCTGCACCCCGCCCTCGGCCGCCAGCCGCATTGGGCCACCGTCTGCACCGAAGCGGACAGCGCCGCGGTGGCGGATGCATCCTCCACCGCCTTTTGCCTCATGAGCGAAGCTGAAATCGCCACCGCGCTGGACCGTCTGCCCGGCCGCCCCCGCGCCACTCTTCTCGCGCAGGATGGCCGATTGAGGACAGTGGGTTAGGGGCAGTATTCTAGCGAAGTTCCGGCGGCCGGTGGCTTAGGCCATGAGCTGCGAAAATGGCGGCAATCCGGCCGTCCTGCAGTCCAGCGGCGATGGCATCTTCCACCGCATAGGCCAGCGGACGGTAGGAAAAGTGCACAGCTACGCCTGACGTCCAAGTCCCCGCGGAAAAGCCAGGCAGCGGCGGTGTATGGACCGCGGTCCGCGCGGTCAGCCCGGCCTCCAATTGCGCCAGAGGCCCCATCGCGGCTTTGACCTCCGCCTGATCCAGGCCCGCCATAGCCGCTGCCGCCGTCGGGTAGCGGCGGATATTGCCGCTCAGCTGGCCGCCGGGAAAGGCCGATAAATAGAAGTCGGCGATTGAGTCGTTCTCGACCGCGACGCTGTCGAAGCGGAAATAGGCGGGCACCGGCGGGTCTTCGGGATATGCGTCCCGGCGGTAGGCGATAGCCACTTCCTCCACATGATACTGGCCAGTGAACACCACTTGTTCGACCCGGCAGGCGAATTCGCTGTCATAGGGGACATGCAGCATAACGTTGGCCACGCTGCCGCCCACGATCGGCCCCTTCCAGACCCAGTTTCGCAGATCCGCATCCAGATTCTCGCCCGCCGCGCCCAGAGAAAACCGCGCTTCCACCCCCAGCTCCGCGGCAATCATCCGGCCCAAATCGATGTCTGCCCCCTTTATTTTGCCCGCCTCCTCGTAAGACCAGGGCGCGAAATCCTCGTAGGCGGCAAAGGTGATGAATCCGCGCTCGGTGATTGTCTCAAGGTCCTGCCCGACGATATCGCGCGAAGCATTCTGCGGTTTTGGCTGCGGCACATGGCTGGCGCAGCGGGCCAGTCCCGCCTGCGCCCAGCCGCAGAAAAGCGCTGCAAAGACGAGGAGACCGGCCAGCTTATGTTTCATCTGTCTCAGCCCTTCGGGTCAATGAGCTGCTGACAAGCCCACGGTCAAGGCCTCCGCGGCACCCGCAAAGTCCGGCTTTGCGCCATCGATCAGGCTGGCAGCCCGGTAAGCCACGCTGTCAGCCACCGGTGCGCCGGAGCCGGTTTCGACACCCTCTGCAATCTTGGCAAGCTCCGCCTGCAGCGCAGCCGCATCTCCGCCCCCGCCGCCGGCCATCGTTGTCAGCTCATCGCGGATTTCCAGCAGCCGGCCGGTGGCCTCGTCCAGGGCACCGTCATCGGGCCGGGTTTCCAAGTAGGTTCGGATCGCCCAGGCGGCCTTCTGGCCCAGCAGCTCCCCGAAGGCGGGCATCTTGGTGATGCCGTTCTGGGTGTATCCGCTGCGGAACCGCTCAACGAACCATTCGTCGCCGAATTCTTCTGCCTCAAGGTAGCGCAGGTCAGGTGCCAGCCCGCCGGAAACGCCGCCCAGCCCGTGGCATCGGGCGCAATTCTGGTTGTAGCCGCTGCTGCCGATGTCGACCGCTGTTTGCCAGACTTCCGCATCCTTGCCGCGATATGGGTTTTCGGTCAGCCATTCCTCTCCGACGTCTGGCAGGGCATCGGTATTCATCGGTTGCGGTGCGACATCTCCGTGGGCGAGCGCCGCTGTGGCAAGTGCTGCTAGGCCAAGGGCCGCAAGAGGCAGTTTGAACATGAGTTCCTCCCGTAAGTTTGAGCTTGCCGCAAGAATAGCCAGCCTGCGCCCTGCCCCGATACGCGACTTAAGTTGGAGAACCGCGCAGGCGGCCTACGACCTTGGTCCAATGGCAGCGAACCTCCGGGCGGCAGTACGCTCAACCCATCCAGACAAAACCGGGTGTTCCGATGCGCTTTCTGATCACATTCGTGATAGCCCTGTTGCCCGCTGCCTCTGCCGCGGCGAACGGGGTTGAGGTGCCGGTCATCTACCTGAAACAGCAGGAGGTGCAGCCCCCGACCCTCTCCAATCTTGATCCGCCGCCCGCGGATCTTGGCGAGACAGGCGCGCAGCTGGGGCTGGCCGACAACCGGACCACCGGCGGCTTTCTAGGGCACAGCTACAGCCTGGAGGCCATTTCCGTCCCTGAGGACGGCGATTTTGCCGCGGCTGTGCGGACCGCGCTGAGCCGCAGCAAGCTGCTGATCCTGGATGCGCCCAAACCGGCACTGCTGGCCGCTGCCGACCTGCCGGAGGCGCAGAATGCCCTGCTGTTCAACAGCGCTAGCCCGGACACCGGCCTGCGCAGCGGCGACTGCCGCCGCAACCTCCTGCACAGCCTGCCCTCGGACTTGATGCGCAGCGACGCACTGATGCAGTTTGCGCTGTCCAAGCGCTGGACCGGGCTGGCGCTGATTTCCGGCAGCCACCCGCAGGATCAGGCGTTTGCCGCTGCGCTGCGCCAGAGCGCCGCCAAGTTCGGGCTGGAAATCACTGCCGAGCAGACCTGGGACTATGGTGCCGACATGCGCCGCAATGCCGCCCAAGAGGTACCGCTGATGTCGCAGGAATTGGGTCGCCATGACCTGCTGCTGGTTGCCGACGAGCTGCAGGACTTTGCCCGCTATCTGCCCTACAACACTTGGCTGCCGCGGCCGGTTGCCGGTTCCGAAGGGCTAGTGCCAACGGCTTGGGCGCCGGTGGTCGAGCAATGGGGCGCGGCGCAGCTTCAATCCCGGTTCCAGGAGCTCGCCGGCCGCAAGATGCTTGCCCGGGACTATGCCGCCTGGGCCGCGATGCGAACCATCGGCGAGGCGGTGACGCGCACGAATTCCGCCGGCGCGGCAGTTCTGCGCAGCTTCATCCTGTCGGACAGTTTCGAGCTGGCCGGTTTCAAGGGCCGGCCGCTCAGCTACCGCCGCTGGAACGGCCAGCTGCGCCAGCCGATCCCGCTCGCCACCCCCCGCGCGCTGGCGGCGCAGGCACCCTTGCCCGGCTTCCTGCACCAGCACAGCGAACTCGACACCCTGGGCCTTGATGAACCCGAAAGCCGCTGCGGAGCCTTCCAATGACATCTATTGCAAAACCCCTTGCCGCGCTCGCCTTCTCAGCGCTGCTGGCCCCGGCCGCAACGCTTGATGCCGCGGAAATCTGGGTCACAAACGAAAAGGACGATACCATCAGCGTGATCGACATCGCCACGCTGGAAGTGGTCCGCACCATCGAAACCGGGGAGCGGCCGCGCGGCATCACCTTCTCCAAGGACTTCTCAAAAGCCTATGTCTGCGCCTCTGACAGCGACACGGTTCAGGTTCTGGATGCCGCCACCGGCGAGATCCTGCACGAGCTGCCCTCCGGCGAGGATCCCGAGCAATTCGTGCTGCACCCGAACGACCGGCATCTCTACATCGCCAACGAGGACGATGCCGTGACCACGGTAGTCGACACCGAAACCCGCAAGGTGGTCGCACAGATCAATGTCGGGATCGAACCCGAAGGCATGGCAGTCTCGCCCGATGGCAAAATCGCCATCACCACCTCAGAGACCACCAATATGGCGCATTGGATCGACACGGATACGCAACAGCTGTTTGCCAATACGCTGGTCGACTCCCGGCCCCGCCACGCCGAATTCACCGCAGGCGGCAGCGCGCTGTGGGTCTCCTCCGAGATCGGCGGCACCATCACCGTTTTCGACACCGCCACTCAGACTGAGACTGGAAAGATAAGCTTCGATGTCAAAGGTGTGCATCCCGACCGGGTGCAGCCAGTGGGATTTGCCTTCACGGCCGATGAAAAAACTGCCTTCGTTGCGCTGGGGCCGTCCAACCATATTGCGGTGGTCAATGCCGGGACGCTTGAGGTGGAAGACTACATCCTGGTTGGCCGCCGGGTCTGGCACATGGCGTTTTCCCCGGACAAGTCGCTGCTGTTCACCACCAACGGCGTGTCCGGTGATGTCACCGTGATCGACACCGCCAAGCGCCAGGCACTGAAATCCATCAAGGTCGGCCGCTTTCCCTGGGGAGCGGCGCTGCGGCCCTGACAACTGCCGCCCCCGCGGCAAACCGCATCCCGACAGGAGGACACCCGATGCTGAAATCCCGTATTCTTTCCACGGTTCTGTGCTTGGCCCTGCCCGCAGCCGGCTTCGCCGATAGCGATGATGACGATCAGGGCAAGGCGGGCCTCGGCCTCGCCGGGCTGTTGTCCGCCTCCAACAAAGAAGACCTGCCGCCGGTCACTTTGTCCGCAGGGATGCCACTGGCCGACGCCCCCTGGGCGCTGAAATCCGGCACCTATTACGAGTTCGAGATTCGAGGCGACGGCAGCCAGGAGCTGGCACTGACGGGCGCGGATTTCTTCCGCGCGGTCTGGATCGACGAGATTGTCGTGGAAGGCCTTGAGATCCGCCCGCTGGGGCTCGACAGCATCGAGTTTGACGAGGCCGGCGAGATGGAGATTGGTTTTATCGCTTTGAAACCCGGGAATTACCACCTCAAGGTGCCCGGTTCGACCGGCGATACTCAGCGGCTGGAGATCACCATCCAATGACCGGGCTTCGGGTGGAAAACCTGAGCTATGCCTACGGCACCCGGCAGGCGCTGGACAGGGTCAGCTTCCGGGTTGAGCCTGGCACCTTCTGCGCTTTGCTGGGCCCTAACGGGGCGGGCAAGTCGACACTGTTTGCGCTGCTTACCCGCCTGTTCACCGCGCCGCGGGGCAGGATCGAGATCGCTGGACACGACATGGCTCGAGCCCCGCGCAAGGCGCTGCGCGGGATGGGGGTGGTGTTCCAGCAGCCGACGCTGGACTTGGACCTGACGGTGCAGCGCAATCTGAGCTATTTCGCCGCCCTGCACGGGCTGCGCGGTGCCAGGGCGCAGGCCCGGATCGAGGCCGCGCTGGAGCGGCTGGAAATGCGCGGCCGGATGGGGGAGCGGGTGCGCGATCTCAATGGCGGCCACCGCCGCCGGCTGGAGATTGCCCGCAGCCTGATCCACCATCCCAAGGTGCTGCTGCTGGACGAGCCGACAGTGGGGCTGGATGCGGCAACCCGGCGCGCGATCACCGACCATGTGCACGACCTGTCGCGGCGCAAGGGGCTGACGGTACTCTGGGCCACCCACTTGACTGATGAGGTGGAGGACGCCGACCAGCTGCTGATCCTGCACCGCGGCAGGCTGGCGCAAGACGGAACCGCCCGCCAGCTGCGCGGCGGTCTGGGGCTGGCCGATCACTTCCTCAGGCTGACGGAACAGGCGGCATGACCGCCTGGCTGGCAGCCCTGACAGCAATCACGCAGCGCGAGGCGCTGCGGTTCATCGGCCAGCGCGGACGCTTTGTCGCGGCACTGGTGCGGCCATTGCTGTGGCTAGTGGTTTTCGCCGCGGGCTTCCGCGCCGCGCTTGGCCTGTCAATCACCCCGCCCTATGCCACCTACACCACTTACGAGGTCTATATCGTGCCCGGATTGTGCGGTATGATCCTGCTGTTCAACGGCATGCAAAGCTCGCTGTCGATGGTCTATGACAGGGAAATGGGCTCAATGCGGCTGCTGCTGACGAGCCCGCTGCCGCGCTGGTGGCTGCTGGTCTGCCGCCTGCTTGCCAGCACCGCGATCTCGATCCTGCAGGTCTATGTTTTCCTGGCGCTGGCAGCGCTGTTCGGCATCCGCTTTGGCTGGGGCGGCTATGCCGCGCTGCTGCCCGCCCTGGTCCCGGCCGGGCTGATGCTGGGGGCGCTGGGGCTGGCGCTGTCTTCGGTGATCCGCCAGCTGGAGAATTTCGCCGGGGTGATGAATTTCGTGATCTTTCCGATGTTCTTCCTGTCCACCGCGCTTTACCCGCTGTGGAAGATGGCCGAAAGCTCCGCGCTGCTGCGAGATATCTGCGCCGTGAACCCCTTCAGCCAGGCGGTCGAGCTGATCCGCTTTGCGCTGTATCAGCAGCTGAACGCCGCCGCGCTGGCTTGGGTGCTGCTGTCCGGACTGGTCTGGCTGGGGCTGGCGGTCTGGGGCTACGACCCGGCGCGCGGGCTGATCCGCAAGGCCGCGAAACCGGGCTGAGGCGGCCGCGGACACCGCTGGCTAATGCAGCGCAAACCCGGGCAGCAAGGCGCCGGGCTTTGTCGCGTTGCGCCGCCCTTCCCCCTGCCGCTGCCCGCATACGACCATTGTGCAATACCGCCCGCCCGGCCCGCCTTGGATACTGTGGCAGGCCGGCAGCCCGCGCAGGGCGGTGGCTGAGGAATATCCAATGAAAGGGAGGAGCCCAATGAACCGCTTCATCACGGCGGTCGCCGCGGGGACCATGATGGCGGGCGTCAGCCACGCCGGAGTCACCGAAGACGACCTCAGGAACGACCAGACGACCACAACGCAGGTGGTCACAAACGGGATGGGGCGGCACCTGCAGCGCTACAGCCCGCTGGACACACTGAACAAGGATAATGTCGCAAACCTGGTGCCTGCCTGGGCCTTCAGCCTGGGCGGTGAAAAGCAGCGCGGCCAGGAAACCCAGCCGCTGATCTACGACGGTGTCATGTACATCACCGGCTCATACAGCCGGGTCTATGCCATCGACGTCGAGACCGGCCAGGAGATCTGGCAGTATGACGCCCGTCTGCCCGAAGGCATCCTGCCCTGCTGCGACGTGGTGAATCGCGGCGGCGCGATCTATGGCGACACCTTCTATTTCGGCACGCTGGACGCCCGCATCGTGGCGCTGGACCTAAAGACCGGCGACGTGAAATGGCGCAAGAAGGTGGCCGACTACAAGGCCGGTTACTCGATGACCGCAGCACCGCTGATCGTCAACGGGCTGGTGATCACCGGCAACTCCGGCGGCGAGTTCGGAATTGTCGGCGAGGTGCAGGCACGCGACGCCGAAACCGGCGAGCTGGTCTGGACCCGGCCGGTGATCGAGGGCCACATGGGCACCTTCAAGGGTGAGGAAAGCAACATGACCGGCACCCTTAACGCCACCTGGCCGGGCGACATGTGGAAGACCGGCGGCGGCGCCACCTGGCTCGGCGGCTCTTACGATGCGGAAACCGATACCCTGGTCTTCGGCGCGGGCAACCCGGCGCCCTGGAACAGCCACCTGCGCAACGCAGGCACCCCGGTGGAGGGCAACGCGGGCGATAACCTCTACGCCGCGAGCCGGATCGGCATCGACCCCGCCAACGGCGAGATCAAGTGGCACTTCCAGACCACCCCGCGCGAAGGCTGGGATTATGACGGCGTCAACGAGGTGGTCGCCTACACCGACCGCAGCGGCAACAAGCGCTTTGCCACCGCCGACCGTAACGGCTTCTTCTATGTCCTGAACCGGGAAGATGGAAAATTCGTCAGCGCGTCGCCCTTCGTCAAGGACATCACCTGGGCTGAGCGTATCGACGAAACCGGCCGCCCGGTGTTCAATGAGGACAACCGCCCCGGAAACCCGGCGGATGCGGCCGACGGCAACAAGGGAGAGGTCATCTTTGCCTCGCCGTCGTTCCTGGGCGGCAAGAACTGGATGCCGATGGCGTTTTCGCAGAACACCGGCAATTTCTATGTGCCTTCGAACGAATGGGGCATGGACATCTGGAACGAGCCGATCAGCTACAAGAAGGGCGCAGCCTACCTCGGCGCGGGCTTCACCATCAAGCCGAACTACGAGGACCATATCGGCAGCCTCAAGGCGATCGACCCGGACACCGGCGACATCAAGTGGGAGTACAAGAACGACGCGCCCCTCTGGGCCGGGGTGATGACCACCGCGGGCGGGCTCGTGTTCACCGGCACCCCCGAGGGCCGTTTCATCGCCTTTGATGACGAAACCGGCGAGGAACTGTGGTCGTTCCAGACCGGCTCCGGCATCGTCGGCCAGCCGATCACCTGGGAACAGGACGGCGAGCAGTATGTCTCGGTCATTTCCGGCTGGGGCGGCGCGGTGCCGCTGTGGGGCGGCGAGGTGGCCAAAAAGGTCAACTACCTGAACCAGGGCGGCATGCTCTGGACGTTCCGCCTGCCGCGCCAGCTGGCACAAGCAGACTGATCCGCCCGGCAGAGGGCCGCAAGCAAGGAACACAGGCGCGCTTCCGGAGGGAGCGCGCCTGCCATATGCGACTTTAGGCGTATACCGCTGCTGCTGTCAGCTTGCTAAGCTGGCAGGAAAACAACAGCTCTGGTGCAAATATGCCGACACACACCGACACGCCGAACACTCCAGAGTTCCATGCGGCGCTGCTGGTGGATGACCACCCGCTTTTCTGTGACGCCTTGGCGATGACACTGCAGGCCGTTTCCGCGATCAGCAGCATGCACACCGCGCCGGCGCTGCAGGCTGCGCTCGACATGCTCGCCGGCGGCGTCCGCGTTGACCTGGTGGTGCTGGATCTGAACCTGCCCGACGTCAACGGGCTGGACGGGCTGCTGCGCCTGCGCAAGGTGACCGGCTGCCCGATCCTCGTGGTGTCCTCAATGGCAGACAACCGCATCGTCAGCTCAGTCATCCATGCCGGTGCCAATGGCTTCATCCCAAAACACAGCCAGCGCGATGTGTTCCAAAAAGCGCTGGAGACAATCAGCCAAGGCGATGTGTTCCTGCCCGACGGCTATGTGCTTCTGGATGGGGACTCGGAAAACAACGACGATGTGCTTCAGCGGCTGTCACTGCTTACCAACCAGCAGGCACGCATCCTGCAGCTGATCTGCGAGGGCAAGCTCAACAAGCAGATCGCCTATGAGTTGTCTATTGCCGAAACTACCGTTAAGGCCCACATCACCGCCATTATGCGGAAACTCGGGGTGCAAAGCCGCACCCAGGCGGTTCTGGCCGCCAAGCAGGCGAGCTTTGCTAACGTCTTGCAAGGCACGCCGCCGCCCGCCTAATCTGGCGGGCAAAAACGGGGAGGAGAAATAGGATGGACCCTGTCCATGGTCCGTCACGCACGTCCGTGGCGGAACCTCAGGTCGTCCGGTCCGGCTCGGTTGACTGCCGGGCAACGGATGCTGTGGAACAGCTCGCACAGGCGCTGAACCCCAACGGGTTATCGCTGGTGGTTCTGTTTCTGTCACCAGACACCGACGTTGCCCGTCTGATTGATGAGGCACAGCGCCGTTTTGCCCCGGCGCAGGTTGTCGGCTGCACCTCTGCCGGAGAGATTTCAGCGGCCGGCTATGTCGAGGGCGAGATCGTTGCCATCGGGTTTTCCCAGTCGCATTTCCAGACCCGCACCATCCTGATCGAGGATCTCGGCAGCTTTGATCCGCACAGCGTGATCGAACGGATGATCCGCAACCGCAATCACATGGCACAGGACACCGGTGACTGGGTGTCGGATTTCACCTTCCTGCTGGTCGATGGGCTCTCTACCAAGGAGGACACGCTGACCTCGCAACTGTCGGTCGGATTGGGGCCGGTGGCCTTTTTCGGAGGTTCCGCGGGCGACGGCACCAACTTCGGCAAGACATATGTGCTGCATGGCGGCCAAGCCCATTCCAACGCCGCCATCCTGATCCAGGTCCGCAGCCGCTGCCCGATCGAAGTGTTCAAGACCGACCACCTGATCCCGTCGCAGAAGCGCATGGTGGTGACCGGGGCCGATCCGGCCCGCCGGGTGGTGCATGAGATCAATGCCGAACCCGCGGCCCGCGAATACGCCCGGGTTCTGGGCAAGGATCCGGAACAGCTCACCCCCTTCACCTTTGCCGCCCACCCGGTCGCGGTGCAGTTCGGCGACCAGCACCATGTGCGCGCCATCCAGCGGGTTGCCGACAATGACGAGCTGGTGTTCTTTTCCGCCATCGACGAAGGCGTGGTGCTGACCCTGGCTGAGCCGGAGGATATGGTCACTCACTTGGAGCGCGAAATGGCCGCCCTCAGCGCCGAGCGCCGCCCAGAGATTATCCTGGCCTGCGATTGCATCCTGCGGCGGCTGGAGGCGCAGCAGAAACAGGTCTCGCAGGACATTTCCCGCATTCTGCGCGACAACCGGGTGGTCGGTTTTTCGACTTACGGCGAGCAGATCAACTCAATGCATGTCAACCAGACTTTGACCGGGGTAGCAATCTATCCGCCGGACGAGGGCTGAGCCATGGTGCATGAGCTGATCGACCCCAGCGACCCGCCGGAGCGGCAGAACCAGAAGCTGCTGAAGATCGTGGAAACCCTGATGCGCCGCGCCGAGCAGAGCTCGGATGCCTCCGGCGAGGCCTACGCCCAGTTCCAGCGCGCTGTGATGCTGGAGGAAGAAGTGCGCCTGCGCACCCGCGAGCTGGAGCATGCGCTGGACCTGCTTAACGAGTCGAACGCCAGGCTGGCGCTGGCCAATGCCGAAACCGAGGCCGCCCGCGCCAATCTGGCCAATGCGATTGAGACGGTGCAGGAAGGTTTTGCGCTGTTTGACGCGCAGGATGTGCTGGTCATGTGCAACACCCGGTTCGGCAAGCACATGGCCGATATCTACCATGCGCTGAGGCCCGGACTGAAATTTGCCGACTACGTGAATCTGGTGGCAAACAGCGCCCATCTAGCGCTGCCGGAGGGAGAAACCGCCGCCGGCTGGGAGGCTTACCGGATCGCCCGCCACAAGGACGACCATGCGGTGTTCAACGTGATGATGGCCGGCAACAGCTGGCTGCAGGTCAGCGAGCACCGCACCCCGGACGGCGGCACCGTGATCCTGCAAACCGACATCACCGACATGATGCGGCTGGAGCGGCAGGAGCGCGAGCGGCTGCTCGACGACCAGTCGCGGGTAATCAAGGCAACGCTGGAGCATCTCGACCAGGGTGTCTGCATCTTTGACGCCCAGAACCGCCTGGTCGGCTGGAACCGCCGAGCCGGGGAGCTTTTGTCGATGCCCGCGGGCAAGTTCCAGCTGGGCATGTTCTTTGCAACCCTGTACCGCCAGGCCGCGGACAGCATCCGGATCCTCGGCGGCACCCGGCCGGAAGAAGTCGAGGCTTGGGTTGCCAGCACCGCCAAGCGGGCGCCGCTTTCCTTCGAGATCGGTCTGGGCCGCGACCGCATCCTGACAGTCTTTGCACAGCAGATGCCGGACAAAGGCTTTGTCATCAGCTTTACAGATGTCACCGCCGAACGCGCGGCCGTCCGCACCATTTCCCAAGTCAACGAAACGCTGGAGCAGCGGGTGGCTGAACGGACGCTGGAGCTGGAGGACGCGCTGTCAGAGGCTGAACGCGCCAATGCCTCCAAATCCCGGTTTGTCGCCGCCGCCAGCCACGACCTTCTGCAACCTTTGTCGGCTGCCAAGCTTTATGTCGGCTCGCTGGAGGACGATCTGCGCGACCCGGGCCTCAGAGACCGGGCCGCCAAGGCGGGCAACGCCCTGGTGGCGGTTGAACGAATCCTCGGTGCCCTGCTGGACATTTCCAAGCTCGACTCCGGCCTCGCTGCCATTGACCGCACGGCCATCAGCCTTGACGCAATGCTGGACCAGCTGAAAGACGAGCTGGAGCCCGTTGCCCGGCTCAAGGGGCTGGACTTCCGGGTCGTGCGGAGCAGCGCCGTGGTCGATAGCGACGCCGCCTATCTGCGCCGCATCCTTCAAAACCTGGCCTCCAATGCAGTGCGCTACACCGATCGCGGAAAGGTTCTTATCGGAGTGCGGCAGCGGCATGGACATGTGCTGCTTGAGGTCCGCGACACCGGCCCCGGCATCCCCCCGGAGCATCAGGACAGAGTGTTTCAGGAATTTCAGAGGCTCAACGCCAAGGCCAGCCCTTCGGACGGCATGGGGCTCGGGCTTGCCATTGTAGAACGGGCTTGCCGGCTGTTGAAGCATCCGCTGAACCTCAGTTCCGAAGTCGGGCTCGGCACTTGCCTCTCGGTTGAGTTGCCGCTTAGCACGGCGGCGCGTGCGCCTTCGCCGCTGGCCGGCCCCAGCCCCCTTGCGGTGGTCCCGTTCGAAAACCGGATTGTCACGCTGATCGAAAACGACGCCGGTCTCAGGGCGGCGCTGGAAATCACGCTGGAGAGCTGGGGGCTCAATGTGCTCCCCTGCGCCAGCTGCGCCGAGGCCAGCGCACTGCTGCAGGAAATCGACATCTGCCCCGATGCTATCATTGCCGACTATCAGCTGGACAACGGCGCAGTGGGAACGGACGCAATTGCCTCCCTCAGGGCGCAGCACGGGCCGGTCCCGGCTTGCTTGGTCACCGCAAACCGCTCACCAGATCTGGCGGCGGCCTGCGCCGGACTGAACGCAGCGCTTTTGCACAAGCCGATAGACACAAGCGAACTGCGCGCATTCCTGGAGCGTGCTCTGATCTGACTAGCCCGCAAGCGGCTTTAGCGGAGACACACGTCCGAGCGAGTCAGGAACCGCTTTCCGCTGCCGTTTTCCAGCGAAAACATCCCGCCTATACCGTCGATGGCGTCGATCACCAGATCGGTATGCTTCCAGCGGTCATATTGATCAGCGTTCATGTAAAACGGCACAGCGCCGATCTCTCCAACCAGGACATCGCTGTCTCCGACGATATAATCCCCCTGCTGAAAGCACATTGGCGCGGACCCGTCGCAGCAGCCGCCGGACTGATGAAACAAGAGATCCGGCCCGAACTGCGCCTTCAATTCCCCGATCAATTGCAGCGCCGCCTCCGTTGCCGTCACAGTCATGCTCGTTGGCCCTGTCATTGCAGACTCCCCCGCCAAATGAAAGAAAACGGCCCCGGATATCCCGGGGCCGCCCGTCGTTCGGCTGCTCAGAAGAACCCCAGCGCATTGGGGCTGTAGCTCACCAGCAGGTTCTTGGTCTGACGGTAGTGGTCCAGCATCATCTTGTGGTTCTCCCGCCCGATGCCCGACTGCTTATAGCCGCCAAAAGCCGCATGCGCCGGATAGGCGTGATAACAGTTGGTCCAAACACGTCCGGCCTGGATCTCCCTGCCAAAACGGAAAGCGCGGTTGGTGTCGCGGGTCCACACCCCGGCCCCCAGGCCGTAAAGCGTGTCATTGGCAATCTCCAGCGCCTCGGCGTCATCCTTGAAGGTGGTGACGGACAGCACCGGGCCAAAGATTTCCTCCTGGAAGATCCGCATCTTGTTGTGGCCCTTGAACACCGTGGGCTCAATGTAGTTGCCGCCTTCCAGCCCTTCCAGGGCAGAGACATTGCCGCCGGTCAGCAGCTCGGCGCCTTCATCCTTGCCCAGTTGCAGATAGGAGGCGATTTTCTCTTTCTGCTCGGTTGACGCCTGCGCCCCGATCATCGTGTCCATGGACAGGGGATTGCCCTGCTTCACCGCCTTCACGCGCTCGATCGCGCGCGCCATGAAGTCGTCATAGATCGACTCCTGGATCAGCGCCCGGCTGGGACAGGTGCAGACCTCGCCCTGGTTCAGGGCAAACATGGTGAAACCTTCCAGGCATTTGTCGAAATAAGCGTCATCAGCGCTCATCACATCCTCAAAGAAGATGTTCGGGGACTTGCCGCCAAGCTCCAGCGTCACCGGGATCAGGTTCTGGCTGGCATACTGCATGATCAGCCGCCCGGTGGTGGTCTCGCCGGTAAAGGCGATCTTGGCGATCCGGTTCGACGAGGCCAGCGGCTTGCCCGCCTCCAGCCCAAAGCCGTTGACGATGTTCAGGACGCCGGCTGGCAGCACACCGGCAATCAGCTCCGCCAGAACCATGATCGAGGCCGGCGTCTGCTCTGCCGGTTTAAGCACCACGCAGTTGCCCGCCGCCAGCGCCGGCGCCAGCTTCCACACCGCCATCAGCAGCGGGAAATTCCATGGGATGATCTGACCGACCACGCCCAGCGGCTCCGGAATGTGATAGGCATAGGTGTCGGCGTCGATTTCCGAGATATGGCCCTCCTCGGCGCGGATGCAGCCCGCGAAATAGCGCCAGTGGTCAACACAGAGGGCAAGGTCGGCATGGATCGACTCACGGATCGGCTTGCCGTTGTCCAGCGTTTCAGCCGCGGCCAGCAGCTGGGTGTTCGCCTCCATAATATCGGCGATCTTCAGCAGCACGTTGGCGCGCTCGGTGGTCGAGGTCTTGCCCCAGGCCGGAAACGCCGCATGGGCCGCATCCAGCGCCGCCTCGACATCATCGGCGTTCGAGCGGGCAATCTCGCAGATCACATCACCGTTGATCGGGGTGGTGTTTTCAAAATACTGGCCCGAGCGGGGCGCGGTGAATTCGCCGTTGATAAAGTTGCCATAGCGCGGCTTGAACGGAAACTCGACGCCCAGATGCGCCGTGTCCAGTGCCGAGTTGGCCAGCCCGGTTGTGTGGATGTTCATGCCATTCCTCCCAACAATTGATCCAAGAAATGCAGCGGAACTGGCGGCCATGCACCTTCAATTGCAGGCACTCGGTCCGGTGCTGCTCAAAGGCTTAGACCATCGGCGGAAGCCGCGGTATTCGACCAAAGTCCCTGGTTGGGGCTGAACGGGGAAAGCCGAAAGGCAACCTGGCCATCTGCGGCACCGGCCCGATGCGCCGCATGTCCTGCAAAGCACTACCGAGATTTTCGGCAACCAAGCCAGCTGATTCCCGCCCGCGGTGCCCGCCAGCTGTCTTTACCCCGCTGAACCTGGGCCACGACTCTTGCCGATAAAGGGGACCAGAAGATGGCTCGGAAGCAATATTTGGACAGGGACAACCTGAAACTCTAGCTTGAGATCGAACTGAAGCTGGCGGATGGCAGCGGCATGCACACCAATTGCCGCGGTGCTGGTAACTGCGATGCGGGCAGCTACACTTGGCGGCACCAGTTCGGTGGCATGAGCAGGTCTCAATTGCTGGAGCTGCACAGCCTTGAGAACGAGAATACGAGGAGGAGGCCCCTATACCACAAAGACCGTTCAATCATCCTGATCCGGCCGAAGTATCCTAATCACGTCTGGAACGTGGACTTTGCTCAAGTCAAGCTCGGCAATGGCCAGGCCTGCAAACGCATAAAGTCCCGCCTTCGCGGTGCGTAAGTGATTGTAAATTTTTGGTTATTTTTGGTTGCGGGAGCAGGATTTGAACCTGCGACCTTCAGGTTATGAGCCTGACGAG
>NZ_CEYXRG010000025.1:0-61635 GCF_982940295.1 Leisingera sp.
AGCAGCCGCGCGGCACGCGGGGTTCACCCTTGACGCGTAAATGGGCGTATCACTCTCGACGCGGCGTCTTACGGGCAAACCTGCCCTTAAGACGCCGCTAAGCAAACGGAAAAAATGTACCGGGCTGGCAGTCCGTCAGTTCCTGGAATGCCCCGCGCTGTGCGCAGCACAGCGCCACGCCCAACTGGGAACGTGCATTTCCTGAAATGCACCGGAGCAGGCGGGAGCCCTCCCCTGCCCTTCTGCAGCCGGCCCGCAGACCGCTACTGGCAGCCGCCCGCCGCCCAGCTCTTCAGCGCCTGTTTCAGCGCGCCGCCAAAGGGGTGCTGCTTGCCCAAAGAGCGCTGCATGTTCAGGCTCAGGTAGGTATTGCCTTGCGTGCACAGCCGCTCCCGCGTCCATTGATGGCAGCTGCTGCAGGACTGGTCCTTCCAGTAGCTCTCCGGCAGCCCCTCCACCGGCGGGAAGGCCGGTGTGCGGGTGACCGCTTCGGCCAAAGTCAGCCCGGAAATCGCCGCCACCTCTGTCTGCAACGGGCTGGCATAGGTGACCGGCCCGGCTTCCGTCAGCTTCACAGCTTCCGGAGCGGGCTCAGCCGCCGCCGGGGGTGCTTCTGCCCCCGCCTGCGGATCCTGAGCCGCTCCAGCCGCCAGAGCCGCAACCTCAGCCGCTGCCATCTCCGCAAACCGGCCCTCAGGATAGGCCATCAGATAGGCCTCATAGGCCGCCTTGCTGCCGTCGCCCTGCGCGGCCTGGAACATCGCAGTCTCGGCATCCGGCGCCGGAGCGGCAGCAGGCGCAGGCTCCGCCGGAGCAGCCGCAACCGCCGCCCCAGTGCCGCCGTGCAGCTCCTCCTCCATCAGGGTGGCCAGCAGCGCACGCGCCTCACCGGCATATTTGCCGCTGCCGTAACCGCGCAGGAACAGCATGATCTGCATCGCATCGCGCGACGCCTCGACCGAGCGCCAGATCTGCGCCTCCTCGATCTCTGCGGCGCTCATCACCGCTTCCGGTTCTGCCGCGGCAAAGGTGAAGTCACTGACCAGCGAGGACGTGTCCCAAGGCGTCTGGCTGCCGCCGCTCTGCTCCAGAACCGCCCTGCGCACCTGTTTGAACACCTGCTCCACCGGCGCCCCCGGCACCACGATCTCGCGCGCCAGCGCCTCGGTAAAGGGGCTGTTCTCCCCCTCCCCGTCCAGCGCCACATCGCCCGGCGCGGTGGCATAGGCCAGGAAGGTTCCGGTCGGCGCCTTCATCTCCGCCAGGCCGCTTTCGTTCAGATCGGCCACCGCCTCAAACGGGTTGTTGCGGCAGGCATCCAGGATCACGATATTGGTGCGGTTCCTGGCCGAGGCCATCTGCCGCAGAACCGACTGTGCCTCCACCGCCATCAGGTCGAGGTCAGCGGCATCCGCCAGCGCCACATCGACCGGCAGCAGGTAGTTGCTGCCAAAGCTCTGCACCCCGTGGCCGGCATAATAGAACAGGCCCGTCGCGTCCTCCCCTGCCCCGCGCAGTTTGCGCCCGAACCGGCCGATGGCGCGTTTCATCTCGATCTGCCGCGCATCCACCGCCAGCGTAACGTCAAAGCCCAGCCGCTCCAGCGTCTCGGCCATCAGCCGGGCATCGCGCCCCGGGTTGTCCAGCGGCTGCACCGACCCGTAGGCCGAATTGCCGATCACCAGCGCCAGCCGTTCCTCCGCCCAGGCGGCTCTGGCAAGGCCCAGCACCGCGGCGGCCAGCACAGCCAGCCGGATCCACATCCCGAAAATTCGCACGCACCTGCTCCACTTCTTAGCCCCCGGTAACCGTGCCCGGGGCAGCTTCCCAATTATTAAGGGTATTTGGTTACCAAACTATCGCGTCCCTTGCACCATGCAGCAACCCTGCTGTTAGACTGGAGGGGTATCTTCCATCCCGGCCCCCGGGCCGGGAATTCACGTCCGCCAAACCGAATGGATCGCGCATGCTCCGATTAACCCTTTCAATCTTAACAGTTTTCCTGCTAACGCTCCGCCCGGCCCTGGCCTCCGGCCCGTTTGAGCACGGCTGGCAGCTCGACGCCGAATCCTCCGCCATACGGTTCATATCGATTAAAAAAGGCAGCATCGCGGAATCGAGCCGCTTCGCCGCCTTCTCCGGCAGCATCTCCGAACAGGGCGATGCCAAGATCAACATCGCGCTGGATTCCGTCGACACCTCCATCGACCTGCGCAACGTGCGGATGCGGTTCCTGTTCTTTGAGACCTTCACCTACCCCGAGGCCACCATCACCGCCCGCATCGATCCCGATCAGGTTGCCGATCTTGCTGCAGTGCAGCGTAAGCAGATCGAGCTGCCGGTCACCCTGTCGCTGCATGGGGTCGAGGCGCAGCTGACCGCGCCGGTAGCGGTAACACTGCTGAACAAGGACCGCGTCGCCGTGGCCACCGTGCAGCCGATCATCCTCAAGCTGGAGGACTTCGCGCTGAATCCCGGCCGCGAAAAGCTGGAGGAAGCGGCGGGCGTCACCATCACCCCCGTGGGCCTGGTGAGCCTGGATCTGCTGTTTGACCGCACCGCCCCCGGCACCGCTTCTGTCCCCGCGGGGACAGTGACCGCAGGCGCCTCTGCAGCACTGGAGGCCAGCGGCGATTTCAGCCGGGAGGCCTGCACCGGCCGGTTCGAGATCCTGTCGCGCAGCCGCAGCGTCAACTTCGCCCCCTCCACCGCCCGGCTGGATGCCAGCTCCCGCGGCTTCCTCGACAGCCTGTCGGACATCATCCGCCGCTGCCCCGGCATGGTGGTTGAGGTCGGCGGCCACACCGACAGCCAGGGCAAAGCGGCCTGGAACATGGCATTGAGCGAAAAACGCGCGGCTGCGGTGAACGGCTACCTGCAGCAAATGGGCATCCCGGCCGAGCGGCTGGTGGCCGTCGGATATGGCGAGACCACGCCGCTGGTGCCGAACAACACGGTGCAGAACCGGGCCAAGAACCGGCGGATCGAGTTCAAGGTTCTGAACTGACCAGCCGGCAATCCGGCAAAATCGCCCGCTGTCCCCGCGGGGACAGCAGCAGAAAACAAACCAAGACCCGGCCCCGCGCCGGGTCTTTTGCTGCAGGCTGCACCGTTCTGAAGGTGCGTTTCGCATTCTGTCCCCGCGGGGACAGGCAGGTGTTTTGAACTTCCGCCGCCGGTTTCAGGCGGTTGTCCCCGCGGGGACACATTGGCTTGCGGGCGCTCCTTGGCGGGCAAATCGCCCGGCTGCCAGATCGCCGGCCAAGCATAGTGTGAGGCGGAGATCCCGCCTATCGCATCCGGAAGCCGCTCCTTGTCCCCGCGGGGACAGGCGAAGTTTTCGCCTCTGCCCTGCTCGATTTTATCCGCCTGTCCCCGCGGGGACACGCAGGGGTGCAGGCGTTGTGCGGTGGGCAGATTGCCCACCCTACAGGTATCGATTGCATATTCCGTACGGCAGACTGCGCCTGCCGCCGCCAAGACCGCAATTCTGTCCCCGCGGGGACAAACCGGAATTCTGCCCGCACGCCCTGCCCGTTTCACCCGATTGTCCCCGCGGGGACACTGATGGTTTTGACCGGTATTTGCATCCGCACGTGCTGCCCCGGGACAAGAGATGCGGCCGTTTTCAGAGCTTGTCCCCGCGGGGACACCTCTGCGGCCAACGCCAAAACTGCGGCCTATCAGCAGCAACCTCGCATTTGTCCCCGCGGGGACAAGACGATGAAACTGCAACCGGCGCGTCCCGGCCCGGCCGTCCGAAGCTATGCCTGCCACGCGGCGGGCGCTTGCCGATGGGGCATCGCACTCAGTATCAGTTCTGTTGGTCCTGATCCGCTGTCCCCGCGGGGACACTGGCGCGAAACAGACGCAAACGCGCCTGTTAGGCATGAAAAAGGCCCGGCATCTCTGCCGGGCCCTTGCCGTTTTTCTGAGCTGTCCCCGCGGGGACAGCGGATCACCCGTCCTGTTCCAACGCCGCAAAGAAGGCCGCAATGGCGTCCTCCAGCTTGTGCCGGTCGATCTCGGAAAAGTCGCGTTCCATCGCCATTTCAATCTTGCCGTCGCGCGCCTGGCAGCGGACTGTCCCCGCGGGGACAGTGCAGCGCAGCGTGGTCTTGGCAACACCGGGGCGCGGCGCGGCGGGGGTGCGGGGCGCGTTCTTGCGCTTGCCTTCGGCAAAGCTGCGCAGCACCTCCAGTTCCGCTTCCTCGCTCTGCGGCTGCACCCGCACCAGCGCATCGCGCAGCACCTGGGCGTTCATCGCGTCTGCTTCCAGCCGTTTCTTCAGGTCCAGCCCCAGCGCCCGCGGGATCGCCTCCGGGAATTTCAGCGAGTCGCCCACGGCCATCAGCACCTGGGCGAAATGGCGGATGTAAATCCGCTTCTGGCGGCCCGCAGAGGCGTAAAGGTCGTTGACCGCATCCTCGATGGTCTCAGCCCCGGTCTGGGTGTCCTCCGCGTAACGCAGCGCCAGCTGCGCCATCTCGGCGAATGAGATGTCGCGGCGCACCAGGTTTTCATCGACCATCCGGCGGTACAGGCTTTGCAGGCTGTCGCCCTTGGCCACCAAACCCGCGGGGATCGCTGCATAGCTTTCATCGCCGGTCTCGTTCAGCAGGGAATAATAGGCCTTCATCCGGCGGTAGCCCTGGATCAGTTCATACCGGCCGTCGCCGCGCTCTTCGACACGGATCGGGTTCGACAGGCCGACGGATTTGATCGATTCCTTCAGCTCATCCAGTTCCGGATCGCGCTCCTCCTTGCGGTCGCGGATCAGCTTGTCCATGCGGATCATGCCGAGCGGGATGCGGTCGACCACCAGGCCCAGTTTCTTCAGCCGCACAAATTCATGCGCCAGCCGGTCGTTCTCCTCACGGATTTTCTGCTCTGCCTCAGCCCGGGTGCGCAACGCATCGGCGTTTTCGGAAATCGCGGTGGCCATCGGCCCGCGGCGGGCCTCAGCAGGTTTTTCCGCCGGATTTTCCGGTGCTGTCCCCGCGGGGACAGCGGCTGTGTCAGGGGTGAAGTCGATGTCGAAAACTCTGCGCTTGCTCATGCCTCATCCTCCAGTTTCTCCCAGGCTTCCAGCGCGTAGGCTTTGAATTCATCATAAGCCTGGTCGAACGACGCCCGCGCGCGCCGCCAGGTTTCGCGTGTCATATCCCGGTAGTCGATTTCGTAGATGGAACTCAGGAACCGCCCCGACTGTTCGACCGCGCGGGTCATCTCGATCGGGTGTTCGGTCATCCTACCCTCAAACACCTTCATAAATGCCGAACGCATCGCACGGTGCAAATCGTTACCGGACTCGTAACGGGTCAGCAGGAAGCGGACGTCCTGAAAAACCTTGGGCAGGGCAAATGTCCCCGCGGGGACAACGCCGTTAAATGCGGAGAGATCCTCCAGCGCCTCTGAGAGCTGACCGATGAAGGAGGTGGTGGAGTCGTATTCCCAGTAGCCCGGGCCGGAGGGGATATAGAGCATGTCGGCAGCAAACACCGCGTTCATCGACTGGTAGCCGATGGCCGGCGGGCAGTCGAAGATCATCAGGTCGTAATCCTCAGACGGCAGCTGGTCGAGGTAGCGGGAGACCGCGGCGAAGAACGACCATTCCGGGTTCAGATGCCGGTACTGGGCGGAGGCGAATTCCACGAACGCCGCGTTGGCGCAGGAGGGGATGATGTCGATGGTGGGCCAGCTGGTGGGCTTGACGAAATCGCTGGTCCGGAGATCCTGCAGCCCCATGCCGGTGATGGCGTCGGGAAGCTGGCGCTGGGGCAGGGCGGTGCCGGACTCGGCCCCCTGAAGGGTGGCATTCATCCGCTCGGTCTCGCGCACCAGGTCGCGGGCCATGATGCCCCAGACGGTATAATCCTCGGTAACGTCGCTGAGACCCATGGAGTGCGACAGGGTGGCCTGCGGGTCGAAGTCGACGCAGAGCACCCGGTAGCCGTCCAGCGCCGCGGCATGGGCAAAGTGCAGGGCAACGGTGGATTTGCCGGCACCGCCCTTGAAGTTGGAAATCGCCACCCGCAGCGCCCGTTTCCCCGCGGGGCGCTTGGGCAGCAGGGACTTGCGGTTGATCTTGATGCGGCGGCGCAGCTCGTTGATCTCCTCCAGCGAATACCAGCGCTGGCGGCCTTCCTCCTCCACATGGCCCTGGGGCAGGGAGGGGTCAGCGGCCAGGCGTCCCCGCAGGGTCGACTGGTTGACGCGGAAGATCAGCTCCGCCACTTCCCAGGAGGAGAACCGGCGCAGGGTCTTTTCCATTTCCGGGGAGAAGGTCTGCTGACGGATCCAGCTTTGCATCTTGAGAGATTGGGCCTGCATTTTGGACAGGTCTTCGTGCGTAAACATCACTGCTCCTTAGTCTCACACGTTGTTCTTATTTGGCGGCGCCCATTTCCTGCGGACGCTAATTCAGCCTCAATATTCATTTACGCCGAATTTGCAAAAAACGCAAAAGCTAATATGTTGAGGATCAGCGTCCTGTCCCCGCGGGGACACATCTGCGGAACGCCCAGGAAAACAAGGGCCGGAGCGATTCGGGGCAGTCCCGCCAAACGATTCGTTTCATTGGGTTTTTCCAGTGTCTGAGGGCCAGATTTAGGGGGACATCCCAGGCCCGGCCACAGCAGATTGGGGGACATTTCTGCCGGAATAGGGGACACACTGCATGTCCCCCCATACCATAGATACCAATTTTTCTTTCGAAAAAAGGATTGGGGTTGAATTCAATTCCCCTCAGCGCTTGACAGAATCGGAATTCCGGACGCAAATCGGATACAACAAACGAATAGCGTTGAGTTCGGAGCAAATCGGGCCAGCGCAATTCCCGGAAACCAGCCGGGAAGATATGAGGCAGCATATCCCGGCCCAGGAGGGCAGGGGAGGGAGAAACGGGGGCAGCAATGCTTGCCATACGGCCTGCGGGGCGCAACGCCTCAGCGCTGAAATACGATATCCTCACGGCGATGGGGGCCTATGCGCTTGGCCAGGACAAGGGGGCGCAGAAGCTGGTTCTGCGCTTCATGACATTGATGACCGCGCGCTACAACTGGCAGCGCGATGAACTGGCGGTGGGCCAGCGCGAGATTGCCCGGCTGTGGGATGTGGACGAGCGCACGGTGAAGCGCGAGATGGCCAAGCTGCGCGGCATGGGCTGGCTGGTGGTGAAGCGCCAGGGCGCGCGCGGCCGGGTCACGGAATACGGCATCGGCCTGGAGCGGCTGCTGGCGGATACGCAGGAGCGGTGGGCGGCTGTCGGCCCGGACTTTGAGCACCGGATGCAGGGGGCGGATGAGCCCGCGCCGAATGTGGTGCCCTTGCGGCCCGGTGCGGCGCCGCCCGCGCCGGACGTGACAGACGGCAGCGAGTGGAGCCTGGCCAAGGCTGTTCTGCACGCGGAAGACCCGGCAAATTATGCGTCGTGGATCCAGGGGTTGGAGCGGGCCAGCCGCGCAGGCGGCCGTCTGGTACTGAAGGCGCCGAGCCGGTTCCATGCGAACTACGTCATGTCGCACCTGATGCCGCGGCTGCTGGCCGCGTGCCGCGATGTGGATGGCGCGGTCTCTGCGATTGTTGTGGAGGCGTGAGGCCGAAACTTCGCGCCTGCGGTTGAACCCCTTGGGGGCAGCGGCTTATGTGGGCGGGCAGGGGACTCGTCTGGAAAAGCCCCGCGGAAACAAGGAGCAGCCCGGAATGAGCAGCGTGCAGGACAAGATCTGTATCATTGGCCTTGGCTATGTGGGTCTGCCGCTGGCGGCGGCGTTCGGGCAGCACCGGGAGGTGATCGGGTTCGACATAGATCCGGGCCGTATTGCAGAGCTGCGGCTGGGTGAGGACCGGACCCGCGAGCTGGAGCCTGAGGAGCTGGCCGTTGCCGAGCACCTGAGCTTTACCTCGGACCCGGCGGCGATTGCAGACTGTTCCATCTACATCGTCACCGTGCCAACGCCGGTGGATGCCAGCCATCGCCCGGACCTGAGCCCGCTGCTGGCGGCCTCGGCCATCGTGGGCGGGGTGCTGAAACCGGGCGATCTGGTGATCTATGAATCCACCGTCTATCCCGGCGCCACCGAGGAGGACTGCGTGCCGGTGCTGGAGGCGCGGTCCGGTCTGACGTTCAACCGGGATTTCTTTGCCGGTTACAGCCCGGAGCGGATCAACCCCGGTGACAAGCAGCGGCGGCTGAAGGATGTGGTCAAGGTGACCTCTGGCTCTACGCCCGAGGTGGCGGAGCGGGTGGATGCGCTGTACCGCGAGGTGGTGACGGCGGGCACTCATAAGGCCGCCAGCATCCGGGTGGCAGAGGCCGCCAAGGTGATCGAGAACAGCCAGCGGGATATCAACATCGCGCTGGTGAATGAGCTGGCGAAGATCTTTAACAAGATGGGGATTGATACTCAGGCGGTGCTGGAAGCGGCGGGCACCAAGTGGAATTTTCTGCCGTTCCGCCCCGGTCTGGTGGGCGGGCACTGCATCGGGGTGGACCCCTATTACCTGACCCACAAGGCTGAGCAGCTGGGCTATCACCCGGAGATCCTGCTGGCGGGCCGCCGTCTGAATGACGGCATGGGCGCCTATGTTGCGGGCGAGATGGTCAAGGCGATGCTGAAACGCGGCCTGCCGGTGGCGGGCGCGCGGGTGCTGGTGATGGGGCTGACGTTCAAGGAGAACTGCCCGGACCTGCGCAACACGCGGGTGATCGACGTGGTGCGCGAGCTGCAGCAATACGGGGCATCGGTGGATGTCTATGACCCGCACGCGGACCCTGCGGAGGCGCAGGAGGAATACGGCATTCCGCTGGTGGCGGAGCCGGGGCAGGGGGCCTATGCCGGGGTGGTCCTGGCGGTCGCGCATTCCGAGTTCCGGGAGATGGGGGCGGAAGCAATCCGCGCCTTGGGGGCCGAGGGCGCGCTGGTCTATGACCTCAAGTACGTGCTGGCGCCGGAAGAGGCGGATTTGCGGCTCTAACCCGGGCGAAACCTCCCGTTGAGACCTGATATGCTGTAACCTTGCGGTATCGGCGAGGAGGTCTGTGATGAGTGATGTTCTGGAAGGCCGCTGCCTGTGCGGCGCGGTTAAAATCCGTGTTGAAGGGGCGCATGATCCGCGTCCAGGCGCCTGCCATTGCCGCATGTGCCAGCGCTGGAGCGGCGGGCTGTTCCTGTGTTTCGAGGCTGATGCGGAGGCGGTAGCGGTCGAGGGGCCGGTTTCGCGCTACCAATCCTCGGCGTTTGCCGAGCGGGCGTTTTGCAGCACCTGCGGCTCGCATCTGTGGATGCGGGATGTTGATGAGGACGGCCGCCCCTATGACCTGATGCCGGGGCTGTTTGATGCCGCTCTGAACTGGCCGCTGAGGTCAGAGATCTATGCCGACCGGGCGATGGCGGCGGTGCGGCTGAGAGGCGATCACAAGCGGGCAACCCGGGACGAGTGGGAAGCCCAGAATCCGTTCATTGACGGGGATGTTTGAGGGGAAGAGTCAGCCCCCGACGCGCGGCAGTTTCGGGCCGCTCCAATAGGCGCCGCTGTCCTGGCGCAGGGCGTCGTAGGCTTCGATCCGGTGCCGGGCGTCTTCTCCGCCGGCCTCAATCAGATGGGTGAGCAGGCATTCCAGCACCGCCATCGCGCCGCCGATGGCGCCGAACGGGTGCAGCGAGTTGGCGGCGACGGCCAGCACGTGGTCGGTGCGGATGCCGGGGGCAATCACCTCGCTGTCGGAGATCAGGATCACCTTTGCGCCGCGTTCGCCCGCCAGCCGCAGCGCTTGGATGGTGCCGGCGGAGTAGGGGGCGAAGGTGAGCGCGATCAGGCAGTCCTCGGGGCCGATGTCCAGCAGATCGTCCAGCGCGGCGCCCATGTGGCGGGGGACGAGGTCCAATGAGGGCAGGGCCATGCGGCCGACGTAGTGGAAGTAATAGGCCAGCGCGTAGGAGGAACGGGTGGCGGTGACATAGGCGCGGCGTGCGGTGGTGAGGGCGTCGACGATGGCCTGCGTGCGTTCCGCTGTCATCAGCCGCAGCGAGCGGGAGGTGATGTTGAGCTGGTTGCGGGCGGCGGCGGCCTGCAGCGCGCCGGCGGGGCCTTCGCCGGCCATGCGCTCCAGCCAGTCCTGGCCGAGGTCGGCCTCGTGCGTTGTGGTGAGCGCGGCGCGGAAGGGGGCGCGGAAGGCCTCGAACGTGTCATAGCCCAGGTGCTGGGCAAGGCGGACAAAGCCATTGGCGCTGATGCCGGTTTTCTCTGCCGAGGTGCGGACGGTGTCGAGACCGAAGTCGCCGGGGTTGTCGATCACGTATTTGGCCGCCGCCTTAAGCTTGGGTGGCAGGGTGTCCATCCGGTCCTTGAGGTGCTGGATCAGCCGGGCGGTTTTCCGGGGGTCGAGATGCGGGTCCATGCGCCGCATCAGAGCAGATGTGCGGAAAATCACAAGAGCGGAACGGATGTTATTCCGACAGGAAGGCCATCAGGTCCTGGCGGGCGTGCAGGATGCGGATGATGTCGGGGCGGCCCTGCTCCAGCCGGTAGATCACCAGATGCGCGCCGGTGGGGTGAATGCGGACGGGCGGTGTGAATTCCGGGCGTTCGCGGGCCAGTTCTGGGAAATCCGCCAGCAGATCAAACAGGGCAAACAGGCTGTCGGCATAGGCATCGGCCTGAGCCTCTCCCCAGGTTTCCAGGCCATACCGCCAGATGGCGGCGAGATCGGCGCGGGCGGCGGGGCGGATCCGCCAGCGTGCCTCAGCCATTGCGGCGCATGGCGGCCTTGAAGTCCTGCGCCGTCAGCGGTTCCGCCGGGCCGCTGGCGAGGCCTGCGTCGATGGCGGATTGCAGGTCTGCAATGGCAGTGGCGCGGGCCTGGTCGCGGCGGATCAGGTCGCGGACATAGTCGCTGGAGTTGGCATAGGTGCCGGTGCGGGCCTGTTCCTCGACCCAGTCCTTCATCTGGTCCGGCAGGGATACGTTCATGGTGGCCATGGGCGGCTCCTTTCGCTGGGACAGGATATGGCAATCTTTGCCAAGTTTGCAAGAGGAGGGGAATGGTGGGCGGAATCGCCCACCCTACGAAAAAAGCCCGCAACCAGATGGTGCGGGCTTTTCTTTGTTCCTGTCTGGCCGGGTCAGGCGGAAACCGCCTTGAGGCCCTTTTCCTCCAGCGGCTGGATGGTGCCGTCTTCGCTGACGGTCACCTGTTCGCCGTGGCTCAGGCTGTCGAGACCCTTGCAGGCGACCAGCATCAGCACGTCCTTTTCACGGGCGACGATGGCCATGTGGCTGAGCCAGCCGCCGACCTCTGACAGCACCGCGCCGGAGCGCTGGACCCACGGCAGCCAGGCCGGGTTGACCATCCGGCAGACCAGGATGTCGCCGTCCTGGAAGTCTGCGAAGGCGTCAGGGTCGATGCAGCTGTCGTCTTCCATCCAGAACACCCGGGCGGTAGCGCTGCCGCTGCCCGCGACGCAGGTGCCGCCCATGGTGCCATCGCCCGTTTGGGCCTGAGCGCCAAGCGACAAGAGCTCGCAGTCGCGCAGGGTGAGGGTGACGTCCGTGGGCGCGGATTTCTTGCGCAGCTCTTCCTTGGCTGCGCGGGCCTCTGCCAGCGCGCGCAGCTGTGCGGGTGCAGACCAGTCGCCGGAAAGAACCTCGTCGAAGGTCAGGCTGAACACCAGATCCTCCAGCCCGCTGATCTGCCCCAGCGCCAGCAGGGCGCGGCGCAGTTCGGCGACGACGCGCAGGGCCTCGTGCTTGGCCTGTTCCTTGAGGTCCTGATAGGCGATGGCGATGCCGATGGTGTCGTCCAGCTCATCCGGCAGGTTGGCCGGGACCGGGACGGACCCGATCGGCTCCACCGTGTTGCTGAGCAGCGATTGGAGCAGCGCCGGCGCCTCGCTGTAGCGGGGCGAGGAGAGCTCGTAGTCGAAGATTGAGCGGTGGCCCATCAGCTGCATGGCGCGGGCCTGGGCGTCCTTGCCGGTGCAGGAGGCCAGCAGGCTGGAGGGCGCATTGGGCAGTTCCGCGTGCATGAGGTGCGCGCGCAGGGCAGGATCGCCAGCCGCTGCCGTGCCTGCCTCGCCCATGGTGAAGCCTGCCAGAATGTTGATCTTCTCCGCCTCCAGGTAGACCTCGCGGATGAACATGTCCTTGAGGGTGGAGATCGCTTCCAGCAGCTTGTCCTGGGGCAGGGCGGCGTAGTCCACGGCCTGCCAGATCGCCAGCTTGTTTCGCAGCTCCGGCATGACTTCGCTGCGGAAGCGGGTGATCATCGGATGCGCCTGTTTGCGCAGCTGCTTAGCCTTGGCGGCGGTGAGTTTCAGGGTCATGCCCTGTTTCAGCGCCACATCGACGTAGGTCTTGCCGAACAGGTTGACCAGATGGCCGTCGCGGCCCTCGGGCAGGCCATAGGGCACGCCGAGGGCGCGGCAGGCCAGGTCAACGCTGCCGCCCGGCGCCCAGAGCTCGCTCATCAGCGAGAAGGAGAGCGGGGTGGGGCGGGGCAGGACCTCTGACATTTCATCCTGTTCCAGGATGGTCTGGTCCGGGTCTGCATCGGCGTAGCGGTCCAAGAGATCGCGCCATTCGGCCAGACGGGTCTGCTCCTGCTCGGTGCCAAGCGACAGCGTGGTGATGTCGCGGCTTTGCACGATCTGGAACTGGCCGTTGGCATAGGCCCATTCCACGTCCTGCGGGCAGCCGAAGGTGTCCTCGATTTGTTTGCCGAGGGCCAGCAGCGGCGCCATGTCCAGCGTCTGGTCCTGATCTTCCGCGGCCGGCAGGCCGGTGTAGCGGCCAAAGCGCAGGGAGGTCGGGGTGACGCGGCCCGAAACCAGGTCCTCGCCGCAACCCTCGACCCATTCGATCATCGCCATGCCGGGGGCCATCGGGTCCTGGGTGAAAAGGACGCCGGCGTATTCCGCCTGCACCATCTCCTGCACCACGATGTTGCCTTGGTCGGTGCTGTCGCCTTCGCCGGAATAGCTGGCGGCACGCTCCGAGGAGAAGCTGGTCACAACTTCGTCCAGCGCGGCGCGCATGGTCTCTGCGGTCACATCCAGCACCGATTCAAAGACGCCGGCAAAGCTCTGGTCGTGGCCGTCCTCGTTGCTGGCGGAGGAGCGCACGGCAACCGGTTTGCCGCCTGCGAGGGCAAAGACCTTGGCGGCAAAGGCGTCTTTCTTTGCCTCAGACATTTCGCGGTAGTCGTGGATCGCATCGGAGCGCACGATGACGCCGCCCGGCACCGGCAGGCCGGCGTTGCGCAGGATCGACAGGCGCAGGGCCTTGTTGCCGGCGTGCTCCAGCTCTTCGGTGTAGCCCATCGGGATCACACCGCCCGGCAGCTTGGCGAGGCGGCGCTTGTGGGCGCGCAAGGACAGCGCCTCAGCCAGCTTGCGGTGCATGCCGGTCACGTAGGCGCGTTGCACCAGCAACAGTGTCAGGCTGAAGCAGAGGTAGGCGTTTGCAGCCGCTGTCAGGGTGAACACCATCGCAAACAGCGCAGGCATGCCGAGCACCATCCACAGGGTTTTCTGGCGCGGGGTCTTGGCAACGGCCCACAGCAGGTAGATGGCAGCAAGCGCACAGAACAGCACCGGCAGGACGAACAGCGGATCGGGCGCGCCGAGGTCGGCCATCCACAGGAACGGGGTTTGCAGGCTGGCGCTGGCCTCTTGTGCGGCAGAGACGCCCAGCATCATCACCGGCAGGAACAGCAGCGCGGTGAGGTTCTTCATCGGGGTCAGGCCCTTGTCGGCGTAAAACGCCTGCACTGCGCGCGCCTTGCGCACCGGGTCATGGGCCAGTTTCGCCTTCAGCGCCTTCATCTCATCCGCGGTCTCATTGGTGATGATCTGATCGCGTTCGGATTTCAGCGCCACCGGCAGCACCAGGATGCGGGTCACGATCGACAGCGCCAGGAGGCCAAGCAGGATATGGCTGCGCTCATGCACCCACAAGAGGGCGGCGGCCAGGGCCGAGATCGCCTTGTCCCACAGGCCGGACTGCTGGTCTGCCAGCCAGGCCTGCACATGCGGTTTCGGCTTGGGCGCGACAAAGTATTCCCACGGCAGGGTGTAACGGCCGCGGAAGTCTATGCCTTTCTGCGACAGCTCCAGCCCCAGCACCTGGCTCATGAAGCAGCTGCGGCGGTCATAGCAGGCGGCGATGGTGGGCTTGTCCGGGTCCAGTTCCGCGATGCGGTCCATCAGGTCGGCGGTGGTCATTTTGCGGATCGGGATGTTGACGGCGCCGGGCAGGTGGCCGGAGGCGAAATCGCCCGGGTAGCGGGTGTCGACGATCTGCAGATCCTCGGTGGTCAGCAGATTTTTGAAATCATCGGTGCTGAGCAGCACGTCCCGCCCCGGATATTCCGGAATCGCGCGCAGGTCGGAGAGGGTTTTCACGTCCTTGTCGGAAAAGTCGCGTCCCTCGACGATCCACTTTTCGATACCGCCGGCGATGAAGCTGCAGTCGATGCCCATCGCCGCCAGCTTGGCGCAGGTTTCAGAGCTGCGGTTGCCGTTGTGGCAGAACAGAACGACCTTCTGGCCCGGCTGCACCGGGCGGGTTTCCAGGAAGTCCGGGAAGCGGATATGGGTGGCGCCGGGCAGGGTGCCCATGGCGTTCTCGCCGGTCTCCCGGATGTCGTAGAAGAGGGTGGAGCCGTCCTCCAGCGCCGCCGCCGCGTCCGCCGTGCTCATCGCCAGGGGATGGTTTTCCTGCTTGGAGAAGCTGGTCTCCTTGAGGGTCGCATCCTTGATGGTGGTGCCGTCAAACTGCGCCGGCCGGGTCAATGTCGCTTGCAGTCTTGCCAGCTCGGCCTGCGCATGCGAGGAATACTGCCAGTAGTTGCCAGCGGCCAGCGCCATTGCTGCCAGAACCAGCACAGAAATCAGCTTGACCGGGTACCGACGCGGCGAACCGCCCGGTTTGGGGGTAAAACCAAGTTTTGCCGCAATAACAGCGCCGAGGCCGGATACCATGGCAATTCCAACCGCCAGCACCTGCGACAGCGAAGATACCGAGCCAATCACCAGCTCCGGCGAGGGTATGGCCAGGGCAGCGACGGGGAGCGCTGAAAAAAGTGTCGTTAACACAATAATTTGCGCTGAGCGGCGGTGGGACCCGGCGGGGGCGGGTGTCAAAGTGGTATTCTTCACGGCGTTTCCTGTTGAGCCAGTTCGTGCGGGCATTCTGAATTGTGGCGAATTTGCCTAAAAGATTACGAAAATCTTACTGAAACGTTAATATAGCGGACGGAGAATAAAAGAACCGCAAAATTTTATAGAGAATTGGAGGTGCGTTAACATTGTATTCTTAACCATGGGGCATGTAACGAAGGGTAAAGGCCCGTCCGCTGTGCCAGCCAATGTCAGTCAGGAGGCTAATAACGTGAACGTTTTTGAGTGGACCATTGGTATCATTGAGCTTTTCTTAGCACGGCTGCGGACGGCAGCACCGGCGGCTGTTGTGTCAGCTTGCCTTGCAGCTTGGTTCCCAGGGGCGGGCTATGCCGGAATCGAACTGGTTTTCGGCACCTATGCGGCGGATAAACCTACTTCCACGGTCAAAAAGTACCAGCCTTTCCTGTCCTTCCTGTCCGGGCGGATGAGCGAGGAGCTGGGCGAACCGGTGTCGATCCGGTTGAAGATCGCCAAAGAATACGGTGAAGGGATCCGCCAGCTTGCAAGCGGCGAGGTGGATTTTGCCCGGTTCGGCCCCGCGTCCTATGTGCATGTGATGAAGGAAGACCCGGGTGTCCGGATTGTCGCGATGGAGTCCAAGAACGGTGCAAAGCGGTTCAAGGGTGTGATCGTCGTGCACAAGGACAGCAGCGTGCAGGCGGTGGAGGATCTGGCCGGTCTCAGCTTTGCCTTTGGCGATGAACTGTCCACCATCGGCCGCTATCTGGCGCAGGAATACCTGCTGGACGCCGGCATCAGCAGCGCCGACCTGCATGAGTTCGCCTATCTCGGCCGCCATGACCTGGTTGGCGAAGCGGTTGGCGCGGGAAAATACAGCGCAGGCGCCCTGAAGGAGAGCACCTATAAGAAGCTGGTCGCCAAGGGGGTGCCGATCCGGGTTCTGGCCTCTTTTGACAATGTGACCAAGCCGTGGCTGGCGTCGTCGCAAATGCCGGAGAACGTCCTGGCGGCGATGCGCAAGGTGATGCTGGCCTCGGAAAACGAGGAAATAGTGCGCCGGATCTCAAAGAACGGGTTTCTGCTGGGAGCCGATCAGGATTATGACATTATCCGCCGGGCGATGGAGCGCAGCCTGGCCTTTTAAGAGCGCTGCATTGAAAACATGAAACGAACAGGCATCCTTTTTCAGATCGTGCTGTCGCTGCTGCTGGCCGCCTCGGCGGTTGGCTTTGCGGTTGGCCATCTGGCGCAGCGCCAGGAGGTGCAGCGGCTGGAGCAGCAGCTGACCGAGCAGGCGGACCTGACGGTGTCGCTGCTGAGCGGTCTGATGCTGGAAGCGATCATCGTTGAGGATGTGCCGGTGCTGGAAACCGGCCTTTATGAGGCGGTGGCCCGCAAGCCGCAGATCGTGTCGATCCAGATCCGCAACCCATCGGGCAAGCTGCTGGCCTCGGCCCAGGCTCCTGATGCGGCGGAGGATGACAGCCAGGTGATTTATGAAAGGCCGATCGAGCTGGAAGGGGCTTCGTTCGGCACCATGCTGGTGAAATGGTCGACCCGTGACGGCCAGGCGATGGTTGCGGAAAAGGTGCGCCAGATCATCATCTGGACAGTGGTGCCGGTGCTGGCGCTGTCACTGCTGGTGCTGCTGCTGGTGCATGTGCTGGCGCTCCGCCCATTGCAGATGATCCACAAGCGGATGTCAGATGCGATTTCCGGCCTGCGCAGCCCGCTGCAACCGCTGCCCTGGTTTGCCTCGCGGGAGTTCCGGGCGCTGGATTTCTCAGTCGGGGTGCTGGAGGAAACCTTTGCCGAGCGTGATGAGCGCGAGTTTGCGATGGAGCAGGCCCGCGAGGCTGCGGATATCGCCAACCGTGCCAAATCGGAATTCCTTGCCAACATGAGCCACGAGATCCGCACCCCGATGAACGGGGTGATCGGCATGGCCGAGCTGCTGCAGGAAACCGAGCTGGACGATGATCAGCGGATGTATGCGGAGACGATCGGCAAATCCGGATCGGCCTTGCTGACGATCATCAACGACATCCTCAATTTTTCCAAGATCGAGGCCGGCAAGCTGGAGCTCAGCTGTGCCCCCTTTAACCTTCAGACCGCGGTCGAGGACGTGGTCACCCTCCTGTCGCCCAAGGCGGCGGAAAAGGGCGTTGAGGTCACCATGCGCTATGACCCCGCTCTGCCGGAGGTGTTTGAAGGCGATGCCGGGCGGATCCGGCAGGTCATCACCAATGTTGTGGGCAATGCCGTCAAGTTCACCCGCGAGGGCTATGTCTATATCGAAGTAACCGGCAGCCAGGCGCCGGACGGCGGCCATATGGTGACTCTGCAGGTCACCGATACCGGGATCGGCATCGAGCAGGACAGGATCGGACGGATCTTCCGCGCCTTTGAGCAGGCCGATAATGCGGCCACCCGCAATTTCGAAGGCACTGGCCTCGGCCTCGCGATTTCGGCGCGGCTGCTGGAGCTGATGGGCGGCTCGGTCGAAGTGCAGTCGGATCCGGGCAAAGGGTCGGTGTTCACCATCCGGATCCCGCTGGAGGCCTGTGCCAAGGCGGCGCCGCGGCGGGACAGCGGCGCGCGCAGCTTTGCCGGGCTCAGTGTGCTGCTGGTCGATGATTTGGAGCTGAACCGGGTGATCCTGTCGGAGCGGCTGAGCACCTGGGGCGTGGCCAGCACACAGGCGGCGTCCGCGCATGAGGGGCTGGAAATCCTGTCGGATGCGCAGCTCGACGGGCGCCGGTTCGATGTGATTCTGCTGGACTACCAGATGCCGGCAATGGACGGGCATGAGCTGGCGGCCCGGATCCGGGCCATGCCGGGCTTTGAAACCGTGCCGCTGGTCATACTGTCGTCGGTTGACAACGCATTGTGCCGGGCAGACTGCGAGGCGATCGGCGCTTGCGAGTTCGCACTTAAGCCGGTGCGGGCAGTGCAGCTTCGCCAGGTGATGAGCCGGCTGCTGAGCAGGCCGCCGCAGGAAACGGCGGATGCGGCAGAGCCGGCCGCGGAGCTGCCGGCAGAGGGGCGGCGGCTGAAGGTGCTGCTGGCAGAGGACAACCGCACCAATCAGATGGTGGTGACCAAGATGCTGAAGGACGCGCCGCTGGCGATCAGCATTGCCGGCAACGGCGTGGAGGCTGTTGCCCGCTTCCGGGCTGAGCGGCCGGACATTGTGCTGATGGACATGATGATGCCGGAAATGGACGGGATCGAAGCCACCGCGGAAATGCGCCGGATTGAGGCGGAGACCGGCAGCGGCAAATGCCCGATCGTGGCGCTGACGGCCAATGCGCTGCAGACCCACCGCGAAAAATGCCTGCAGGCCGGGATGGACGACTTCCTGAGCAAGCCGATCAACAAGAAAGCGCTGACCGAAGCCATCAGCAAATGGGCGGGCAGCCCGGACCTGCTGCGGACCGGCAGCTGATCCGGGCTGCTCGCCCGGCAGGCCAGCGGGTTTCTACCTCAAGACAGCAACTGCGGGTGCCGGTGGCATCAGCCCCCGCGGCGCTGCAGCAGCAGTCCGGTCAGGCTGGAGGCGGCAAACAGCGCCGCGGCCAGGCAGACAATGCTGGGTCCGGCGGGCGTGTCCAGCACAAACGCCAGCTGCAGACCGCCGGTGGCGGCCAGCATCCCCAGCAGCGCGGCGATGGCGGCCATCCGCTCCGGGGTGGCGGCAAAGGGGCGGGCGGCTGCGGCCGGGATCAGCAGCATCGCCGCAATCAGCAGCACCCCCACCACCTTGATTGCGACCGCCACCACCAGCGCCAGCGCGATGGTGAGCACCATCTGCTCGCGCCGGGGATCAATGCCGGCGGCATGGGCGAGGTCGGGGTTCAGCGTCGCGGTTAGCAAGGCGGACCAGCGCCACCACAGGAGGGCCAGCACCAGTGCCGCGCCGCCCCAGATCACCGCCAGGTCGGCGCGGCCCACGGCCAGGATATCGCCGAACAGATAGGCCATCAGGTCGATCCGCACCCCTTGCAGAAAGGAGACCGCGACCAGACCGAAGGCGAGCGAGGAATGCGCCAGCACGCCCAGCAAAGTGTCCATCGCATAGCCGCGTCCGGCCAGCGCCGAGACGGTGGTGGCCATAGCCAGCGCCGTGGCCAGCACCCCGGCAAACACCGAAACATCAAAGCTGAGCGCCAGCGCCACGCCGAGGATTGAGGCATGGGCGGTGGCGTCGCCGAAATAGGCCATCCGGCGCCAGACCACGAAACAGCCCAAGGGCGCGGCGGCCAGCGCCACGCCGATGCCCGCCAGCGCGGCGCGGATCAGGAAGTCGTCAAGCAGGGTCATTCCGCCGCCTCGTGATGGTGGTTGTGGGCGCAGTCGTGATCGTGGCTGTGATTATGCTCATGCCGGTAGAGCGCCAGCGCACCTTGGGTGCCGGTGCCGAACAGGGCGCGGTATTCCGGGGCGGTGGCGACATGCTCCGGCGCGCCCTCACAGCAGACGTGGCCGTTGAGGCAGATCACCCGGTCAGAGGCTGCCATCACCACATGCAGTTCGTGGCTGACCATCAGCACCGCGCAGCCCAGGTCCTGACGGACCTTTTCGATGCGCTGGTAAAAGGCGGCGGAGCCGGGTTGGTCCAGCCCTTGGGTGGCCTCATCGAGGATCAGCAGCTGGGGATTGCTGAGCAGGGCGCGGGCCAGCAGCACCCGCTGGAACTGGCCGCCGGACAGGCCTGACATCTGCCGCGCCGCCAGATCACCGGCGCCGGCCTGCTCCAGCGCCTCCGCGGCGCGGGTGTCGGATACCCGTTCCGGCAGGCTGAGGAAGCGGCGCACGGTCAGCGGCAGAGTCGGGTCGATATGCAGCTTTTGCGGCACATAGCCGATCCGCAGTCCGGTTGCGCGCCGGACGGCTCCGCGCGACGGTTTCTGCGCGCCGATGACGCTGCGCAGCAGGGTGGACTTGCCGGACCCGTTGGGGCCGACCACAGTGACGATTTCACCCGGTTCGATCGCCAGGCTGACGCCGGACAGGACTGTATTGCCGCCGTGCCGGACCGTCAGGTTATCGAGAGCAATCAAGCTCATGCGGCGGCGTCCTCCTGGCATTTGGGGCAGAGGCCCTCGGCCTCGATCACCGCGCGCTCGATCACAAAACCGGCGTCGCGGGCAGCCTGGCCCAGCTGGCCCTGAGTGGGTTCGCGCTGCGCCTCGGCCACCGCATCGCAGGCGCGGCAGATCAGGAAGACTGGCGCGTGGGTCTCGCCGGGGTGGGAGCAGGCAATGAAAGCATTGAGCCGCTCGATCTTATGGGCGAACCCGTTTTTCACCAGGAAATCCAAGGCTCTGTAGGCGACGGGCGGCTGCGAGCCCAGGCCCTCCTCGCGCAGGCGGTCGAGGATTTCGTAAGCTCCCAGCGCGCGGTGCTCCTGCAGCAGGATCTCCAGCACCCGGCGGCGCACGGGGGTGAATTGCAGGCCGTTGGCGCGGCAATAGGCATCCACGGCGGCGATGCCGTCTTGAATGCAGCTGGCGTGATCGTGCGGTTCAAAACCAATGGAATCCATGAGGCGGGGTCTCCGGGCGCGGGCAGGATTGGCTCTTGATATGTAATGTTATGACGTTTATCAACCCGGGCGAATGTTATAAAGTTACATCGGAGGATGACATGCGGAACGCGGTAGCAGTGGCTGCGCTGATGGCAGGAACAGGGGCTGCCTGGGCGGAGGCGCCCAAGGTCGCGGCGGACATTCCGCCGGTTCATGGTCTTGTGGCCCGGGTGATGCAGGGGCTGGGCGAGCCTGCGCTGGTGGTGCCGCCCGGCGCTTCGCCGCATGGCTACTCGATGCGCCCTTCTGAGGCGCGGGCGCTGGATCAGGCGGATGTGGTGTTCTGGCTGGGTGAGGCGCTGACCCCTTGGCTGGAAGGGCCGCTGGAAGAGCTGGCCGGCGGCGCGCACCGGGTTGAGTTGCTGGAAGCCGAGGGCACAACAGTGCTGCCGTTCCGCGAAGGCGCACGGTTCGAGGCGCATGGGCATGATGATCATGCGGGCCACGGCGAGCACGAAGATCATGACGGCCACGCGGACCATGAGGGCCACGATGACCATGGTCACGACGAGCATGCCAGCCATGATGATCACGACGGCCACGGTCATGAAGAACACGCCGAAGGTCATGAGGGGCACGCGGACCATGATGATCATGAGGACCACACGGATGCGGATGGCCACCGCCACGAGGGCGCCGATCCGCATGCCTGGCTGCTGCCGGCCAATGCCCAGGCCTGGCTGGATGTGATCGCCGAAGGACTGGCAGAGCATGACCCGGACAATGCTGCCGCCTACAAGGCCAATGCCGAAGCCGGCAAGCAGGAGATTGCAGAGGCCGTGGCCAGCGTTTCGGCACAGCTTGAACCGTTCCGGGCCAAGCAGTTCATCGTGTTCCACGATGCCTACCAGTATTTCGAGCGCGGATTTGGCCTGAACGCCGCGGGTGCGATTTCGATCAGCGATGCCGCCAAGCCGAGCCCGGCGCGGATTGCCGAGGTGCGTGACGTGGTGGCTGATCTGAAAGTGTCCTGCGTGTTCTCGGAGCCGCAGTTCAATCCGGGCGTGGTTGCCACCGTGCTGGACGGCACCGGTGCAGGCACTGCGGTGCTGGATCCGCTGGGCGCCAAGCTGGAGCCGGGGCCGCAGTTCTACCCGGCGCTGCTGCAGGAGATCGGGACGGCGATTGCCGGCTGCGAATGAGGGTAGGGCGGGCCATTCGGCCCGCTTTTTTCATCGGTCGCTGATCAAGTGGGTGAGCGTGGCGCCGGTCTCGTAGTAGGCACTGCGCAGGCCCGCAAAGGGGATCGCGTGATCGCGCACCGGCGGCACCGGCAGGCGCGATTGGTCGCCGCTCAACAGCGCCTCTGCCATGGCGGTGCCGAACAGGGTGCCGGGCCCGATACCGCGGCCGGAGTAGCCGAAGCAGGCGAAGCCGCCGTCCAGGTCCAGGATCTTGGGCAGGTGCTCGGTGGTCATGGCGATGCGGCCGTGCCAGTGGCTGTGGAGCCTCGCATCCTTCAATTCGGGGTATAGCGCGGCCAGCTTGCGGGGCAGCCAGCTGCGGTGCAGGGCGCTGCCGAGGTGGTTGAGGGCACCCATGCCGCCGATTATCAGCCGCCCGGCCTGATCCAGCCGCCACGACGACATGACCAGCGCGGTGTCCCAGCAGCCTTCCTTGCCCGGCAGGATCTTCTCCAGAAGGGGTGCGGGCAGCGGATCGGTGGCGGCCTGGAAATAATGCACCGGGATCACTTGCGGCGCGTCATAGCCGGTGATTTCGCGGGCATAGGCGTTGGTCGCCATGATCAGGTGTTTCGCGCGCAGGCTGCCCTTGGGGGTGGTGACCTGCCAGCCGCTGCCATTGCGGGCGATGCTGGTGGCAGGCGTGCCGCTGTGCAGCTGCGCACCGGCTGCCGCTGCCGCACGGGCGAGGCCGCGCACATAGGCCAGCGGCTGGATGGTCCCGGCGCGCGGATCGAACAGGGCGCCGTGCACGGCTTCGGAGCCGGTGCGCTGAATGGCTTCCTCGCGGGAGAGCAGCTCCACCGGCGCGCCGATGGCGGTGAGCTGGGCGTGGCGGCGCTGCAGGTCTTTCAGGCCGCCGGGCGCATGGGCGCAATGCAGGGTGCCGCTGCGCT
This sequence comes from Leisingera sp., assembly GCF_982940295.1. Taxonomy (NCBI): domain Bacteria; kingdom Pseudomonadati; phylum Pseudomonadota; class Alphaproteobacteria; order Rhodobacterales; family Roseobacteraceae; genus Leisingera; species Leisingera sp. The sequence goes on from NZ_CEYXRG010000025.1 coordinate 22,817, forward strand.
CCGGCTCGCAGTGGATGGCGTGTTTTTCGATCAGCGAGAACACCAACCCGGGGGCGCCCGCCAGCAGGGAGGAGAGGCGGCTGCCGGTCTCCGGCCCCAGCGCGGCGTTGATGTCCTCGGGCGGCAGCCAAAGGCCCGCGTTGGCCAGACCCACGTTGCGGCCGGAGCCGCCGCAGCCGATCACGTCTGCCTCGATCAGGCGGACCGAGGCGCCGAATTCTGCGGCTTTCAAAGCTGCCGCGCAGCCGGTGTAGCCGCCGCCGATCACAACCAGATCGGCCGCTGCCTCCCCGGAAAATTCCGGGAAGGCGGGGTTTTCCTGGCAGGTTTGGTGCCAGAGGCTGGACGCCAGATCAGATGTCAAACTTGATCCCCTGAGCAAGCGGCAGCTCGCGTGAGTAGTTCACGGTGTTGGTCTGCCGGCGCATGTACCCTTTCCAGGCGTCGGAGCCGCTTTCGCGGCCGCCGCCCGTCTCCTTCTCGCCCCCGAAAGCGCCGCCGATTTCAGCGCCGGAGGGGCCGATGTTCACGTTGGCAATACCGCAGTCGGAGCCCGCTGCCGAGAGGAAATATTCGGTTTCGCGCACGTCGGTGGAGAAGATGCAGGAAGACAAGCCTTGCGGCACTTCGTTCTGCATTTCAATGGCTTGATCCAGGTCAGCGTATTTCACCACATAGAGGATCGGGGCGAAGGTTTCGGTGTGCATGATCTTCGTTTGGGCGGGCATCTCAACGATGGCGGGATGCACATAGGCCGCGTTGGCGAAGCTGTCCGTCAATGCGCGGCCGCCGCCGTGCACGGTGCCGCCTTCGTCCTGGGCGCGCTCCAGCGCCCGCAGCATCGCGTCCATGGCTTGGCGGTCGATCAGCGGGCCGACCAGGGTGCCGTCGGCCAGCGGGTCGCCGATGGGCAGGCCCTCATAAGCTTTGATCAGGCGCGGGATCAGCCGGTCATAGATGTCTTCATGCACGATCAGGCGGCGCAGGGAGGTGCAGCGCTGGCCGGCGGTGCCGACGGCGGAGAACACGATGGCGCGCAGGGCCATTTCCAGATCGGCCGACGGCGCGACGATCATCGCGTTGTTGCCGCCAAGCTCCAGAATGGTGCGGCCCAGGCGTTTGGACATATCGGCCGCAACCGCCTTGCCCATCGGCACCGAGCCGGTGGCGGAGATGATGGCAACGTCCTTGGAGGCGGTCAGCGCCTCGCCCAGATCACGCTCGCCGATCAGCACCTGGATCAGGCCCTCAGGCGCGTCCCCGCCAAAGGCCGCCATGGCGCGCTCGCAGATTTTCTGCACGGCAAGTGCGGTGAGCGGGGTCTTCTCCGACGGCTTCCAGATCACCGGATCGCCGCAGACCAGCGCCAGCGCCGCGTTCCAGCACCAGGGCGCGACCGGGAAGTTGAAGGCGGTGATGATGCCGCAGGTGCCCATCGGGTGCCAGGTTTCGCGCATCGCGTGGCCGGGGCGTTCCGAGGCGATGGTGAGGCCGTAAAGCTGGCGCGACAGGCCCACCGCAAAGTCGCAGATGTCAATCATCTCCTGCACTTCGCCAAGCCCCTCCTGGTAGATCTTGCCGCATTCCAGGGTGACGAGACGGCCCAGGTTTTCCTTTTCCTTGCGCAGCTCGTCGCCCAGCAGGCGCACCAGCTCGCCGCGGCGGGGGGCGGGGACCAGGCGCCAGGATTTGAAGGCCTGTTTGGCGGCGGCGATCTGCGCTTCGGCCTCGGCGGTGCTGTGGGTCTTGAGCCGGGCAATTTCGCTGCCGTCCACCGGCGTGGTGACGGTCAGGCTGCCGCCGTTCAGCTCGGCTTGGGTCAGGCCGGCAGCGGCGAGGATGTCGGAATGGGGCATTTGAGCGTCCTTTCGGTGCGAGGGCGGGGCATGAGGAAAACTTTAGGGTGATCTCCCGGAATGTCCCGCCGGGCATAGGTCTGATAAAGAAATTGCACCTTGCGGGCCGGATTGCTAATGAAAGTAAATCCTGCACCCATGAGTTAAGATCATATGATTGCGCCGCGCCGTTTCCTGCCCTCAATCCCCTCTCTGCTGGCGCTGGAGGCGGTGGACCGGCTCGGCAGCGCCTCTGCGGCGGCGGAGGATCTGTCGCTGACGCAAAGCGCCATCAGCCGCCAGCTGAAGCAGCTGGAGGAGCAGATGGGGGTGGATCTGATTGCTCGCGACCAGATGCGGATGCAGTTGACGCCGGCGGGGACCGGCTTTGCCAAGGAGGCGCGTGCGATCCTGACCCGGCTTGCGCAGGCCTCGGTCAAGCTCAGGGCCAATCCGGACGGCGGCAGTTTCACCCTGTCGATCCTGCCGTCCTTTGGCCTGCATTGGCTGGCGCCGCGGCTGAGGGAGTTTGCCGCGGCGCATCCCGGGATCACGGTGAACCTGCGCACCCACAATCTGCCGTTCAGCTTTGACGCGGGGACGGCGCAGGCGGCGATCCACTACGGCACGCGGGACTGGCCGGGGGTGGAGTATCTGCCCCTGATGCCGAAACATGTGCTGCCGGTCTGCGCGCCGGGGCTGATGGACGGGCCGGTTTCCCGCCCGGCGGAGCTGCTGAAGTTTCCGCTGCTGCACCTGGAAACCCATCCCGACTGCTGGGAGCAGTGGTTTCATTTGCATGATGTGCCGGCTGCGAAACTGCGGGGGATGCTGTTTGACCAGTCTTCCGCCATGACACAGGGGGCGGTGCATGGGCTGGGGGTGGCCTTGCTGCCGGATTTCCTGGCGGAGAACGAGATCGCGCAAGGGCGGCTGGCGCTGGCGATGGAGGGCGCGGCGGTGAGCCTGGGCGAGTATTTCCTGGTCTGGCCTGCGGATCAGGCGGAGGAGTATCCGCTGATCAAGTTCCGCGAATGGCTGTTGTCGCAGCTGAAGGAGAATTGAGATGCGCCTGCCGAGCCTGACACATCTGCGCTGCTTCGAGAGCGCTGCACGGCACCAGAGTTTCACCGCTGCGGGCGAGGAGCTGGGGCTGACCCAAAGCGCCGTCAGCAAGAAGGTGAAGGAGCTGGAGGCGGACCTTGGCTTCGACCTGTTCCAGCGGGCCGGGCGCGGCGTGGTGCTGACGCCTGCGGGGCAGGGGCTGGCGGCGGATCTGGAGCTGGATCTGGCGGGGCTGCGCGCAACCTTGCAAAAGGCCGCCGCCGCCGGGGCCGGGCGCTCGGCCCTGCGGATTGCGGTGCTGCCGGCCTTCGCCAACCTGTGGCTGATCCCGCGGCTGCCGGATTTCTTTCAGCGCCATCCGGAGGTGGAGCTGAGCTTCTCCACCCGGCTGGAGCCGTTTGATTTTGCCCGGGAAAACTTCGACCTGGCGGTGCATTACGGGCTGGACAACTGGCCCGGCACCCATATGGCGCCGCTGTTCGGCGAGGAGATGGTGCCGGTCTGCGCGCCCGGCTTCTATGCCGCCCATCAGCTTGAGCTGGCCGCCAATCTGGCACAGGCTCCGCTGTTGCATCTGGAGAGCCGGGCGGGGTCCTGGGCGGAATGGTTCGAGCGGGCCGGGCTGGCCGGCGCGCCGCGGCAGGACGGGCGCTATTTCGACCAGCACTCAATGGTGATTGCGGCGGCGGCGGCGGGGCTGGGGGCGGCAATCGTTCCCTATGACATGGTGGCGCGGGAGATTGCGGCAGGGGTTCTGCTGCGCATACCGGGGCCCGCGCTGGAGTCGCGCAAGCGCTATTACCTGGTGCGCCCGCACGGGGTGGTGCCGGAGGCGGTGCAGAAGCTGGAAGCCTGGATGCGCAAGCAATTGCGGACAAGGCCGGATTGAAGTGTTTCGCCCGGCCGACAGGCCGGGCAGCGCCCGTCCGCCCCGTCAAACCGAAGGTTTGCCTCCGGCAAAACGGCGGCGGGCGCTTCGCTTCCGCCCGCGGACGGGCGCCGCCCTCGGCGATAGATGCCAAACCGGAATAGGTCGGGTCGCAAAGGGCTGGTTTTCCGGAGAACGGCATTCGCTCCATGCTAGCTGGCGAAGCAAACCAGCAGGGAGCCTTTGCCATGGCCCAATTCCGCCGCGCCAGCCGTCTTGACCCGCTCGAAGTATCCGAAATCCTGACCATCGGCGCCAAGGCGGCAGAGATGAAGCGGCAGGGCGCGCCGGTGATCATCCTGGGCGCGGGAGAGCCGGACTTCGGCACACCGGATCACATCAAGGAGGCCGCCGCCGCGGCGATGCGGGCGGGGGAGACGAAATACACCCCGCTCGGCGGCACGCTGGCGCTGCGGCAGGCAACCCAGGCGAAGTTCCAGCGCGACAACGGGCTGGACTACGCGCTGGATGAAATCATTGCGGGCACCGGGGCCAAAGAGATCCTGTTTGATGCTTTCATGGCCAGCCTCAACCCCGGCGATGAGGTGATTGTGCCCACGCCCTATTGGACCTCCTATTCCGACATCATCCGCATTGCCGGCGGCGAGCCGGTGCTGGTGCCCTGCGGGGATGACACTGGCTTCCGGCTGACGGCGGAGAAGCTGGAGGCAGCGATCAGCCCGCGCACCCGCTGGCTGCTGCTGAATTCACCTTCAAACCCCGCCGGGGCGGGTTACAGCGCGGAGGACTACCGTCCGCTGCTGGAGGTGCTGCTGCGATACCCGGACGTCTGGCTGATGGCCGATGACATGTATGAACACATAACTTATGGCGGGTTCGAATTCGCAACACCCGCGCAAGTGGAGCCACGGCTGAAGGAGCGGGTGCTGACCGTCAATGGCGTCTCCAAGGCCTATGCGATGACCGGCTGGCGGCTGGGCTATGCGGGCGGGCCGAAGGCGCTGATCGACGCGATGAAGGTAGTGCAGTCGCAGTCGACCTCGCATCCCTCGTCGATTTCGCAGGCAGCCGCGGCGGCGGCGCTGAACGGACCGCAGGAGGTGCTGGCAGAGCGGCGGGCCAGTTTTCAGGCGCGGCGCGATCTGGTGGTGGAGGCGCTCAATGGCATGGAAGGCATCAGCTGCCCGGTGCCGGAGGGCGCGTTCTATACCTTTGCCAGTTGCGCAGGGCTCTTGGGCAAGCACACGCCGGAGGGCAGGGTGCTGGAGACGGACGCGGATTTCTGCGCTTATCTGCTGGACCAGCACCATGTGGCGGTGGTTCCGGGCCGCGCCTTTGGCATTTCGCCCTATTTCCGGATTTCCTACGCGACCTCCGAAGCGGAGCTGCGCGAGGCGCTGGCCCGGATCGGCCGGGCGGTGGCGGCGCTGGCCTAGGCCTGCGCCATTGCCATTTGACGGCGCGAGCGGGCGCTGGACCAGGCCTGCACCAGCTGGCGCTGCAGGGCAGCTGCAGCGAGGCCCAGGGCGATGCCGCCAAAGATCGCCAGCGCATCGTTCAGCGGGCTGCGGCCCTCCAGCCCGATCATCGGCATCAGCAGCTCCGGCACAAACCGGTGCAGCAGGTAGATCGGGAAGGCCGCCTGCGCCAGCCGCATCAGCGGGCGGGCGGCAAGCCGCGGCACCGGCAGGCGGGTGATGAACAGCAGCCCGGCGATCAGCACCAGGAGCCACATGTATTTGATCCAGCCGCCATACCAGTTGCCGCCCAGATAGGCCGCTGCGGGCATGATCACGCAGGCCGCCGCCAGCACCAGCAGCCGCTGTCCCAGCGTGCTTGCCGCAGTGATGCACCAGCCGAGGGCAAAGAGGTAGAACACCCAAGGCACGGTGAACTGCCCCCGCCCGCCGATCTGCCAGACTTCCGGTGCGATCAGGCGGACGGCAACGGCAAACGCCAGTAAGCACAGGCCCGCGCGGAAGGCGCCCTGGCGCACCAGCCAGCGCCGCACCGGCGGCAGCGCAAAGGGCAGCGCCACCAGCAGGGTCATCTGCAGATAGGCCTCGATGAACCAGTAAAGATACGGCAGCATCAGATGGGTTTCGGGCGTGGTCAGGGCAAAGTTGCCCGCCAGGAAGACCGAGGCCCAGGGCACCTGCTCCCAGGCCACTGCGTATCCCGCCAGGATCAGGTAATAGGGGATGAGCACCGCGGCCACGGGTTTGAAGAAACTGCGCATGTCGCCGGATTTCAATGCCTGCCAGCGGAAGCCGGCAACGCTCATCCCCATCAGGATCACCATCGCCGCGGCACCGCCGTAGACCGGCCAGAAGGTCTGATGCGCGACCACCACCGCTAGGATGGCAACCACCCGGGCCACCAGGTCAAAGGGCAGGCTGGCGGCGGGTGCCGGGGTGGCCTGTTCCAGATCCTTGATCTGCATCTCTTCCCAGCCGGCGGGGGCGCCGCCCAGGGCCTCGTCGAGCGCCAGCGACAGCTCCACATGGCGCAAGGAGTCGCCGCCGAGCGAGGCGAAACTGTCATTGCGGCCCACGGTCTGCGGCGCAAAGGCGGCCTGATAGGCAGCGAGCACTCCCTTGGCGGGCTTGGGTTTGGCGGATTGCGCCTTGAGCGCCGGATAGTCGATCTTGCCATTGGCGCGCCGGGGCAGGGACCTACGCGGGATCACCGTGAAATGCTGCTGGCCGACGCCGGTCAGCTTGGCGGCCAGCGCGGCTATGCCATCCTCCGCCCCGCAGATAGCAATGGAGATGCGGGTGTCATCGCCCCAGACCGCAGCTTCATACCCTTGGGCGGCCAGCGCGCGCTCGATGGCGTCATGGCCGATGCGCAGGCCGGCAACCTTGGACATGCGCGAAAGCCGCCCGGTGATGTGATAGAGACCGTTTGCATCGCGCCGGGCCAGGTCGCCGGTGGCCAGCTCGCTGAGTTCCGGACCCTTGGCAAGATCGGAGTGGTCTTCGGCATAGCCCATCATCACGTTCGGACCCTGGTAGATCAGCTCGCCTTCGCCCTCGGGCGCGGTGATTTCCGTGCCGCCGGCATCGCGCAGGAACAAGTTTCCGCCGGGGATCGCACGGCCCGCGGCGCCCGGATTATCCAGAGCCAGCTCCGGTGGCAGATAGCTGATCCGGGCGGTGGCCTCTGTCTGGCCGTACATGACAAAGAACCGCCCGGCACGCGCCTGCATCCGGCTGGCCCAGGCGCGGACCTGGTCCGGCTCCATGGCACCGCCCGCGACTGTCAGGGTCTTGATGCTTTCCGGCAAGGCATGAGACAGGCCCGCGCTCTCCAGCAGGCGGAAGTGATGCGGCACGCCGGCCAGGCTGGTGGCGCCCGAGGCCTCCAGCGCATCGGAAAAACCGGCGTCCAGCACCGAGCCAGGGGCGAGCCAGAGGCTGGCGCCGGCCGCCAGATGCGAGTGCAGCACTGAGAGACCGTAGGAATAATGCAGCGGCAGGATCAGCGCGGCACGGTCTTTGGGCTGGATCTGGAGGTATTCCGCGATGGCGCGGGCATTGGCATCCACGGCGGTGCCGGACAGCCGCACGCCGCGGCCATGGCCGGTGCTGCCGGAGGTTTGCAGGAGCAGCGCCAGCTCCGGATGGATGGCGGCTGGTTCATGCGCATGGCCCAGCAGCTGCCAGCTGCCGCCAATGCGGCGGAAACTGGCGGCGGGGCGGAAGCGTTCCTCCAGCCGGACAGCCGTCGCCTCGTCGCCCTCGGGCAGCGGCATCACCGCATGGCCCGCAGCGAGGGCGCCAAGATAGGCGGTGATGGCCTCGGGATCTGGTGCAGCCTCGACCGCGATCAGCCGCCGGTCCTGCGGCAGCAGGGCGGCAAACTGTGCGGCGGCATCGGCCAAGGCGGCATAGGACAGGCGGGTTCCGTCCGCCGCCGAAAGGCAAACCCGAGGGCCAAAAGCGCGCAAATTTTCGAGGTCAAAAAACATCCGGAACTCCTTCGAGCGGGCCGGGTAAGATAATTTACAAATTTTGTCAATTATTGATGGGGGCGGGGCACACCGCGTATTCGTACGCTGCCCCGCGGGCGTGGCTGATCTGTGTAATCAACATTATGGTAAATATGGGATCGTGCCGGAACGGCAGTGCCAGGCGGCCGCCCCGTGCATCAAATGCGGTCACTCCCGCCGGTTTCCCGGCAGGAGTGAAGGGCGTGCGACGGCAAGCGTTCAGATCAGGCGTCCTGGCCGGAGCGGTCGCCCAGGGTCACGTCCAGCGTGAGCTCCTTGCCTTGGCGCAGCACCTCGATCTGCGCGGCCTCACCCGGGGCGTTCATCGCAACCGCAGCGGTCAGGTCGCGCAGCTCATCAACCTCGGCACCGCCAAAGCGAAGTACCACATCCCCGGGTTTCAGACCCGCCTTGGCCGCCGGGCTGTCCGCCTCCACGCCTTCGATCACCACGCCCTTGCCAGCTTCGCGGCCCAGCACATTGGCGGCGTCCTCCGACAGAGGCTTGATCTGCACACCCAGCCAGCCGCGGGTGATCTCGCCGTCATCTTCCAGGTCGGCAACGATCTTCTGCACCATGTCCGAGGGCACCGCAAAGCCGATCCCGACCGAGCCGCCGCCGGGCGAATAGATCGCGGTGTTGACCCCCACGACCTCGCCTTCGGCATTGAACAACGGCCCGCCGGAGTTGCCCCGGTTGATCGCCGCATCGGTCTGGATGAAGTCGTCAAACGGCCCGGAGTTGATGTTGCGCGAGGTGGCTGAAACGATGCCCGAGGTCACCGTGCCCGACAGGCCGAACGGGCTGCCCATGGCAAGCACCTCATCACCGACCCGCAGCTCTTCGGAGGAGCCGAACTCCACCACCGGCAGCGGCGTGTCCGCGTCCACCTTAAGCAAGGCGATATCGGTCAGCGGGTCGGTGCCGACGACGGTGGCGTCATGCACGCTGCCATCGGCCAGGGTAACGGTCACCGTCTGGGCGTTATCGATCACGTGGTTGTTGGTGACAATCAGCCCCTCTTCGGCAATCACAAAGCCGGAGCCGGCGCCCTTCATCGGGCGGCTTTCCGGCTGCTGCGGCAGGCGGCCGCCGAAGCGGCGCATGAAGTCTTCCATGAACTGGTCGTTCGGCATCGCCTGCCGGTCGGACACGGGCTGCGCCTTGCCGGTGACCTCGACATAGACGACGGCGGGCGCGACGGTCTCGACCAGATCGGCATAGCCGCCGGCAGGCACCGCAAGCGCAGGGGCCGGGTCCAGCGCAAGCATCGCGGCAGCCGAGGCGGCTGCGGTCAGGCCAAAGGCAAATCTCTTGGGGGCGGTAGCAGGATTGGACATCTTCGTCTCCTTGCGTTGAAGTGATGCAAGCCAGATGGAAGGCTTGGATTTCAACCGCCTGACGCCTTCTATACAGATCTGTAATGTGCGCAGAGCCGCGTTCGGGAGTATTAGCGGCACGGTTGAAACACGGGAGAAGGCTTTGAAAATCCTGGTGATCGAAGATGACGCTACCACCGGCCCCTATGTGCAGGCCGGGCTGCGCGAGGAAGGGCATACCGCCGATCTCGTCACCGACGGGCGCGAGGGCCTGCTGCAGGCCACGGCGGCGGATTATGACGTGCTGATCATCGACAGGATGCTGCCCGGCCTGGACGGGCTGAGCCTGATCAAGACCCTGCGTGGCGCCGGCGTGCGCACGCCCGCCATTATGCTGACGGCGCTGAGCGGCGTGAATGACCGGATCGAGGGGCTGGAGGCCGGGGCGGATGACTACCTGGTCAAGCCCTTTGCCTTTGGCGAGCTGGCCGCCCGCGTCGCCGCTCTGGCCCGCCGCCCGGGCCTGCAGGAGCAGGAGACGGTGCTGCGGGCGGGCGATCTGGAGATGGATCTGATCCGCCGCAAGGTGATCCGCGCGGACCAGGAGATCGAGCTGCTGCCGCGTGAATTCCGCCTGCTGGAGCATCTGTTGCGCCGCAAAGGCCGGGTGCAGACCCGCACCATGCTGCTGGAGGCGGTCTGGGACATCAGCTTTGACCCGCAGACCAATGTGGTGGAGACCCATATCTCCCGCCTGCGCGCCAAGGTCGACAAGCCCTTTGACAGCGAACTGATCGAAACCGTGCGCGGCGCGGGGTACCGGATTGCCGGCTGACCTCCTCCGCCGGGCGCGGGTGCTGCTGCGCTCCTCGCCGATGCGGCAGTCGCTGTGGCTGTCGCTGCTGTTTGTTGCTGCCAGTTCGATCAGCCTCGGGATCACCTATTACGTGGCCCACGGCGCCCAGCGGCAGGCGATCGAGCAGAGCCTGACCCAGGACATGGCAGGCTTTCGCGCCACACCCTCCGCCGCGGCGCTGGCGGCGCTGGTCAATGCCGAAACCCGCGAGACCGACCCGCAGCGCCGCCTGCTCAGCTACCGCCGCCCCGGCGGGCGGGTGGTGGCGGGCAATGCGGCGATCATGCAGCAGCAGGAGGGGTTCCGGGTGGTGGCGCTGGGGCCGGAACCGGTGGAGATTTCCGGCCGCTTCATCTCGCTCAGCGAATACATCCACGGCGGCCTGCTGACCGTGGCGCAAAGCGCCAAACCGCTGGACGACCTGCGCCAGACGTTCCTGTGGGTGTTCCTGTTCAGCCTGCTGCCCGCGACGGCCCTGGCGATGCTGGGCGGGGTGCTGCTGGCGCGCCGGTCGGCCCGTTCCTTGCGGGGGATTGAGCGCACGCTGTCGGCGCTCACTTCCGGCGACCTTGGCGCGCGGGTGCCGGAGAGCGGGCAGACGCACGGCGATATCAGCCGCATCGGCCGCAGCGTGAACCGCATGGCGCAGGCGCAGCAGCAGGCGACCGAGGCGCTGCGGCAGGTCTCGGCGGACATCGCGCATGACCTGAAAACCCCGATCCAGCGGGTGGCGGTGCAGCTCGCCCGCCTGCAGGAGGTGCCGGACCTGCCGCAAGAGGCTCAGGTGCTGGCGGACAAGGCGCTGGAGGAGACCCGCGGCATCACCAGCACCTTCCAGGCGCTGCTGCAGATCGCCCAGCTGGAGGACGGCACGCCGAGGTCACGGTTCGAGGCGGTGGATCTGTGCGAAGTTGCCGCCACCTTTGCCGAGATCTATGGGCCGGCGGCAGAGGAGCAGAACCGGACTCTCAGTCTCAGCCTGCCGGATGCGCCGGTCACCGTCACAGGCGACCGCGCCTTGCTCGGCCAGCTGCTGGCCAACCTCATTGAAAATGCGCTGCGGCATACCCCCGAAGGCACCGCCATCAGCCTGTCGCTGCGCCGGGACGGGGCGGCGGCGGTGCTGTGCGTGCGCGATCACGGCCCCGGCATCCCGGAGGCGGAGCGCCAGAAGGTGCTGCGCCGCCTCTACCGGCTGGAGCGGAGCCGGACCACGCCGGGCAGCGGCCTGGGCCTGAGCCTGGTGGCGGCGATTGCCAGCCTGCACGGGGCCGGGCTGCACCTGTCCGATGCAAAACCGGGCCTGCGGGCCGAAGTGAAATTCGCATTCTAGCCCGCCGCGGCACCGGGATCCGCCGCAGCCAGGAAACCCAGCCCGGCGCGGCGGTTTTTGAGGGCGCCGTCTTTATGGCGCCGTCTTCATCGGCTTGCCAGCCGCATAGGTCTGCGCGATGGAGCGGTCGTCGCCGAGGGTCTGCAGGATAAACAGCTCTTCCGACAGGGTCTCGGCCCGCTGCATCCGCAGGTCCATCGCCGGCGTGGCGCGGGAATCGAGCACCACGATATCGGCCTCAGTGCCTGCTTCCAGCGTGCCGATCTTGTCCTCCAGCCCCAGCGCCACCGCATTGCCGCGGGTGATCCAGTGGAAGGCGCGCAGCGGGTGCAGCTTCTGGTTCTGCAGCTGCAGCACCTTGTAGCCCTCGTTCAGGGTCTGCAGCATGGAATAGCTGGTGCCGGCCCCGATGTCGGTGGCAATCGCATTGGTGATGCTGCGGCTGCGCAGGCCGGCGTCGTCAAACAACCCGCTGCCCAGGAACAGGTTGGAGGTCGGGCAGAACACCGGCTTGGCCTGGGTCTCCGCCAGCGCATCAATCTCGCGCGGCTGCAGGTGGATCGAGTGGCCGAGCAGCATCTTTTCGGTCAGCAGCCCATAGGACTGGTAGACATCCAGATAGTCGCGCGTCTGCGGGTAGAGCTCGGCGGTAAAGGCGATCTCGTCATGGTTTTCCGACAGGTGGGTCTGTACGTAGCAGTCCGGGTGCTCTTTCACCAGCGCGCCGGCCATTTCCATCTGACCGGGGGTGGAGGTGATGGCAAAGCGGGGGGTGATTGCATACATGCCGCGGCCCTTGCCGTGGTATTTCGCAATCAGCTCCTTGGTGTCGTCGTAACCGCTGACCGGCGTGTCCAGCAGGCCTTCAGGCGCGTTGCGGTCCATCAGCACTTTGCCGCCGATCATCCGCATGTTGCGGCGGGCGGCCTCGCTGAAATAGGCCTCGGCGGAGGTTTTGTGGACCGAGCAATAGGCGACGGCGGTGGTGGTGCCATGCTCGGTCAGCAGGTCGAAGAAATGCCCGGCCATCTCGGCACTGTGGCCTGCGTCGGCGAAACGGACCTCCTCGGGGAAAGTATAGTTGTTCAGCCATTCCAAGAGCTGCGATCCCCAGGAGGCGATCACCTGCACCTGCGGGAAATGCAGGTGGGTGTCGATGAAGCCGGCCATCAGGATGTTCGGGCGGTGGTCGATCACCTCGGCGCCTGCCGCCTGCTGGGCGAGGTCGCCATAGCTGCCCTTGGCCAGGATCATGCCGTCCGCGACCAGCAGCGCGCCGTCCTCGATGAACTCATAGGCGCTGGTGTCCTCGGGGCCTTGCGGCTCGGCGGTGAAGGAAAGCACCCGCCCGCGCAGCAGCGTCTGTTTCGATGTCATGTCTTTGATGTCCTTGGTTCGCAGGCAGGGGACGCGCGGCCCCCTGCCCCTCTTCACTTGGGATTATTCGCCCGCCGGCAGGTGCGGCACATGGGGTTTCACACCGTCCTCCGGCTCTTCCTCATGCTCATCCGCCTTGTGGAAGATCGGGTAGATGAACAGGAAGCCGGCCGCGATCAGGTAGCCCAGGGCGATGCCGTTGAACTCCGGCCAATGCAGGCTGGCAGAGTGGATCACGCCGACCAGCGACATCACCGCCGCCGCCAGGGCAAAGCCGCCCGCGTTGCGGAAGTCGCCGTCGATCACGCTGGCCACGATGGCGCCCCAGATCAGGCCGGTCAGGATGGCACCCTGGCTGAGCGCCAGATGGCCTTCGTAATGCGCGCCCTGCTGCAGCAGCGCCGCGGTCAGCTCCGGATCGCCCAGCTGCGCCATGCCGGTGGCACCCAGTGCACCCAATGCGCCAGCCAGTGCGCCCCATTTGATCACCAGGAAGGCAGAGACATGCGGCATCATCGCGATTGTCACCGCGGCGATGTGGTCGGTCTTCACCGAATGCGCGGTATTGGTCACCAGGCTCAGCGCCACGAACACCAGCACCGGCGCGGCAGCGGCCACGGGGATCAGGTTATTGAGGAACGCCAGCAGGCCAAAGAAGGCGGCAAAGGGGATCACCAGGCCAACACCGATGATATAGCCCGAGCGCGCGCCCATCCGCTTGTAGGCCGGGTGGCCGATATAGGCGGTGGTCGGGAACGGCGAGCCGAAGACCGCACCGATCATGGTGCCGACACCATCGGTCACCTGGCACAGGCCCACCGGATAGTGGTCGCCAGCCGCTTCGGCGCTTTCGACGTTGTTCATGGTTTCAATGAAGTTGTAGATCTGCACCGGCACCAGGACAAGGAACAGCTCCGGGTTGGCGAACAGATGCTGGATACCTGCAATCAGGTCACCGAAATAGGGGACCGGCAGATAGACACCCACACCGTCAAGCGACACCGAAGCCTCGCCCATGCCAAGCGCCACAACGGTACCGACGATCAGCGCCAGCAGACCGGCGGGAATGTTGAACGGCAGCCGGTGGCGGCCGACCAGGCCCCACAGGATGATGATCATCGAGGCAAAGCCTATGAAGGGGTTTTCAAAGATCGTCGCCAGCGGTACGGTGCCGATGAACACCAGCGCAATACCGCACAAGGTGCCCAGCATACCGGCGCGCGGGGTCACCCGCTTGAGCCAGGGGCCGACGATGGCGCCCATCGCGGCGACGATACCGCCCATGAAGCCCGCGCCGATGCCCACCTGCCAGGCCAGCATGGCGTCATTGGTGGACCAGTAGATCGGCCCGATCACCCCGAACAGATAGACGAACATAACCGGGGTCGAGATGCCATAGGGCAGCGCGGTCACGTCGCGCCCTTCTTTCTCGGCGGTGTGTTTGGCCAGCCAGGTGTAAACCGCGATACCGGCCAGGATCGCCACTGCGGCGCCGGGCACGATGCGGCCGAACACGATGTCCGCGGGCATGTTGAACACAAACTGACAGATGCCTGAAAGCACGATCAGGTTGATCAGGTTGTCGGTGAACAGCGCCCAGAATGCACTGAAGTCATTCCGCGCGAACAGTTTGTACGTATAGCTCCGCCCTGTGGTCATGGCGGCCTCCTCCTATCAGAGGACGCAGTCCTTACCGGCTGATTGCTCCAGCCGTGTCTCCCTCTGCGTCCGGTTGCTTGCCCGTTTCAGGCAGGTCTGTGCTCCGTGATGGAGCGGACGCGGCAGTTTCAGAGGTCAAATCAGCGATCACTTCCGCCGCCACGAAGGCCGCGATGACGCTGGGCCGCTTGTCGCGGCTGCCGCCTGCCCCGATGGGGCAGATGAGACGGTCGGTTCCCAGACCGTCGCAATGGTCCCGGCACCAGCGGCGGAATTTCTCCCGCTTGGTGGCCGATCCGATCAGGCCCACGTATCCAGCATCGCCGCGCTGCAGGGCAGCGGAGGCAAGCAGGAAGTCGAGCGCATGATCATGGGTGAGAACGATGAACGCGCTGCCCGCAGGCGCGGCGGCGATATCGATCTCGGGAATTGCACTTTGGCGGATTTCCACATCCGCGTTGCATAAGGCTAATTCTTCGGCGCGCTGGTCAATCAGAATGCAGCGCACCGGCATATGCTGGAACAGATCCGCCAGGGCGCGGCCCACGTGGCCCGCCCCCATCACATAGACATGCGGCAGCGCCTGTTCCTCGGCCTGCTGGCGGGCCAGGGCGGCGTCGCGGTCGGCCTGGCGCATCTGCGCCAGCGACATCTCCACCCGCCCGCCGCAGCACTGGCCGATCTCCGGCCCCAGCGGCACATCCAGCGTGTCGCTGATCACATCCTGCTTCAGCATCCGCCGGGCGTGGTCGATGGCGATGTATTCCAGCTGGCCGCCGCCAATGGTCCCCCACAGGCCTTCTGCCGCCACAAACATGCAGGTCCCGGTTTCGCGCGGGGAGGAACCGCGAACGCGGGTCAGCGCGACCTGCACCACATGTGTGTGGCTGGCCAGAAAGTCCTGGAGGGAGAGGCGGCGGGTCATGGCTCAGCCCTGCCCCTTGAGGGTTTCGATCGCCATCAGCACGCGCTCCGGCGTGGCCGGTGCATCCAGGCGCGGGCAGACCTTGTAGTTCGCGGTGCTTGCAACCGCCATCGACAGCGCCTCGAACACCGAGATGCCCAGCATGAAGGGCGGCTCGCCCACGGCCTTGGACCGTTTGATGGTGCGCTTCTTGTTCACCGACCATTCGGCCAGCTGCGTGTTGAAGATGCGCGGCCGGTCAGACGCCAGCGGGATCTTGTAGGTCGAGGGCGCATGGGTGCGCAGGCGGCCTTCGCCGTCCCACCACAGTTCCTCGGTGGTCAGCCACCCCATGCCCTGAATGAACGCGCCCTCCACCTGGCCCTTGTCCAGGATCGGGTTCAGCGAGCGGCCCACGTCATGCAGGATGTCGGTGCGCTCCACCCGGTATTCGCCGGTCAGCGTGTCGACGGACACTTCCGAGCAGGACGCGCCATAGGCGTAGTAGAAGAAGGGCTGCCCCTTGCCCGCCGCGCGGTCCCAGTGGATTTCCGGCGTCTTGTAGAACCCCGCCGCCGACAGGTGGACGCGGGCCATATAGGCCTCTTTCACCAGCGTATCAAAGGGGATGACCTCGCTGCCGACGCGCACGCGGTTGGGCAGGAATTCGACTTCCGCCTCGGACACGCCGTGTTTCTCAGCCGCGAATTTGGTCAGCCGGGCAATGATCTGCTCCGCCGCATCCAGCGCCGCCATGCCATTGAGGTCCGAACCCGACGAGGCCGCGGTGGCAGAGGTGTTCGGCACCTTCTCGGTGGTGGTCTTGGTGATCTTGATGCGCTCGAAATCCACCTGGAAGGCATCGGCCACAACCTGCGCCACCTTGGTGTTGAGGCCCTGCCCCATCTCGGTGCCGCCGTGGTTCAGGTGGATCGAGCCGTCATTGTAGACGTGGATCAGCGAGCCCGCCTGATTGTACCAGGTCGCGGTGAAGGAGATGCCGAATTTCACCGGCGTGAGCGCAATGCCCTTCTTGATGATCTTCGACTCCTTGTTGAAGGCGATGATCTCTTCCCGGCGCTTGCGGTACTCGGCGTTTTCCTCCAGCTCCCCGATCAGCCGGTCGAGGATATTGTCCTCAACCTTCTGGTGGTAGGGCGTCAGGTCGCGGCCTTCCTCGCCATAGAAGTTGGCCTTGCGCACATCCAGAGGGTCCTTGCCGAGTGCATAGGCGATTTCTTCGATCATCCGCTCTGCCGCGACCACACCCTGCGGGCCGCCAAAGCCGCGGAAGGCGGTGTTCGAAACCGTGTTGGTCTTCATCGGGCGGCTTTTCAGCAGCACGTTCGGATAGAAATAAGCGTTATCCGCATGGAACAGCGCGCGGTCGGTGACCGGCCCCGACAGGTCCGAGGAATAGCCGCAGCGCGCGGCAAAGCCGCCCTCGACCGCCTGGATGCGGCCGTCGCCGTCAAAGGCCACGTCATAGTCGATTACGAAGTCATGGCGCTTGCCGGTGGCGGTCATGTCCTGATCGCGGTCCGGGCGGATCTTCACCGGGCGGTTATGCTTCTTCGCGGCAATCGCAGCCACCGCGCAGAACAGGTTCATCTGGCTTTCCTTGCCGCCAAAGCCGCCGCCCATCCGGCGCACGTTGACGGTGACCGCGTTGTTCGACACGCCCAGAACATGCGCCACCATATGCTGCGCCTCGCTCGGGTGCTGGGTGGAGCAATGCACGGTCACATCTTCATCTTCGCCGGGGATGGCAAAGGCGATGTGCCCCTCCAGATACATGTGGTCCTGGCCGCCGACGGTCATCTGGGCCTGGATGCGGTGTGCAGCGCCCTTGCGTCCGGCCTCCACATCGCCGCGCTCCAGCTTCAGCGGGTCGGTGATCATCGGATAGCCGGCTTCCTGCGCCTGGACCGGGTCCAGCGCGTGCGGCAGAACCTCGTAATCGACCTGCGCCAGCTCAGCCGCACGGCGGGCGGCATCGCGGGTTTCGGCGATCACCGCAAACATAGGCTGGCCGTGGAATTCGACCTTCTCCGTCGGGAAGACCGGCTCGTCATGCTTGCCGGTGGGGCTGATGTCATTGACGCCGGGGATATCATCGGCTGTCAGCACGTCCACCACGCCGGGAGCGGCGCGCACGGCAGACAGGTCAATGCCCTTGATATTGGCGTGCGCCACGGTGGACACGCCCAGATAGGCGTGCAGCGTGCCATAGGGTTCGGCGATATCGTCGGTGTATTCGGCGCGGCCGGTCACATGCTTGATGGCACTGTCGTGCTGGCGGTCATGGTGCACGGCGCCGCTGATGGTCTGATGGTCTTTCATCTCAAAATCTCCTCAGGCGACGGCCAGCCGGACAGCACCGGCGGTTCCCGCATCATGTTCCAGGTAGAAGCGGCGCAGCAGGTTGCTGGCCGTCAGCGCGCGGTACTCCGCAGAGGCGCGCCAGTCGCTCAAGGGGGTGAAGTCCTGCTTCACCGCTTCCGCTGCCGCGTCAAACGCGGCCTCACCCCAGGGCTGGCCCGCCAGCGCCGCCTCGGCACCGGCGGCGCGCTTGGGCGTTGCCGCCATGCCGCCGAATGCGATGCGCGCGTCGGTAATCACGCCGTCCTTGATGGTGACGCTGACACCAGCCGCAACCGAGGAAATGTCCTCGTCCCGGCGCTTGGAGATCTTGTAGGCAGCATCAATCTGGCCGTCGCGGCGCAGCGGGATACGGATCGAGGCCACAAAGTCACCCGGCTCGCGGTCCTGCTTGCCGTAGTCGATAAAGAAATCCTCCAGCGGCAGCGTGCGCGAACCGCCCTTCTTCTGCAGCGTCACCTCAGCCCCCAGCGAGATCAGCACCGGCGGGGTATCCCCGATGGGCGAGCCGTTGGCGATGTTGCCGCCGATGGTGCCCATGTTGCGCACCTGCCAGCCGGCGATGCGGTCCCAGTAGGCGCTCAGATGCGGGAAAGCATCGCGGATCGCCGCTTCGCTCTCGGTATAGGTAACGCCGGCACCGATGGTCAGCGCCTCATCCGTCAGCTCGATGGCCTTCAGCTCCTCCAGGTGGGCGACAAACACCACCGGAGAGATCGGTTTCATGAACTTGGTGACCCACAGGCCCACATCGGTGGAGCCGGCAACAATGGTCGCCTTGGGGTTCTCTGCCAGCACTTCTGCCAGATCCGCCGCATCCAGCGGCAGGATGGCGCGGTCGTCCTCCGGGCCGGTCACAACGCGGGCCTGCGGCTGGATCGCCTTCAGCCTGGCGGTCAGGCTCTCACGCTCGGTGTTCAGGTAGTCATTGGCCGGGGTGCCGTACTGGTTCACCGCCAGCGCGGCCTTCACAATCGGCTCATAGCCGGTGCAGCGGCAGAGGTTGCCCTGCACCGCGGTCTCAACCTGTGTCTCGGTCGGCTGCGGGTTCTCCATCCACAGCGCATAAAGCGACATCACGAAACCGGGGGTGCAGAAGCCGCACTGGCTGCCGTGGTATTCGACCATTGCCTGCTGCACCGGGTGCAGACGGCCCTTGGGGCCGGACAGATGCTCCACCGTCACCACGTGGCAGCCGTTGAGCGATGCCAGGAAGCGGATGCAGGCGTTCACCGCCTCATAGCGCAGCGCGCCATTGTGCAGACGGCCCACAAGCACTGTGCAGGCGCCGCAGTCGCCCTCGGCGCAGCCTTCCTTGGTGCCGGTCAGGCGCTGCTCCAGCCGCAGGAAATCCAGCAGAGTGGTGGTGGCCTTGACGTCCTTGACCGAAAGCTCCCGCCCGTTCAGCAGTAAGCGAATGTCGTTTTGATGTTCCATCTGGCCTCCAAGTAGTCGCTGGACAGCTTCTAATTCTGTTGCTTCATTTTTACCTTGTCTGACTGCCACGGTTAACGGCCGCAATCGCGAAAGGCTTTCAACACCTTGTTGAAAATGGTTAGGCTAATAGGTGCCGGAACCGGCGTGTCTGCCGCCTGCCGAGGTAAAGGGCAAGCGGCGGATGCGCCCTGTAAAGGTCTGTGAACCATGTCTTATCTGGAATCCCTGCGGGTGTTTACCCGAGTCGTCGAACTGGGCAGCATAACCTCAGGCGGGCGGGACCTGCGGCTGACTCCCGCCGTGGCCAGCAAGCGGATCAAGGAGCTTGAAAAGCACCTTGGCGTCCGCCTGTTCAACCGGACCACGAGGTCGCTCACCCCGACCGAGGTCGGACAGCTGTTTTATACCGAGGCCAAGAAGGTGCTCGAATCGATTGAGGACGCCGAGGCGGTGGTCTCGCAGTTTTCTGAGGCGCCGCGCGGGGTGATCCGGGTGACCGCGCCGCTGGGCGTCGGCCGGCGCATCATCGCGCCGCTGGTGCCGGGTTTTGTCGAGGATTACCCGGCCACCGAAATCCGCATGCGGATGTCGGACCGCAAGGTCGACATTCTGGCCGATGGGCTGGATGTGGCGTTTTTCATCGGGGTGCCGCATGACTCGACCCTGAAAATGCGCAAGATCGCCGATTGCGCGCGGGTTCTTTGCGCCGCTCCGGAGTATCTGGAGCGCCACGGCACGCCGCAAGTGCCGGAGGATCTGCTCACTGGCCACAATTGCCTGCTGCTGCGCTACCCGCGCTCGCCGGAATATTTCTGGACGCTGTCCACGCCGGACGGGCCGCGCAAGCTGGAGGTTTCGGGGAAATACGATGCCGATGACAGCGACGTGCTGACGGCTTGGGCGCTGGACGGGCGCGGCATCGTCAACAAGCCGCGGTTTGACGTCGCCGCGCATCTGCGCTCCGGCGCGCTGGTGGAAGTGCTGCCGGACACCCCGCCGGAGCCGACCATTTTCGGCTGCCTGTACCCGCACCGCAAGCTGCAGGATCCCAAGATCCGCCTGTTTGTCGACTATGCGGTGAAACGCGGGCTGGCGGCCTTCCGGCACAGTGAGACCGGCAAGTAACGGCTGCCAAGCAGCCCCGGCAAGTAACGGCTGCCAAGCAGCCACTGCGTCAAAGGAAAGGCGGGCACAGCTGGCCCGCCTGTTATGAAATGACTCCCGCCTTAGCAGCGGTGGGGGTTTTCCTCGCAGTAAAGCAGGTTCGCCGCAGCCCCGACAGCGGCCCCCGCGGCCACGTTGCCGTCCAGAACCGCCGCGCCGGCGGCACCAGCGCCCGCGCCATAGACCAGCCGCTCGCCGGTTGTGTCACCGCAGGCGGCCAGGGTGGTGCAGAGTGCAAATCCAATAGCGAAAGTCTTCTTAAACATCACATTACCTCCTTCAGCGCCCAAACCCCGCAGTGTTGCCGCGGTCCCAAACGGCCAGCACCCGGCTTATTCGCCGGTAAAAGGGTGCCCGAAAGGGATCGGCGCTGTGGCTGAACAGGCCGGAAGACACCGGGTCTCCGGCACAATTGGGCAAACCCCATATCAGTATAACATACGGCGGGGCTGATTGGTTCCATGCTCTTGCTGCATCGGGGTGCACAGGGGCTGCACGCCCGGTGCCGGACGGAAAATGGCCCCGCCAGGGGGGCGGGGCCATTGGAATTTGCAGGTGACGGTGCCTTAGTTCGCGGCCAGCGTGAAGGGCAGATCCTTGGAGGCGCTGCCGTACCAGCGGCGGATCAGGGCGCGCTCCTCTTCCTCCATATAGGTCACGTTGGCAGGCGGCATCGCATGGGTGGCGCCGGCCTGGAGATAGATCTCCTTGGCGTATTTCGCTACATCTGCCGGGGTTTCCAGCAGCACGTTCTTGGGCGCGCGGCGGATGCCTTCATAGTAGGGCTCCCGCGCGTGGCACATGGCGCAGCGGCCCGGCACCACATTCATCACGTCCTCGAAATGCTGGTTGCTGGCAAAGACTTGCTCGGATTTGGTCAGCTCCCGCGCCTCGGACTCTTCGTAGGTGTCCTGCTGCAGCGGCGCCTGGCTCAGGATCATGATGCCGATGAACAGGATGGCGGTCACGGGCCAGGTCCAGGTCGGATTGCTGGTGCCCGCGTGGTTGCTGTTGAAGTAGTGGCGGATGGTCACGCCCATCAGGAACACCAGCGCCGCGATCAGCCAGTTGTACTCGGTAGCAAAGGCCAGCGGGTAGTGGTTGGACAGCATCAGGAACACAACCGGCAGCGTCAGGTAGTTGTTGTGGGTCGAGCGCAGCTTGGCGATCTTGCCGTATTTGGCATCCGGCGTGCGGCCTTCCTGCAGGTCCTTCACCACGATGCGCTGGTTCGGCATGATGATGAAAAAGACGTTCGCAGTCATGATGGTAGCCGTAAAGGCCCCCAGGTGCAGCATCACGGCGCGGCCGGTGAAGATCTGGTTGTAGCCCCAGCCCATGGCGACCAGCAGCACGAACAGCAGCACCATCAGGAAGGTCGGCTTTTCCCCCAGCGGCGATTTGCACAGGAAGTCATAGACCAGCCAGCCGATGCTGAGCGACGCGCCCGAAATCAGGATGCCCTGCCACAGGGCGAGATCGGCCTTGGTCGAGTCGATCAGGTACAGCTCTCCGCCCGCCCAGTAGACGATCATCAGCAGCCCCGCGCCTGACAGCCAGGTGGCGTAGCTTTCCCATTTGAACCAGATCAGATGGTCCGGCATGTTCTCCGGCGCCACCAGGTACTTCTGGATGTGATAAAAACCGCCGCCGTGGACCTGCCATTCCTCGCCATGCGCGCCGACCGGCAGATGCGGAACTTTCCGCAGGCCAAGGTCCAGCGCGACGAAGTAGAAGGACGACCCGATCCAGGCAATGGCGGTGATGACGTGAAGCCAGCGGACCGCAAAGCCCAGCCAGTCCCACATGATCACAAGCTCTTCCATTGTTCTCTCCTCATAAGCTTTGGCAAGGACCCTAGAGCATGCCGCTATTTTCATGTATTGGGTAAAAAGTCCAAGCTGTTTCAAAATAACACAAAGAATACCCGCATGGCTTATCTCGACAATATCCGCACCTTCGTCCGGGTCTATGAACTTGGCAACATGTCCGCCGCGGCGCGCGACATGCGGATCTCGGCTGCCGTGGCGTCGTCGCGGATTTCCCAGCTGGAAGAACACCTTAACGTGCGTCTGTTCCAGCGCACAACGCGGCTGTTGAACCCGACGGAGCAGGGAAACCTGTTCTACCGCGGGGCAGTGAAAATTTTGGAAGCGGTGGATGAGGCCGAGGCTGATATCAGCAGCGTTACCCAAACCCCGCGCGGCACGCTGTATGTGGCGGCGCCCCTGGGGCTGGGGCAGCGGCTGATTGCGCCGGCGGTCCCGAAGTTCAAGGAAGCCTATCCGCTGATCTCCATCCGGCTGCGGCTGTCGGACCGCAAGCTGGACCTGGCGGCTGAGGGGCTGGACGCGGCGTTTTTCCTCGGCGTGCCCGAGGATTCAAACCTGCGTATCCGAAAGATCGCCGACTGCCCACGGGTGCTGTGCGCGGCGCCGGAGTATATCAAGCGGCGCGGCCAGCCGAAGGACAGCGAGGAGCTGAAGACGGAGGCCCACGACTGCCTGAACCTGCGCTATCCCGGCGCACCGGAGTTCCAATGGCCGCTCCGCAGCCATGACGGCGTCAAGCGTGTGACTGTCACCGGGCCGTTTGAGTCCGACCACGGCGATGTGCTGACCAGCTGGGCGCTGGACGGGCACGGGATCATCCTGAAGCCGGTGTTCGAGATTTCGGAGCATCTTGCCTCCGGCCGGCTGGTGCCGGTGCTGGTGGAGGAGCCGCCGATCCCGATCCAGATGGCGTGCCTGTATGTCCACCGCCGCCACCAGGATCCCAAGGTGCGGCTGTTCATGGATTTCATGGTGGATCACATCCAGGCGTCGCTGCCCCCGGAATGAAAAAGCCCGCCTCAGTTTCCTGAGGCGGGAACCGCCGACAGATGCCAAGCGGGAGGAGAGGTATCTTGGGGCGTGCGGCTCAGCTGCCGCGGTAGGTCGAATAGCCGTAGGGCGACAGCAGCAGCGGCACGTGGTAGTGGCTGTCCGCCTCGCTCATGCCGAAACGCAGCGGCACCTCGTCCAGGAACAGCGGGTCCGCCCGGGCCTGACCGGTGGCGCGCAGGTAGCCGCCTGCGTGGAAGACCAGCTCATAAGTGCCGGTGGCAAACTCGCCCGCGGGCAGGATCTGCTCATCGGTGCGCCCGTCGTCGTTGGTGGTCAGGCTGCGCAGGTGGATGCGCTCTTTGCCTTCGATCCGGTAAAGATCGATCTTCAGCCCTTCCGCCGGGCAGCCGCGGGCGGTGTCCAGCACATGGGTGGTCAGAAATCCGGCCATGCCAGCCTCCTTTCAATTCCGTTTCCCTAGGTATGCGCGCATCAGCCCATTGCATACAGAAGGAAGAGTCAAAAAGTTCTTTCAAAAATATACTGAAAGCCGAACGGGATTATTTTGTTCTATAAACAATGAAACAGACAGGAGACCAGTCGTGACGCGCTATCCTCGTGACTTGCGCGGGTACGGTGCTGAGGCACCTGACCCGCAGTGGCCCAATGGGGCCAAAGCTGCCGTGCAATTTGTCCTTAACTATGAAGAAGGCGGCGAGAACTGCATCCTGCACGGGGATGCGGCCTCGGAGGCCTTTTTGTCAGACATCCCCGGTGCCGCGCAATGGCCCGGCCAGCGCCATTGGAACATGGAGTCGATCTATGAATACGGGTCGCGCGCCGGGTTCTGGCGGCTGCACCGGCTGTTCACCGGCGCGGGCATTCCGCTGACCATTTATGGCGTCGCCACCGCGCTGGCCCGCAGCCCTGAGCAGGTGCAGGCGATGAAGGACGCGGACTGGGAAATCGCCAGCCACGGCCTGAAATGGGTCGAGCACAAGGACATGGCCGAGGACGAAGAGCGCGCCGCGATTGCCGAAGCTGTGCGCCTGCACACCGAGGTGACCGGCACCCGCCCGCGCGGCTGGTACACCGGACGCTGCAGCGCCAACACGGTGCGTCTGGTGGCCGAGGAAGGCGGGTTCGACTACATCTCCGACACTTACGACGACGACCTGCCATATTGGCTGGAAACCGGCGGGCGCGATCAGCTGATCATCCCCTACACGCTGGAAGCCAACGACATGCGGTTTTCCAACTCGCCGGGCTGGATCACGGGTGAGCATTTCTTCCAGTACCTGAAGGATGCCTTTGACGTGATCTATGCCGAGGGAGAGGCCGGTGCGCCGAAGATGATGACCATCGGCTTGCACTGCCGTCTGGTGGGCCGGCCGGGCAAGATTGCCGGTCTCAAGCGCTTTATCGAATATATCCAGGGCTTTGACGGCGTCTGGTGCCCGCGCCGCATCGACATTGCCGAGCATTGGGCAGAAACCCATCCGCCGGTGAAAAGCGAACGCCCCAGCCGGATGGAGCGCGAGGAGTTCGTTGCCAAGTTCGGTTCGATCTTCGAGCATTCGCCCTGGATTGCCGACCGCGCATTTGATCTGGAGCTGGGTCCGGCGCATGACTGTGCGGCCGGCGTCCACAACGCGCTGTGCCGGATCTTCCGCACCGCCAGCGAGGATGAGCGCCTTGGTGTGCTGACCGCGCACCCGGATCTGGCGGGCAAGCTGGCAGCCGCGGGCCGTCTGACCGCCGAGAGCACCTCGGAACAGTCCAGCGCCGGCCTTGATATGCTGACCGACGAGGAGCGCGAGACCTTCACCCGGCTCAACACCGAATATGTGGAGAAGCACGGCTTCCCCTTCATCATTGCGGTGCGCGACCACAACAAGGCGTCGATCATGGAGGCGTTCCACCGCCGCATCCACAACGACCGGGCAACCGAGTTCGATGAGGCCTGCCGCCAGGTGGAGCGTATCGCGCAGTTCCGGCTGCAGGATCTGCTGCCATGAATCGCCTGCTGACCGCCGTGCCCCTGACCGCGGAGGGTTTTGCGCCTTATGGTGACGTGATCGAGGTCGCGGGCGCGCCGGACAAGATGATCAATCAGGGCATGTGCGGGCGTCATCACGACCGCGCAGCCCTGGATTTCGGAGAGGGCGGCCGGGCAGGCATCAGCCTGTTCGACGCCAAGGCCCGCCATCTGCCGCACAAGGTGGACATGGTGGAGCGCCACCCCGACGGCAGCCAGGCCTTTGTGCCTGTGAGCGGCGTGCCGATGCTGGTGGTGGTGGCGGATGACGATGGCGGTGTGCCGGTTGAGCTTAAAGCCTTCATCAGCCAGCCGGGCCAGTCCATCAACCTGCACCGGGGCACCTGGCACGGGGTGCTCGCCCCGCTGGGCGCACCTGGCCAGTACATCGTGGTCGACCGCATCGGACAGACCCCGAACCTGGAAGAACACTGGTTCCAGGACCCCTACACGGTAGTTTCAGAGTAACCCCCAAAAAACCCGAAGCCGCTCACACAATAACAAGAAGCGGCGAGATCCCCATGACCGACAGGAGAATATTCATGGCTGACACTTCCCTTGGGACGCCAGCGCAGCTGCGCGATCCCAACTACACCCCGCCGCTGATGCAGGCCGTGCCCCTGGGCATCCAGCATGTGCTGGCGATGTTCGTCTCGAACATCACGCCCGCGATCATCATTTCAGGTGCGGCGGGCTTTGGCTTTGGCTCTGATGCGGGGGCGCAGGGCTTCCCGGACATGAGCTATCTGATCCAGATGTCGATGCTGTTTGCCGGCATCGCGACACTGTTCCAGTCGATCGGCATGGGCCCGGTTGGCGCGCGCTTGCCGATCGTGCAGGGCACCAGCTTTGCCTTTATTCCGATCATGATCCCGCTGGTTGCCGGCAAGGGGGTTGAGGCGCTCCCCGCGATATTCGGCGGGGTGCTGGTCGGCGGGCTGTTCCACGCAGCACTTGGCACTATTATCGGCCGCATCCGCTTTGCGCTGCCGCCGCTGGTGACCGGCCTCGTGGTCCTGATGATCGGCCTGTACCTGGTGCGCGTTGGCATCGAATACGCGGCAGGCGGCGTGCCGGCCAAGGCCTTCGGTAAAGAAGAATACGGCAGCCTGCTGAACTGGTCGGTGGCGCTGGTGGTGATCTTCTCGACGCTGGGCCTCAAGTTCTTCACCCGCGGCATGCTGTCGGTCTCCGCGGTGCTGATCGGCATCCTGGTCGGCTATGTCTATTCGATGTTCTTTGGCCTCGTCAGCTTTGACAGCATCGGCCAAAGCTGGAGCAATGCAGCCGCCTTCGGCCTGCCGAACCCGTTCAAATACGGGATCGAGATCACCACGGCCGCGGTTATCGGCTTCTGCCTGATGTCCTTTGTCAGCGCGGTGGAAACCGTGGGCGATGTCAGCGGCATCACCAAGGGCGGTGCCGGGCGTGAGGCGACGGACAAGGAGATCCAGGGCGCGACCTATGCTGACGGTGTCGGCTCGGCCATTGCCGGCCTGTTCGGCGGGCTGCCCAACACCTCCTTCAGCCAGAACGTCGGCCTGATTGCCATGACCGGTGTAATGAGCCGCCATGTGGTGACCATCGGTGCGATCTTCCTGATCATCTGCGGCCTGGTGCCCAAAGTCGGCGCGCTGATCCGAACCATCCCGATCGAAGTTCTGGGCGGCGGTGTGATCGTGATGTTCGGCATGGTGGTGTCCGCCGGCGTCTCGATGCTTTCGGACGTGGTCTGGAACCGCCGCAACATGGTGATCTTTGCCATCGCGCTGTCGATCGGCTTTGGCCTGCAGCTGGAGGTTATGAACCTCAAGCCCGGTTCGCCGAACGCGCTGCAGTACCTGCCCGATACCCTGCGCATTCTGGCCGCTTCGGGGATCCTTCCGGCGGCGCTGATTGCCATCGTGCTGAACCTGATCCTGCCGCAGGAACTGGCGGATGAGGCCACTGAGGAAGTCTCAGGCGGCATGAGCGGCCATGGTAAAGGGTCGCTGCCGCAGGAGGATCATGCCTGACGCGCCCAGCGTCGAGTGAAAATGAGAGAGCCGGCCCATTTTGGGCCGGCTTTTTTGTGCGGGTTCACCCGCCCAAGCCGTGCAGCACCGCCAGCCCCGGCAGCCAGCCCGTGAAGATCCCGCACAGCAGCGTTGCAATGGCGGTCAGCTGGGGGCTGCCGCGCCTGAGCGCGAGGTTCAGGAAATACAAGAACCACAGCCCGGACCAGGCGGCCCAGCATCCGGCCAGCCACACATCGAACAGCCCGTCTGCCTGCGCCAGGACCCGCAGCACCATGGGGGCCGCGGTCAACGCGACAAAGCCGCTGAACCAGCCCAATCCCTCGCCACTGGACGCAAAGGTGCGGTTGTAGGCAACCCACAGATAGGTGGTCCCGAACAGCAGTGTCATGCCTGCATCCAGCAGGTCCGCCGGCTGCTGTGCATCCAGCGCGATCAGCAGGACGGTGGCAAAGAACACCAGCGCCGCAACTGTGTCGATCAGGATGATTTCCCGGTCCTGTATCCGGCCCATCTGCCAGAGACCGTTCAGGCACAGCACCACGCCGACCACCAGCAGGCTCAATCCTAGAAACATGATTGGAGTCCCTCAAAGAAAAAACAGGAGAGAGGTACACCTCTCTCCTGCCGCTCCGCTATGCGGATATTTGCAGAATGTGTTTCTGGCTGGGGCTTAGAAATCGACCTCGATGGCGATGCCCTTCTCGACCGCAACTTCAACGACCGAGGCCGCGACGGCCAGATCCTGCAGGCCGACGCCGGTGCCGTCGAACAGGGTGATCTGATCGTCGGAGGTGCGGCCCGGGTTGGTGCCGTTGATCACCGCGCCGATCTGGGCCACGTCAGACTCCTGGATCAGGCCCTGGGCCACTGCGTGCTGCGCCTCGCCGATGGAAATCGACTGCGCGACCTCGTCGGTGAAGACGTCTGCCGCCACCAGCAGCTGGGGATCAACCTCCTGTTTGCCCTTGGTGTCGGTGCCCATGCAAGCGACGTGAGTTCCGGGGCTGACCTGATCCGCCTTCAGGATCGCATCGAAGGACGAGGTGATCGAGATGATCACATCCGCCTCGCGCATGCCGTCCAGCTCGACCGCCTCAAAGGGCAGCCCTGCCTCGTCCGCCACCTCTTGCAGGTTCGGCAGCATTTCGGGGTGCAGGTTCCAGCCGATCACTTTCTCGAAGCTGCGCTGCTCCAGCGCCGCGCGCAGCTGGAATTTGGCCTGGTGGCCTGCGCCGATCATGCCGATCACCTTGGCGTCCTGGCGGGCCAGATGCTTGATCGACACTGAAGAGGCCGCAGCGGTGCGCAGCGCGGTCAGCAGGTTGCCGCCCACCATCGCCTTCACCTTGCCGGTGTCCGGGTCGAACAGGAAAACGGTGGACTGGTGGTTGATCAGCCCGCGCTTTTCCAGGTTGTTCGGCCAGTATCCCCCGGCCTTGAGGCCCAGGGTCAGGCCCGCGCGGTCGAAGCCGCCCTTAAAGCCGTAAAGCGCGTCTTCGTGGCCGATCGCCTCGCGCACCACCGGGAAGTTGTAGGCATCTCCCGAAGCCATGGCGGCAAAGACCTTCTCGACCGCATCGAACGAGGCTTCACGGGTCACCAGGTCCGCAATCGCCTTTTCCGGAACGATATACATGTCTGTTTCTCCTCAACAAAAAAGCCGGCGGAGGGCGGCATGCGCACCTCCGCCAGTTCGGGGATGGTTCAGTTAATAGGCCTTGCCGCGGGCCGAGACGGGCCAGACGGTTTCAACCTTGCCGTGGCGGACGCCGACGTACCAGTCATGCACGTTGGCGGTCGGGTCGCAGTGGCCGGGCACCAGCCGCAGCTTGTCGCCGACTTTCAGCGCACCGTTCGGGTCGGAGACAACGCCGTGCTCGTCCGAGCATTTGATGTATTCCACGTCATCGCGGCCGAAGATGAAGGGCAGGCCGCTGTCGACTGACTGGGCCTTGAGGCCGGCATCGACGATGGCCTTGTCGGCTTTGGCGTGGCTCATCACCTGGGTCAGCAGGAAGAAGGCGTTTTCCCACTCGCCCTGATCGATCCGGTTGCCGTCCTTGTCCAGGATGCGGCCGTAATCCGCGTCCATGAAGGCGTAGGAGCCGCACTGCAACTCGTTGTACACGCCCGAGTTCGATTCAAAGTAGTAGGAGCCTGTGCCGCCGCCGGAAACCAGCTCGCACGCGATGCCTTCAGCCTTCAGGCCTTCAACCGCATCAGCGACCTGGGCGATGGCGATGTCCAGCTTGGCCTTGCGGTCTTCGTAACTGTCCATGTGCTGCATCGCGCCCTGATAGGCCTGGATGCCGGAGAACTTGAGGTTCTCTGCCGCGTTCACCGCCTTGGCGATCTCGACAACCGCCTCAGTGGTGGTCACACCGCAGCGGCCTGCGCCGCAGTCGATCTCGACGAAGACTTCCAGCTCGGTGCCGTGCTTCTGCGCCGCCGCCGAAAGGTCGGCTACGTTGTCGATGTCATCAACGCAGACGATGGTGCGGGCGCCCAGCTTGGGCAGGCGGGCCAGACGGTCGATTTTCTGCGGGTCGCGCACCTGGTTGGAAACCAGGATGTCCTTGATGCCGCCGCGGGCAAACACCTCAGCCTCGGACACCTTCTGGCAGCAGACGCCAACCGCGCCGCCCAGTTCTTCCTGCAGTTTGGCCACGTCCACCGACTTGTGCATCTTGCCGTGCACCCGGTGGCGCATACCGTGCGCCTTGGCATAGTCGCCCATCTTTTTGATGTTGCGCTCCAGCGCGTCCAGGTCGAGGACCAGCGCCGGGGTCTGGATGTCAGCCTCGTCCATGCCCGGGATCGCCGGGACGTCAAAGCCGACTTCGAGCTGATCAAAATTTGTCTGTGCGTTCATATCAGTATTCCCCAGTTTAGCTGTTCATCCAGGGCAGCTTGTCGAGGTCGACATTGCCGCCGGTGACGATCAGGCCCACGCGTTTTCCCGCGAAGGCGTCCTTGTTTTTCAGAATGGTGGCGAGCGGCACCGCGGAGGAGGGCTCCATCAGGATGCGCACGTGCTTCCAGATCAGTTTCATCGCCTCGATGATCTCCGCATCGGAGGCGGTGTAGATTTCGCTGACGTGGTTGCTGACGAAATGCCAGGTCAGCTCCTTCAGCGGCACCAGCAGCCCGTCTGCGATGGTCTTGGGGGCATCATCTGCGATGATGTACCCCGCCTTGAAGCTGCGGTAGGCGTCATCGGCCTGCTCCGGCTCCGCCGCGATCACCTTGGTTTCCGGCGCCAGCGTCGACAGCGTCAGGCAGGTGCCCGAGATCATGCCGCCGCCGCCGATCGGGGCCACAACCATGTCGAGGCCGCCAGTTTGCTCCAC
Organism: Leisingera sp.; assembly: GCF_982940295.1. Classification (NCBI taxonomy): domain Bacteria; kingdom Pseudomonadati; phylum Pseudomonadota; class Alphaproteobacteria; order Rhodobacterales; family Roseobacteraceae; genus Leisingera; species Leisingera sp. The sequence goes on from NZ_CEYXRG010000025.1 coordinate 53,262, forward strand.
GAATTCCTTGGCGCAGGTGCCCTGCCCCGCAATCACGCGCGGGTCGTTGTACGGGTGCACAAAGTCGCCGCCGGTTTCCGCCTGCACCTTGGCAAAGGTCTCCTCGCGCGAACTGGTCGAGGGCTCGCACTCGGTGATACGGCCGCCGTACCGGCGCACGGTGTCCTTCTTGGCCTGCGGCGCGGTGCGCGGCATGACCACGTTGCAGGGGATACCGCGCAGCATCGCCGCATAAGACAGGCAGGAGGCATGGTTGCCCGAAGAATGCGTGGCGACGCCCTTCTTCGCCTGTTCCTCATCCAGCCCGAACACCGCGTTGGTCGCGCCGCGCACCTTGAAGGCGCCCGGCTCCTGGAAGTTCTCGCATTTAAAGAACAGTTCAGCCCCGGTCAGCTCATTCAGGTAATCCGAGGTGCGCACCGGCGTGCGGCGGATGTGGGGCTGGATGCGCTCATGCGCAGCCAGCATGTCCTCATAGGTCGGGATATACATCGCGGTATCCTTCATCAGGCGGCAGCCTTGGTGCTGGAGGCGGTGTTGCCGCGGTAATAGTCCTGAGCCGCCGCCACGCCGGAGCCCAGCGGGATGCTCAGGCCGAGGTCGGCCATGACCATTTCTGCGGTCGCAATACCGGACAGTGCCATCACGTCGGTCAGGCTGCCCAGGTGGCCGATGCGGAACACCTTGCCTGCGACCTCGCCCAGACCGGTGCCAAAGGCGACGCCGTATTTCTCGGCCGCCAGGCTGACGAACTTGTTGGCGTCAAAGCCGTCCGGGGTGCGGATCGCGCTGACGCTGTCGGAGTAGACATCCGGCGACATGGCGCACAGCTCCAGTCCCCAGGCGCGGACCGCGGCGCGGACGCCCTCGGCAATCCGGTGGTGGCGAGCAAAGACGTTCTCCAGCCCCTCGTCCAGCAGCATACCACAGGCCATGTTCAGACCGTTCAGCAATCCGACCGACGGCGTGTAGGGATAGGCGCTGTTGGCATAACCGGCGGCCATGTCCTTGATATCAAAGAAGGTGCGCGGCAGGGTCGCGGTTTCGGCAGCTTTCATTGCCTTGGGCGAGAAGCCAACGATGGCCAGGCCCGGCGGCAGCATGAAACCCTTCTGCGAGCCGGTAACGGCGATATCGACGCCCCATTCATCCATCCGGAAGTCCATCGAGGCGATCGAGGACACGCCATCAACAAACAGCAGTGCCGGGTGGCCTGCGGCGTCCAGCGCGCGGCGGACCGCGGCGATGTCGGATTTGACGCCAGTTGCGGTCTCGTTATGGGTCGCCAGAACCGCCTTGATCTGGTGGGAAGTGTCAGCGGTCAGGATTTCCTCATACCGGTCCGCGGGCAGGCCCTCGCCCCAGGGGGTTTCAACAACCTGAACGTCCAGCCCGTGGCGCTGGCACATGTCGATCCAGCGGTGGCTGAACATGCCGTTGCGCGCCGCCAGGATCTTGTCGCCCGCGTTCAGCGTGTTGGTGATCGCGGTTTCCCAGCCGCCAGTGCCGGTCGACGGGAACACGAAAATCTCGGCGCTCTCGCTTTTCAGAACCTTCTTCACACCGGCCAGTGCCGGGTGCAGGATCTGGCCGAACAGCGGCGAGCGGTGGTCCAGCGTCGGCATGTCCACTGCCTTGCGCAGTGCTTCGGGCATATTGGTCGGACCGGGAATGAAAACCGGATTTTGAAAGCTCATGTCGTGCCCTCCTGTGGCGATTTCCTTCACTCTAAAGGCAAGATGCGCGCAGGGAAATTTTTTTGAAAAAAGATTTCAGAAATGCAAAAAGTGGCGATTTTGTGCATAATAACAAAGGCTTTAGTTTTTTCACTGTACAGAAGTGATTTTCAGTTTTATCCATAAGCTGCTTATTGAATTGCCTCGGGAGGCTTGAAAATGCCGCAAGCACCGCGCCGCAAAGGCCGCCCCAAAAGCTTTGATTCCGCCAGTCAGCCGCCGACGATTCAATCGCTTGACCGGGCGCTGGACGTGCTGGATGCGCTGGCGGGCGCCAGTGGTATGACACTGACGGAACTGTCCACGGCGCTGGATCAGTCGGCGGCCACCATGTACCGGGTGCTGGCCACCCTGGAGGCGCGCCAGATCGTCGAGATGGAGCCGCAGTCGCAGACCTGGCACATCGGCGCGATGGCTTTCCGCCTCGGCTCTGCTTTCCTGCGGCGCTCCAGCGTGATCGAACGGGCGCGGCCGGTGATGCGGGAATTGATGGAGGCAACGGGCGAGACCTCAAACCTCGGGATTGAGCGCGGCGGCGATGTGATGTTCGTGAGCCAAGTGGAGACCCATGAATCGATCCGCGCCTTCTTCCCGCCTGGCACGACGTCTCCAATGCACGCCTCGGGTATCGGCAAGGCGCTGCTCAGCTGTTTCGGCGAGGACCAACTGAGCCGTTTCCTGCGCGGGCGGACGCTGCAAAAGTTCACGGATAAAACCCTGACCTCGGCCGACACCTTGCGCGAAGATCTGGCGCAGATCCGCAGCCTCGGCTGGTCCTTCGACGACGAGGAAAAGGCGCCGGGCATGCGTTGTGTGGCAGCGCCGGTGTTCGGAATGCAGGGCGAAGTGCTGGCCGGGATCTCCGTCTCTGGTCCCACGTCCAGGATGCCCGACGCGCGCATCAACGACATTGGCGCCCTGGTCAGGGGCGCCGCAGAGAAACTGTCTTATGGGCTGGGCGCGCCGCCGGCGGAGCAATCCCCGCCCGGCTGACAAGCCGGGCAGCGCCCGGGCACATTTTCAGGCCGGGCGCTTACCCCGCCGTCAGCGCAGCGGTACCAGCGGCATGTGCCGGTTCACGTCTTTGTACAGCAGATAGCGGAACTTGCCCGGACCGCCGGCATAACAGGCCTGCGGGCAGAAGGCGCGCAGCCACATGTAATCGCCGGCCTCGACCTCGACCCAGTCCTGGTTTAGCCGGTAAACCGCCTTGCCCTCCAGCACATACAGGCCGTGTTCCATCACGTGTGTCTCGGCAAAGGGGATCACCGCGCCGGGCTCAAAGGTGACGATGGTCACATGCATATCGTGGCGCAGGTCATTGGGGTCGACGAAACGCGTGGTTGCCCATTTGCCCTCGGTTTCGGGCATCGGGGTTGGGTCGACGTGGTTTTCGTTGGTGACGAAGGCCTCCGGCGCGTCCAGCCCGGCAACCGGCTGATAGGCCTTGCGGATCCAGTGGAACCGCACCGGCGCGCTGCCGTTGTTGCGCAAGCTCCAGGCGGCATCGGGCGGCAGGTAGGCATAGCCGCCCTCGTCCATCTCATGCGCTGCGCCGTCGATGGTCAGCGTCATGGAGCCTTGGACGACAAACAGGACCGCCTCGGTGCCGGGTTCGGTTTCCGGCCGGTCGCTGCCGCCGCCGGGCTGCACTTCGGCGATGTACTGGGAAAACGTCTCGGCGAAGCCGGACAGGGGCCGCGACAGCACCCAGAAGCGCGCCTTGTCCCAGAACGGCAGAAGGCTTGCCACGATATCGCTCATCGTGCCCTTGGGGATCACCGCATAGGCCTCGGTGAACATGGCCCGGTCGGTGAGCAGCTGGGTCTGCGGCGGCAGCCCGCCTTCCGGTGCGTAATAGGATCGTTTGGTCATGGGCTGCCTTTCCTGCTGAACTGCTGCCCTATTGATACCCGCGCTGCGCGCGCAACCGAACTTATTTCCGTATCAAGATTACCTGAAGGATTATTGCGGAAATTTTGAAAGCAGGGGACTCCGCCCTATCCGGCCCCGCCGATATCTTGTGGTGCGATGGAGACGGTTTTGACCACGGCAAAGCAGTCCGCCCCCGGCTCCAGCTCCAATGCATGCGCCGACCGCCGGGTGACCCGGGCCAGCACCCGGCCTGCGGGTGTCTGCAGTGAGACCATGGCGCCGGGACCGCTGCCGGTGCGGACATGCTCAACCGTGCCCGGCAGGATGTTGAGTGCCGACAACCCTTCGGGACGCTGGCGCGACAGGATCACCTCATGCGCCGAAATCCGTATCCGCACCGGGCTGCCCGGTGCCTTGGCGATTTGCGGCAGGAACAGCGGCACGCCGCCCGCCTCCAGCTCTGTCAGCCCGTCGGAGTGGTGGCGGGCGACCCGCGCCTCCAGCAGGGCGCCCGCGGCGCGCACGCCTGCGGGCATGACCGCCGGATCCCCCAGCACCTCCGCCGCGCTGCCCTGGCGCTGCACCTTGCCGTCCTGCAGCACCACTACCGTTGTCGCCAGCCGGGCCACTTCGGCGGCGGAATGGCTGACATAGAGCATAGGAATACCGATCTCATCCCGCAGCCGCTCGAAATAGGGCAGGATCTCAGCCTTGCGGGCCTCGTCCAGCGCCGAGAGCGGCTCATCCGCCAGGATCATCCGCGGCGCCGACAGCAGGGCCCGGCCAATCGCCACCCGTTGTTTCTCACCGCCCGACAACAGCCCGGGCCGCCGCTGCAGCAGGGGGGCGATGCCGAGCAGATCCACCACCCGGCCCAGGCTCTCCCGCTTGGCGCTGCGCGGGGCAAACCACTGCCCGAACAGCAGGTTTTGCCGGACGGTCAGATGAGGAAACAGCCGCCCCTCCTGAAACACGTAGCCCATCCGGCGCTTGTGCGGCGGCAGCCAATGCCGCTGGGCGGTGTCAAACAGCACCTCGCCATTCAGCGTCACCTGCCCCTGATCGGGCCGCAGCAGGCCGGCAACCGCCTGGATCACCGTGGTCTTGCCGGTGCCGGACCGCCCGAACAGCACGGTCACACCCGGCGGCGCCTCGAACTGCACATCCAGCCCGAACCCCGGCAGCGCATGTTGCAGCGACACGGTCAGCATCAGCGCCCCCCGGCCCGGTCAGCGGCCCGGCGCGCGAGCAGTTCCGACAGCAGCAGAGCGGTCAGGGCGATTGCGATCGACACCAGCGTCAGCCGCAGCGCCGCGGTCTCACCGCCGGGAACCTGCAGGAACGTGTAAATCGCTGAAGGCAAGGTCTGGGTCTGCCCAGGAATGCTGGAAACAAAGGTGATGGTGGCGCCAAACTCCCCCATCGCCTTGGCAAAGCCCAGCACCGCGGCGGCAATCAGCCCGGGCAGGATCATCGGCAGGGTGATCGTGACAAAACACAACAGGCGCGACGCGCCGAGAGTGGCGGCGGCCTGCTCAAGCTTGGGGTCCACCGCCTCCACCGACAGGCGGATGGCCCGCACCATCAGCGGAAAGGCCATGATCCCGGCCGCCAGCGCCGCCCCGGTCCAGCGGAAGGCAAAGACGATGCCAATTTGCTGCAGCGCTCCGCCAACCGGGCCCTTGGTGCCAAACACCATCAGCAGCAGGTAACCAGTCACCACCGGCGGCAGGATCAGCGGCAGATGCACCAGGCTGTTGACGATCTGCTTGCCGGGAAACTGCCAGCGCGCCAGCGCATAGGCCACGAAAACGGCCAGCGGCAGCGCCGCCAGCGTCGCCCAGAGAGAGACCCGCAGCGACAGCATCACCGCCTGCCATTCCTGCGGCCCCAACCATGCCGCCTCAGCGCTCACTCCGCCAGCACCCCAAAGCCGTGGCGCAGAAAAATCTCCTGTGCCGCGGGGCTGCGCAGATAGTCAAGAAATGCCATTGCTTCTGCGGTGTTGCCGCCTGCGACTGCAGCGGCTGGATAGACGATGGGCGGGTGGCTTCCCTCCGGAAAGACTGCGATCACCGATACCCTGTTGTCTGCGCTGGCATCGGTCGCGTAGACAACTCCCAACGGCGCCTCGCCAGAGGACACCAGCGCCAGTGCCGCACGCACATTGGCGGTCTGCGCCACTTTGGGCGCAACCGCCGTCCAGTGGCCCGCTGCCGTGAGGGCGGCCTTGCCGTAGATACCCGCGGGCACAGCATCAACCAGTGCCATGGCCAGCCGGCCCTCGCCCAGCCGCGCGCCCAGATCCGCGGCTGATAGTTCCAGCGGCGCGGCGTCTTTCCCGTGAGCGATGAGCACCAGGCGATTTGCGAGCAAATCCAGGCGCGAGGCCGGATCTACCAGCCCCTCCTGCTGCAGAACATCCATCCAGCCGGGGTTGGCGGAGAGGAACACATCCGCCGGCGCACCCAGCTGGATCTGCCGGGCCAGCGCCGGAGAGCCGGCATAGGAAATCGTGACGGTCCGCGCGGTCGCGGACTGGTAGGCTGCGGCGGCCTCATCCAGCGCTGTCTTGGTGCTGGCGGCGGCAAAAACCGTGATCTGGGCCTGCGCCATCGCCGCCATGCCGCATATCAGCAGAACAGCCGCTGCCAAGCCCCGCCGGAGGCCCGGCAGAATCTGAGGAGGCGATGATGAAGCCTGGTTTGTTCTCATGGCCTCTAATGGACTACCCGCGCCGGGCAGCGCGGGCAAACGGTATTTAACTCCGTCCGGTTTGCACCGGGCGGCCCGGCCTGCCGGGCTTGCCGTTCTGACCGGTCAGAACAGGGTGACAGCGCCCGCGCCGCCTGCCGCCGGTGCGGGTGCCGGTGCCGGGCGCGTTGCGGCGCGCTGCTCCATTTCACCGAGCTTGCGGTCGTCCTGCACATGGGTCTGCTGGGCCGCGCCGGAACAGGCATGGAACCGCACCCTGCGGGCAGACGTGCCGCCGACGCTGGAGGAAACGCAGGGGATACCTTCGTCGCGCAGGAACCGCTGCACGAAATCGGCATTGGAGGCGCCGATATCCGACAGGTTCGCAGACATCTTGGCGCCGCCGAAGACCTTGGCCTTCAGATTGGACCGCACGGCGCCCTTCTTCATGATGCCGTTGATCAGCAGCTCCATCGCGTGAATGCCGTAGCGGGCGTTGGCTGCCCCGCCCTGGCGGGCATTTGCCAGCAGGAAATGATTCATCCCGCCGACACCATTTTCCGGATCGTAAATACACGCCGCGATGCACGAGCCAAGCACCGTGGAGAACACGGTTTTCGGATCGGTGGTCACCCGGTATTCCCCCTGAAGAACCGTTACGGATTTCGAGTTGGCGAAAACAGTGGTCAAGGCTTTAGTCCCTTCCTGCGGTGTGTTCAGGCCTTGCTGGCCTGTAGTAGTGTGCTGGCCATCCGGGCCAGAGGCACCTGCTGCTGCGCGGCGCCGATATCCCACGCGACTCTGGGCATCCCGTAAACGACCGAGGACTTCTCGTCCTGGGCAAAGGTCTTGGCGCCGGCCTTGCGAAGGTCCAGCAATCCCCGGGCTCCATCCTGGCCCATGCCGGTCAGGATGGTGGCAACAACGTCCTTTCCATATGGCACGGCAGAGGTGAACAGAGCGTCAACAGACGGCGTGTGGCCGGAAATATCCGGCCCTTCCTTCATCCGCAGCCGCAGCGGCTTGCGGTTGCTCAGCCCCATGTGGCGGCGCTGGCCGGCAGCGATGTAGACATGGCCCGGCTCCAGCGCGACGCCGTCCTCGGCCGGGCGCACCCGCGCCGGGCAGATCCGGTCCAGAAGCGAGACCAGGCCAGAGCCGAAATTCTTGCCGGTATGCTGGACAATCAGGGTCGGCGGGCAGTCGAATGGGAAACCGACCAGAATGCTGCGCAGGGCTTCTACCCCGCCGGTTGAGGATCCGATCAGGATCAGTTTGCGGCTGCCGCCCGCGGCTGAAGCCGGGCGGCTGGCCGATGTCCGGGACGCCGCCCGCGGGCTGCGGCGCGGCGCCTTGACCATCATGTCGAAATACTGGGCGAACTGGCTGGGGTGGTCCGCCTTTGTCAGCTCGAAGATGCCCGCACCGACGTCGAGCAACGGCGAGGATTTCCGGGCCGGGGTCGCGCCGTGGGTGTCCATGACCGAGACCCAGCGCGTGTCCATCGCCGAGAACAGAGCCATCATCATCTCGAATTCCGGCAGCTTGGTGAACCCGTCCTCCACAAAGGCGAAAACCGGCTGCGCCGCTTCAGCCTGATTGTAGGCCATCATCAGGTTGTTCGCCAAATACACCCGCATGCCCGGGTAAGCGGACTCCATATAGCTTTGCAGGTTTCTAGCAAAGCTGCGGTCAGTGGTAATGATCAATAAGTTATTCGAAGACAATGGGTTCCCCAGTCAATTTGCGGTACCGTCAGAATTGCGGCACAGGTTGCCATGGCCTGGAGGCGCCCCGGCCCCCGCCGCGGCGCCGCCCGTGCCCCGCCCGCCACCGCCCCCCCGGGACACCCACATTATAAGGCCAACTCAGCTCTTGACTTTATTCCCTAAGGGAGCATAAATTGTATTTGAGCTCCCTGCAAATGTAGGGTGCTCATTATCTAGGTATGAAGAATGTTTGTTGCTCACTCTAGGCAGGAACGCCGCAGTGAGCAGCCTACTACTATCTTAGAGATATCTTAGAGAAATCACAACTGTTGAAATAACCAAATAAAAAGTAATCAATAC
>NZ_CEYXRG010000026.1:0-36582 GCF_982940295.1 Leisingera sp.
ATTCCACCATCATCACCGCGTCCTTGGTGCCGGCAACAACCAGATCCAGGCGCTGCTCGGGGTTCAGGCGCAGGTCCTGCATGTCGTCGACGGTCGGGTTCAGAACGTATTCGCCGTCCTCGAAGCCAACACGGGCACCCGCGATCGGGCCCATGAAAGGTGCGCCGGACAGGGTCAGCGCAGCGGAGGCCGCGATCATTGCTACGATGTCCGGGTCGTTGACCAGGTCGTGGCTCAGCACGGTGCACATCACCAGCACTTCGTTCTTGAAGCCGGGGACGAACAGCGGGCGGATCGGACGGTCGATCAGACGCGCGGTCAGGGTTTCTTTTTCGGTCGGGCGCGCTTCGCGCTTGAAGAAGCCGCCGGGCACTTTGCCCGCAGCATAGTATTTTTCCTGGTAGTGCACGGTCAGCGGGAAGAAGTCCTGGCCGGGCTTCTGCTGACGGGCAAAGGTCACGTTGGCCATGACCGAGGTTTCGCCCAGGGTGGCAATCACGGAGCCATCTGCCTGGCGGGCAACCTTGCCGGTTTCCAGTGTGAGCGTTTCCTCGCCCCACTGCATCGATTTCTTCGTAACGTTAAACATCTAGCGTATCCTAAAAGGGAGCGCTCCCGGCCCTCCGGGTCTCCCGTTTGCGTGGCGGCCCCATTGCCGCCGGCCCCACTTATCTTTCTTTCGCGTGCCAGGGCCTGGGCACATCGTCTCAGATAGGCCCGCCCATACATGAGTTTGCGGTAAAATGAAAGGGAAAGCGGTGAAGGCCAGCCGCGATGGGCGGCAGCGCGCCTCGCGGCCCCAGCCTTGCATAGGAACCGGGCGGCACCTAGCGCCGCCCGGTAAAATATCAGTTGGTCGTTTCCAGACCCTCGGGGCGCCCGGCGATAACAAAACGCAACCCGTCGGGGTCCATGAACTCCGCCGCAAAGCTGTTCACGTCATCCAAGGTAACAGCGTTGATCCGGTCGTTGCGGGTTTCCACATAGCCGATCGGCAGGTTGTCCATCTGCATCCCTGCCAGAATCGAGGCGATGCGGCTGTTGCCGTCAAACCGCAGCGGGTAGGCGCCGGTCAGATAGGTTTGGGCGTCCCTCAGCTCCTTCTCCGTTACGCCCTCTTCGGCCATGCGGCGCCACTCGTTGCGGATCACTTCAACGGCTTCAGCCATCTTGCCATTGGCTGAGGCAACGGAACCCATGTAGACCGCCGCCAGATCGCGCGGCACCAGGTAGGAGTAGATGCCATAAGTCAGCCCGCGCTTCTCCCGCACTTCGGTCATCAGCCGGGACTCAAAGGAGCCGCCGCCAAGGATCTGGTTCATCACGTAGGCCGTGAAGAAATCCGGATCCTCGCGCTTGATGCCCTTCTGTCCGAACAGGGCAACCGACTGCGGTGTATCGAAATCCACCACGGTGACGCCGCCCTCGATGGTGACTTCGGCCGGGCCGGGGATCGGCGCGCCCTCTGCGGGCAGTTCGCCCAGCAGATCATCCAGCAGCGCTCCCAGCTCCTCGGCAGTAATGTCGCCTACGGCACTGACATAGAGCCTGTCACGGGCAAAGACCGCCTCGTATGCGTCAAAGATGTCCTGCCGGCTGAGCGCGGCGACGGTTTCCAGCGTGCCCTTGCCATCGCTGCCATAGGGGTGATCGCCGAATGCCATCCTGGAGAACGCCTCACCGGCGATATTGTTGGGGTTCTTCGCATCGGAGCGTAACCCCGCCAGAACCTGCGCCCGCACCCGGTCCAGCGCATCCTGGTCAAATCGCGGCTCGAACAGGGTTTGGCGCAGAAGCGCCATCGCCTCCTCCCGGTTTTCAGTCAGGAAGCGGGCAGAAACAGACACTGAGTCCTTGTCCGCATCATAGGAAAACTCCGCTGCCAGCGATTCCAGGGCCCGTGCATAATCCTGCGCACGCAGATCGCCGGAGCCTTCCTCCAAGAGCCCGGTCATCAGGTAGACCGCACCGCGTTTACCCGGAGCATCCAATGAGGTGCCGCCGCGAAAACGCAGCTCCAGAGCGGAGAAGGGAATGCTGTGGTCTTCCACCAGCCACGCCTTGATGCCGCCCGGAGAGGTGACCTCCTCGATCTTGATTCCGGCCCAGGCGGGCAGCGCCAGGAAACAGGCCACCAGCGCCGCGGCGATGTATTTCAGCGGGGTCATTGGGTTACCTCTTTGTCGCGCATCATCCAGCCGGTGACTGAGGCTTCCGGACGCAGAACTTCATTGGCGGCAGCGATGATCTCATCCGCCGTGACCGATTGCAGGATCTTCGGCCAGTCCTGCACATCCTGCACCGTCAGCCCAATGCTGAGCGCCTGGCCATAGCGGTTGGCTATGCCGTTCACGTTGTCGCGGTCATAGATCTCAGCGGCGCGCAGCTGCAGCTTGATCCGCTCCAACTGGGCTTCGTCCACGCCCCCCTCAAGGAAGCGGGCGATGGTGGCATCCAGTGCCGCTTCGGCGTCTTCCATGCTGACACCCTCAGCCGGAACGATCAGGAAAGTAAAGGACGTGTCGTCCAATGTGCTGCCCGAATAGAAGGCGCCTGTGTAAACCGCAACCTGCTGGTCGAATTGCAGTGCATTGGCGAGGTAGGACGTGTTACCGCCGCCTAAAAGCTCCGCCAGCAAGTACAGCGCCGCGGCTTTCTGCTGGGCGCCGCTGTCGCGCTCCGGTGCCAGGTAGGAACGCTGCACATAGGGCTGCGCCACGCGCGGGTCCTTGAAGGTGAGCCGACGTTCGGCAGTCTGCGGCGGCTCCTGACTGCGGAAGCGTTCCGGCAGATCAGGGTTGGCCGGGATCACGCCATAATACGTCTCGGCAAGCGCCTTCACCTCCTCCGGCTGAACATCGCCTGAGACAACTAAAATGGCGTTATTAGGCGCGTAATAGGTTTGGTAGAAGGACAGTGCATCCTCCATATCCAAGCTTTCCATCTCGTGGCGCCAGCCAATGACCGGCTGGCCGTAGCGGTGATTGAGGTACTGCACCGCGTTCAACTGTTCGCGGAACAGCGCTACGGGATCGTTGTCAGTGCGCTGGTTGCGCTCTTCCAGGATCACCTCGCGCTCGGTGACGATATCCTCCTCGCTGAGGCGGAGGTTCGTCATCCGGTCGCTTTCCATCTGCATCATCAGCTCCAGCCGGTCGGCGGCGACACGCTGGAAATAGGCGGTGTAGTCGTAGCTGGTGAAAGCATTGTCCTGGCCGCCATTGGCGCGCACCGTGGCAGACAGCTCGCCTGGGGCGAGCTTTTCAGTCCCCTTGAACAGCAGGTGTTCCAGGAAATGGGCCACGCCTGACTGGCCAGGCGGCTCATCGGCGGACCCCGCCCGGTACCAGACCATCTGCTGCACCACGGGCGCCCGGTGGTCCTCGATCACGACAACGTCCATTCCGTTGTCCAAGGTGAACGCGGTCACCGCCTCATCCTCGGCCCGAACGGGACCGGTCAAGGCAGCGCTCAGCGCCGCGGCGGCCAATGTGACCCTTTGGATCATCTGGCATCCTCCAAATCTTTGCGTCCCTGCTTTTGGCAGCCAGGGTGCAGTTACTGCTGTATTGTTCTTTGCAGCCGCAATTCGCGGCCCATTGCCAGCAGAATGGCTGCTGTCAACCTACGCGGCTGCTGGCGGCATGCAATACCGGCTGGCAGAAAAGTGAGGGATCAGGACTCGTCTTCAGGCGGCGAGGAAGGCGTCGCCGCGCCTGCCCTGCGGAACTGATCGCTGACGGCAAAAGGATCAATGCTCTGCTTGCGGTACAGCTGTTCGTAGCGGTCCACCGGCACGATCTTGATCCGGCCCAGGTGGCGGTTCCGGTGACGGAACTTTGCGTCTTCCTCCGCCAGCGTCCCGCGCACGCCCGGCTCAACCCCGTAGCGGCTGGACGCTGTGACCAGAGCCGCATCGCCAGACGGCACGCCGCTGCCCGGAACAAGAGCGCCGGGTTTGCCGCCCAGGGCAGCCACGGCATCCGCGTGCGGATTGGCATCGGTCAGGTTGCTGCCGCCGGGCGTCGGTGCCGGCAGGCTGCTGAAGTTATCCGGCGTGCTCAGCGGCTTGGTCGGCAGGACAAGGAATTCGTCCGGGCCGGTCCCCGGCTTCTGAAGAACGCGCAGCCCTTTCTGCGCGCAGCCGGACACTGCCAGCGCGCCAGCCAGAACCATCACTCCGAACGGGATCCGCATTGCCCCAAACTCCTGCCTGTTTCCCGGCGCTTTTATCGCATTTACCTGCCAAGGTCTACGCAGGCTTTTTGCGCCGCCCGTCAAAGAAAATAAGCCCCGCAGCGCCGGCAAAAATGAAAATGTCGGCGACGTTGAACACGAATGGATTCTGGATGCCGCAGCAGGAGGTGTTCAGGAAATCCAGCACATAGCCATACAGCAGCCGGTCCGCGACATTGCCCAGCGCGCCGCCGATCACCAGCCCGGCGGACAGCTGCATGCCCCTGGATTTTGCTTGCCCGCGGCTGACCCACACCGCCAGCACGACACAGATCACGACTGACAGAGCGATCAAGATCCAGCGCGCGGCCTCATCCCCGCCGCCGAACAGGCCAAAGTTGATTCCGGTGTTCTCGCCATAGCGAAAGTTCAGGAATGGCGGCAGCACGTCGATCCGGTGGCGCTGGTCCAGCCCCATCCAGTGGATCACCAGGTATTTGCTGGCCTGATCCGCCAGGAACGAAAGGGCCGCGCCCCAGATCATCCAACGTGCTGCCATGTCTCGCTGCCCCGATTAGTGGCGGAAGTGGCGCATGCCGGTAAAGACCATGGCCAGGCCTTTCTCATTGGCCGCCTTGATCACCTCGTCATCGCGCATCGAGCCGCCCGGCTGGATCACACAAGTACCGCCCGCGGCGGCCGCTTCTAGCAGGCCATCCGGAAAGGGGAAGAACGCATCCGATGCCACCGCACAGCCCTTGGCGAGGCTTTCCTCCAGGCCCAGTTCAGCCGCCATGCGGCCTGCCTTGGCCGCGGCCACGTTGGCGCTGTCCAGACGGCTCATCTGACCAGCACCGACGCCGACTGTGGCGTTGTCCTTCACGTAGACGATGGCGTTGGATTTCACGTGCTTGGCGACTTTCCAGGCAAACAGCAGGTCCTGCATCTGTGCGTCAGACGGCGCCTTCTCGGTGACCACCTTCAGGTCCTCCATGCCGACGTAGCCGACGTCCTTATCCTGCACCAGCATACCGCCGGCCACCTGCTTGTAGGCCACGATGGGCTTGCGCGGGTCCGGCAGTCCATCGGTCAGCAGCAGGCGCAGGTTCTTCTTGGCGGCGAAGATTTCCTTCGCCTCGTCGGAGGCGCCGGGGGCGATCACCACCTCGGTGAAGATCTCGGTGATCTTGGCTGCGGTCTCCGCGTCCAGCGGCTGGTTCAGCGCCACAATGCCGCCAAAGGCCGAGGTGCGGTCGCAGTCGAACGCCTTCTGGTAGGCCTCGGCCAGGGTTGCCCCCTTGGCCACACCGCAGGGATTGGCGTGTTTAATGATCGCGACGGCGGGGCTCTCGGCCGGGTCGAATTCCGCCACCAGCTCATAGGCCGCGTCGGTATCGTTGATGTTGTTGTAGCTCAGTTCCTTGCCCTGCAGCTGCACGGCGGTGGCAACACCCGGCCGGTTGCTGCCATCGGTGTAGAAGGCCGCCGTCTGGTGGCTGTTCTCGCCATAGCGCAGGGTTTGCTTCAGCTCGCCGGCAAAGGCACGGCGGCGCGGGGTCTTCTCTTCCAGCGCCAACGCCATCCAGTTCGACACAGCCGCATCATACGCCGCCGTGCGGGCATAGGCGGTTTGGGCCAGGCGCTGACGGAAGGTATAGGTCGTCTGGCCGTCGTTGTTGTCTAGCTCCGCCAGCAGCGCCTCATAATCCTGGACGTCGGTCACCACGTTCACGAACAGATGGTTCTTGGAGGCAGCGCGGATCATCGCCGGACCGCCGATGTCGATGTTTTCGATCATCTCATCGTAATCTGCGCCACGCGCCAGCGCCGCCTCAAACGGATAGAGGTTCACCACCAGCAGGTCGATGGCGCCAATGCCATGCTCGTTCATCGCGGCCACGTGGGTATCGTTGTCGCGCAGCGCCAGCAGGCCGCCATGCACCATCGGGTGCAGGGTCTTCACCCGGCCGTCCATCATTTCCGGAAACCCGGTCACATCAGAGACGTCTTTCACAGTCAGCCCGGCATCGCGCAGCGCCTTGGCGGAACCACCTGTGGACAGCAGTTCGACACCGCGCGCCTCCAGGGCCTTGCCCAGCTCGATCAGGCCGGTCTTGTCGGATACGGAAAGCAGCGCACGGCGTACGGGGTGAAGGTCGGTCATGGCAGGGCAGGTCCTTTTAAAGGCTCAGTCAAACGTCTCGGGTTCGTCCCGGTTCAGGTCTCGCACGGCAATGGCAGTCTCCTGCGCTTTGCTGAGCGTCCACCGGACGCGGGTGGCATATCCCATCGCCCGCCCGGATAAAACGATCTGCTTTGCCGCACGCGGCTTCAAGCGGGTCTTTTCCAGGAAAACACTCGGCTCCAGCCGCAGTTGGCAGCCGCCGTCGTGACGGAAAACCCAGATTTCCCCGCTCTTGAGCGCCATGGATACTGCCGTGCCGCCCAAGTCAAGGGCCGCGTCCACCTCAGGGTGCAGGTGCAGGCGGATATCAAAGCCGATGCCGCCGTCCGGGCCGGCATCCCGAACCTTCGCGAACTGGCGTTTGGCAGCCTCGTCCAAGGCCACCAGCATGTCCTCGCCGCTAAGGCTGCGCCCGTCAAAGGACAGATCCAGCGTGCGGGCATGGGTCAAACCGAAATGCGCGGCATAGCCATTGTGGCCGCCTTGGAAGCGGAAGCCGTCCGCCAGGTCGGCGACCTCCAGCGGCACGTCGTCCGGGGCTTCTATCAGCTCCTCATGGCCAGTGGTCTTGTGCGGCGGCGCCAGCCGGGCGCTGGAATGGCCTTCGATGCACAGCGTCGTGTGCGAGGGCGTAGCCCGCCCGGCCCGGCGCCACTCCACCCCAAACGTTTCACCGGAGCCGCAATTCACGATCAGCGGCCGCCGCCCCGAAGTCAGCTCAAACGCCAGAGTAGATGCGTGACCATTGTAAGACGCTTTGCCCTTGGGCGGGGCAGAAGCATCGACAATTACCGAGGTACGCCGCGCCGACAGCCGGGCAAAGCCCATCGCCAGCCCGTCGGCATGGCGTTCAGCGACATGGCTGGCAGCAAGCGCATGATCCAGCCGCCCTTCCAGCCCGCGGCCGCCGCCGTGGAACCGCGCCAGGCCGCCATCGCTGTGGCGCAGGGTGCGCAGAGTCGGCGCAATCCGCTCGATGGCAGCAACATGGGCAGGCGGCACCATGCGGCCCGCTTCATGCAGCGCCGCGGCGGCCCAGGTCAGCAACGTGAATACTTCCAGCAGCTCTTCCGGGTTGCGGGTCGGCAAGCCGCCCTGATCGTCGATCTGGGCCTCGCATTCCGCGGCCAAGGCTTTGACCGCCGGGTCCGCCAGTTCTTCCCGCCCTTGCAAAGACAGGCCCGCATAAATCAGGCCGCATAGGGCTTCGAACCGCGGCAGGCCGGGGGCCGCCCCCTGCCAGCGCTGGGACAAAAACCAGGTCTGCCTGGCCAGGGAGCCATAGAAGGCCTCGGTCTCGTCCTTGTCCTTGCCGCTCAGCAGGAACAGCGCGTGGTTGATCCAGCGGATCACCCGCCGCCCGGTCAGATCCGGCAGCCAGGCCAGACCGCCGCCGCGACCATGCTGCGCAATCCAGCCCCAGACCCATTTCTGCGCCTTCAGCCGCGCCTTGAAATCCCCCACCGCGGCCAGATCGTCGAGCCAGGCAAACCCGTGCCGCTCGGCATCAAAGGCCGCATCCGGTGCTGCGACTTCCCACAGGCCGGTGTCAGGTGATTCGACCAGATAACCGGCAAACAGCAGATTGCCAGCCACCAGCTGCCGCCCGCGGGCAAAACTGCCGATGGTGCGCGGTTCGGGCTGCGAGACAAACCCGGTCGCCGCAGGCTGCCTGCGGGCCCGCCAAGCGTAATACCGGTTCAGTAGGCGGGTGCCGCGGCCTGCCATTCTGTCATAAGTGGACATGCTCTTTTTGCCTCACGCCAGAGGAGTATTCCGGGGCGTTTTGGCTGGAGCATAGCGCGGGGTATGCAAGGAGTCACCGGCGAATGCCGGGCACATCCCGGGGTCACGCTGTTTTGCGCAAAAGGGCCATGTAGAAACCATCCATGCCGCCGCGCTCTGCCCAGTAGTCGGGGCGCAGGCGCAAACCGCCCTCCTCGGTGATCCATTGCGGATCAACACCCGGCAGCGCCAGCGCATCGCGGTCTGCCGCCATGTCCGGAAACATATCCAGCGCCTCCTCGACCTGGCATTCGCCCTCGTCCGGCAGCAGCGAGCAGGTGCAAAACATCAGCCGCCCCCCGGGTTTCACCAGCGACCAGGCATGGGCGAGCATCTGCGCCTGCAGCTCAATCAGGGCGCCGAATTCGCTGCCGTCCTTGGCCTGCGGCAGATCAGGATGGCGGCGGATGGTGCCCGTGGCGGAACAGGGCGCGTCCAGCAGCACCGCGTCATACTGACCGGTCTGCTCCAGCGCATCGCCGACCACCAATTCGGCCTCAAACCTGGTGCGCTCCAGGTTCTCCCTCAGCCGCGCCACGCGGCTTTCCGAGATGTCGACAGCCGTCACCTTGGCACCGGCAGCGGTCATCTGCATGGTCTTGCCGCCAGGTGCCGCGCACAGCTCCAGCACCCGCTCGCCAGGCTGGGCGTTCAGAATTCTGGCCGGTAGAGCAGCCGCAGCATCCTGTACCCACCAGTCGCCTGAATCGAAGCCTGGCAGCGATGACACCTGCCCGGCATTGGCGAGCCGCACTGAACCGGTGGGCAGAAGTTCTCCGCCAAGCGCGCTCAGATCCGCATCCGGCTTGCCGGTGATATCCAGCGGCGCTCCGGCAAAGTGCGCTGCCTCCATGCCCAGCATCGCCTCGGCGCCCCAGGCCTGCACCAGCGGCTTGCGCAGCCAGTTCGGCAGCCGCGGCGTGCGCAGCTTGGCCCATTCCGCGGGGCCTTCGTCAGCAACCTTGCGCAGCACTGCGTTGACCAGCCCCTTCAGCTGCCCGTGACGGCGGTGTTTGGAGACGATGGCGACCATCGCATTCACCACCCCATGCGCCGCGCCGCCCGAGCACAGCTCCACCGTGCCCAGACGCAGCACGTTCATCACCATCAGCGGCGGCGTCTTCTTGAGGTGCTTTTTCAGGATCCGGTCCGCGCGCTCCAATCCGCGCAGGGTTTCCGCTGCCAGCCTTTGCGCCCGGGCCCGGTCTTCCGGCGCCAGTTTCTCCAACGCCCCGGCAGCATAGCATTCCGCCAGCAGCCGCCCCTCTCCCAGCACCTGATCCAGCAGGTAAACCGCGGTGCGGCGGGCGTGATTGGCATCGGACATCTGGCAACTCCATGGGGGCGCGGCTTGTTTGCGCGGGACAGGGGCGTATATCATGGGCGGAGCATAAAGGAACCCGCGATGAGCGAAGAGACTGCACCCGAGAAGAAAGACCTGCCCGCCGCCGCCCTGCGTGCGCTGGCCGAGGCTGAGGAGCGCCGCAAGGCCGCAGAATCGCAAGACCCGCGTCCCAAGGAGCTGGGCGGCCGCGACGGCCCCGACCCGGCACGCTAGGGCGACTGGGACAAAACGGGCACCGCCCTCGACTTTTAGGGCTCGCTGCGGGGGCCCGCCCCCGCACCCCCGGAGTATTTCTGGAAAGATGAATGAAGCGCCGCTCTTTCATCTTTCTCTAAATACTCGTGCCTGAGGCAGCGGCCCGTCAGGGCCGCCTCTTTGACGTCACAGACCCAGCACATCCACCATGTCGTACTGGCCCGGCCCCTTGTCCTGGCCCCACAGCGCGGCCTTCAGCGCGCCGCGGGCGAAGATGGCGCGGTCGGTGGCCAGGTGGCGCAGCACAATCCGCTCTCCCGCCGCTGCAAACAGCACATCATGCTCCCCCACAATGTCGCCGCCGCGGATGGCGGTGAAGCCGATGTCGCCGCGCTTGCGGGCGCCCGTGATCCCGTCGCGGCCAGAATCGCGCACATCAGCCAGCTTGACACCGCGGCCTTCGGCGGCAGCTTCGCCCAGCATCAGCGCGGTTCCGGAGGGCGCGTCCACCTTGTGATGGTGATGGGCCTCGATCACCTCGATATCGAAATCCTCGTCCAGCGCGGCGGCCACTTTCTTGGTCAGCTGCACCAGCAGGTTCACACCCAGGCTCATGTTGCCCGCACGGATGATTACCGCGTGGCGGGAGGCCGGTTCCAATTGGGCAATCTGCTCGTCCGTCATGCCGGTGGTGCCGATCACATGCACCGCGCGGGCCTGGGCTGCCAGCTTGGAAAAGGCCAGTGTCGCCTCCGGCGCGGTGAAGTCGATCACCGCCTGCGCCTTGGAAAACGCCTCCAGCGCGTCTGCCGTCACGGTCACACCAACCGGCTGGCCGCCCATCACCTCGCCCACGTCACGGCCGACCCATTCATGCCCTTCGCGCTCAACTGCCCCCACCAGCGTGGCCTTACCGCTTTCCAGCACCGTCTTGATCAGCATCTGCCCCATGCGGCCCGATGCGCCGGTAATCACGATCCCTGGTTTGTGAGTCATTGGCCAATTCCCTTGTTCAAGCTGGATTTGTCCTACAGTGCCGGGCAGCGCTTGGCAAAGCCCGCGATCCGGCATAGATCGGAATCATGGCAAAGAACAAATTCCACGATGGCCCCGGCCCGTCCCAGCGTCAGCTTCGCGTCGGCGAACTGATCCGCCGCACCCTCTCTGAGGTGCTGGCGCGCGGCGACGTGCACGACCCGGACCTGAACCGCATGTCGATCACCGTGGGCGAGGTGCGCACCTCCCCCGATCTGAAAATCGCCACCGCCTTTGTGCTGCCCTTGGGCGGCAAGGGGCAGGAGGATGTCCTGAAGCTTCTGGCCCGCAACAAGAGCGAGCTGCGCCGCATGGTCGGCAAGAAGCTGGGGCTGAAGTTCACCCCCGATCTGCGCTTCCGGCTGGACGAGACTTTCGATCAGATGGACGACACCCGCCGGATGCTGTCCCAGGACGCGGTGCGCCGCGACGTCGAAGAGTGATCCGCAGGGCCGCCTTGCTGCTGGCTGCACTATGGACCGCCCCTGCGGCGGGTGCGGTCGACTGCAGCGATGTGGCCTATGACGGCAGCCGCTATTCGGTCTGCGAGGTGGACGCCGCCCGCGAACAGCTGCGGCTGTTTCTGAAGGATGGCGACGGCCAGGTCTACGGGCATTTCTCCACCCTGGAGGCGGCGCTGGCGGAGGACGGCAAAGCTCTGGCCTTTGCCACCAATGCCGGCATGTACCATACCGACCGCTCTCCCGTCGGCCTTTATGTCGAGGACGGCGCACAGGAGATGCGGCTGGTGACCAATGCCGGGCCCGGCAACTTCGGCCTGCTGCCCAATGGCGTCTTCTGCATCAGGGAAGGCCGGGCGGACGTGATTGAAACGCTGGCCTTTGAGGCTGCGGCGCCCAGCTGCACCTACGCCACCCAGTCGGGTCCGATGCTGGTAATCGATGGGGAGTTGCACCCGCGCTTCCTGCCAAACTCCGACAGCTACTACATCCGCAACGGGGTGGGCACTTCAGCCGATGGCACACGAGTGGTTTTTGCGATCTCCCGCAACGCGGTAACCTTTCACCAGTTCGGCAGCCTGTTCCGCGATTACCTGAAGCTGCCTAATGCGCTCTATTTCGACGGCAATATCTCGCGACTGCATGCACCGCAGCTGGGCCGCAGCGACGCGGGCTTTATGATGGGGCCCGTGGCGGGCGTGGTCGAGGGCGCTCAGTCAGGCGACTGAACGCCATCAACCGGGACGTTTGCGCATCTGCCGCACCATCGGGACTGTATAGATCACCAAAGCTGCCCAGATCATCGGAAACGCGATCATCCGGGCTTGGCCGAATTCCTCCCCGAACAGCAGCACTGCGGCCAGCATAATCATTGTCGGGGCGATGTATTGCAGAACTCCCATGGTCGACAGCCGCACCAGCTTGGCACCATTTGCATAGACAATCAGCGGCACCGCGGTGACCACGCCGCAACCCAGCAGCAGCGAGGTATCGCTGAGCGAGCCGCCAAAGCTGCTGCTTCCGGTGGCTGTCAGATACCCGAAATAGCCCAGCGCAGGCGCCAGCAGGATCAGCACCTCCAACAGGAACCCCTGGTTGGGGCCAATCGGCAGCGATTTCTTGAAGAACGCGTAGAACCCCCAAGTCAGTGTCAGGCCCACAGCGACCCAGGGCACCCGGCCCGCTTCCAGCGTCAGCACCAACACCGCAGCGGCGGCAAGCGCAACAGCCGCCAACTGCGCCTTGCTCAGCGGCTCGCGCAGCAGGATGGCGCCTAGTGCAATGCTGAACAGCGGGTTGATGTAATAGCCAAGCGCCGCGTCCAGCGCCCGCCCGGCCGCAATCGACCAGACATAGATGCCCCAGTTCACCGAAATCAGCGCTGCGGTGAGGCAGGCCATGCCCAGCATCCGGGGGTTCTTGAGTGCGGCCTGCAACTCCTTGGTCCGGCGCAGGATGATCAGCAGCGCGCCGGCCACCGGCACCGACCAGATCACCCGATGGACCACAACTTCAGCGGCGGGAATATGCGACAGCGCTTTCATGTATAGCGGCAGGAACCCCCACAGCAGATAGGCGGTGACGGCAAAGGCCAGCCCGCGGGGCGTATCCATATTTTCAGTGGGTTGCGGTGTCATGCGGCGCTCCTGTTCAGGGCGCACTTATGGCTGATTTTGGACCGGAAGGAACTTTGTTTTCCGTGATACCGGGTATTCAGCCGCGTTATGGGCTGCAGCCCGCCCCCCTGCCCCGCAAGAAAAAACGGCTCCGGAAACCGGAGCCGCAAGTCAATCGTTTGGGGTGCGGGTGCGCTTCAGGCTTCCAGCGACCGGCGCAGCATTTCGACGTCCTCGGCGATCTGGCCGTCGGTCAGCTTCAGCTCCTCGATGCGCTTGACACCGTGCATCACGGTGGTGTGGTCGCGCCCGCCAAAGCGGCGGCCGATCTCGGGCAGAGAGCGGCTGGTCAGCTGCTTGCACAGGTACATCGCCACCTGGCGCGGGCGCGCATAGGAGCGCAGCCGCTTGGGGCCGATGATGTCGGACATCCGGATGTTGTAATACTCGGACACCTTGCGCTGGATCTCCTCGACGGTGATCTTGCGCTCAGAGGCGCGCAGCACGTCGGCCAGGCAGTCCTGGGTCAGATCCATGTCGATCTCGCGGCCCACCAGCGAGGCAAAGGCGAACAGACGGGTCAGGGCGCCTTCGAGCACACGCACGTTGGTCGAGATCCGGTGCGCCAGGAACTCCAGCACGCCGTCGGCGATGCGCAGATCCGGATAAGTCTCGCGCTGCTGCTGCACCTTGGTCTGCAGGATGCCCAGACGCAGTTCGTAATCGGTCGGGTGCAGGTCCACCACCAGGCCGCACTGCAGGCGCGATTTCACCCGGTCTTCCAGATCCTTGATCTCACCCGGGGCGCGGTCAGCAGAGATGATGATTTGCTTGTTCTGGTCCACCAGCGCGTTGAACGTGTGGAAGAACTCCTCCTGGGTGGAGTCCTTGCCGGCGATAAACTGAACGTCATCCACCATCAGCACGTCGACAGAGCGGAACAGATGCTTGAAGTCCATCATCTTGCGCTCGCGCAGGGCCTGCACGAAGCGGTACATGAACTGTTCCGCTGACAGATACAGCACGTTCAGATGCGGATTCTTTTCCTTCAGCTCCCACGCGATGGCGTGCATCAGGTGGGTTTTACCCAGGCCCACACCGCCATACAGGACCAGCGGGTTGAAGGTCACCGGGCCACCCTCGCCGACGCGGCGCGCCGCGGCATGGGCCAGTTCGTTCGGCTTGCCGACCACGAAGCTGTCAAAGGTAAAGCGCGGATCCAGCGGTGCCGCCTGCAGCGCCTCCAGCGTGTCTTTGCCTGCCGCCGTTGCCGGGGCCGGAGCGGTCGCGACCGCCAGATCATCCTGCACACCGCCAAAGGACTCGGCCGCAACGGCCGGCTCAACCGGACGCGCCGGGCTGTTCGCAGCCACCCGGAAGGCCAGACGCTGCACCGGCTCGCCGGACATGGTCAGCTCGTGCAGAATAAGGTCTGCAAAGTTCTGGCTAACGTAATTTCCCATGAAATTCGTCGGCACTTTGAAGACAGCAACTCCGCCGTCCACAGTGTCAAATTCAAGGGGCTCAATCCAGGTGGTGAAATTGTTCTGGCCAACTGTCTTCAACAGCCGGTTCCTGAGCTGTCCCCATTTTTCTTCTGTCATGCTGCGCCTCACGCGTCCCCAAAAAGCAGCGGCCCCTAGACCGGGCCAATTCCATCGTCACCCCCAACCACCCGGGGGCCGTTCACGCACAGGGTTTCCGTGTGCGGACCAGTACTGGCCGCATCGCCCGTAGGCTGAACGTTCGCATGGCAACAGCAAAAACAGCCGCAAAGAGCGGGCCATCTGCCGTTACGAACAGTATCGCACACAATTGAGACAAGGCTGCTGTCCTTAACGATACAGCAGTAGCTCCCGGACAGAGACAGGCACGCATGTCCCGTCTGTTCCGGGCAGCCTGACAACCTTGATGCCCGTCAAGATTGCCGCAAGCAGCCTGTCCCCCCAGCGAGTGAATCGCTGACACAGTGGTAGCAATTTGAGGGGGTCAGCAGCAACGAAACTATGATGTTGACTCTGCCTTTGGCCGCAAAGAATCTCCTGCACCTGCAGCAACCAGCCAAGGCTTTGCCCAAAAAACAAGGCGCTGCAATTTGCAGCGCCCTGACAACTTTTCAACAGCTCGTGAGCCTTATTGGCGGAGCGAATCTCAGCCCAGTGCCTTCACGCGTGCGGACAGGCGGGAGATTTTCCGGGAAGCGGTGTTTTTGTGGTACACACCTTTGGTAACGCCGCGCATCAGTTCGGGCTGAGCTGCGCGCAGAGCTGCAGTTGCAGCTTCTTTGTCGCCGGAAGCGATGGCTTCTTCAACTTTACGCAGGAAGGTGCGGATGCGCGAACGACGGGCTTTATTGACGGCAAAGCGCTTCTCGTTCTGACGTGCGCGCTTCTTGGCCTGGGGCGAATTTGCCATGGTGTCTGACCTTATCTCGGGTTCTGTTTCTATCGGACGCAATGCCAGCCAGCCCCGGGATCATTCACCGGTGTGATTCTAGCCTGAGCGGGCTGCACGCGCATGTATGAGGGCGGCGTTTAGCCAACTCTGTGCAGAATTGCAAGGGCGCCGGCCCGGATTGCAAAACGGCGGGATATACAGCCCGCCGCTCTAAAAGGTTCTCTGACGCTTATTTGTCGCGGAACTGCGCTTCACGCTTTTCCAGGAAGGCCGCCATGCCTTCCTTCTGGTCTTCGGTCGCAAACATCGAGTGGAACACCCGGCGCTCGAACAGCAGGCCCTCGCTCAGCGGCAGCTCGTAAGAGCGGTTCACCGTTTCCTTGACCGCCATTGCCGTCAGAAGCGATTTCTCCGCAATCTTTTGCGCCGCGGCGGTCGCTTCCTCGATCAGCTTCTTGGCCGGCACGACGCGGGACACCAGTCCGGCGCGTTCGGCTTCCTCGGCATTCATAAAGCGGCCGGTCAGGTTCATGTCCATCGACTTGGATTTGCCCACGAAACGGGTCAGACGTTGTGTGCCGCCGATCCCAGCCACGACACCCAGGTTGATCTCCGGCTGGCCGAACTTGGCCGTTTCCGCCGCGATGATGAAATCGCACAGCATCGCCAGCTCGCAGCCGCCGCCCAGCGCATAGCCCGCCACCGCCGCAATGATCGGCTTGCGGATCGCGGAAATGCGGTCATTGGCATCGGCAAACAGGTTGGTGGAAAACACCTCGGTAAAGCTCATCTCCGACATCTCTTTGATGTCGGCACCGGCGGCAAAAGCCTTTTCCGAACCGGTCAGCACGATGCAACGTACCTTGTCGCTGGCATCAGCCTCTTCCAGCGCGGTGCATAGCTCGCCGAGCAGTTCCTGATTGAGCGCGTTCATCGCCTCCGGGCGGTTCAGTTTAATGAGGCAAACGTGGTCCTGCACATCGACGTTGATCGTCTCGTAGGCCATGATTTCTCTTTCGGTTGTTCCGTTCAGATCCGAGTCCTTACCAAAAGGGTCCCTCTGATCAAGCTATCTTTGGCACTTTACACAGTAGAAGGTGGAGCGCCCCGACTGGGTGATTCTGGCGATTGACCCTGCGCAACCGATCCGCCGGCAGGGTTCGCCCTCGCGCCCGTAGGCATCGAATGAATGCTGAAAATATCCAAGTTCACCAGATGCTTGCCGAAAATCTTTAAGCGACGATCCGCCTGCGCGTATGGCATCCTGCAACACCTGCCGGATGATCGGCACCAATGCCGCCACCCGATGCGCGGCAATCTGCCCGGCCTTGCGCCGTGGCGAAATTCCCGCACGGAAGAGCGCTTCGCAGACGTAGATGTTACCGAGCCCCGCGATGATTCCCTGATCCAGTAATGCGGATTTCACCGGTGTGTTGCGCCCTTTGAAGGCAGCAATCAGGTGATCTTCGTGAAAGTCATTGCCCAATGGTTCCGGCCCCAGCACCGCCAGCAGCTTGTGGCTGTCGGCCGTCGCCGTCTCCAGCAGATCCATCGCCCCGAACCGGCGCGGATCGTTGAAGGTGATGCGGGCGCCATTGTCCATGTCCAGAACCACGTGGTCATGCTTCTCCGCTTGCGGATGCTCATGCACGAAGTGCCCCAGCGGATCGCCCGACACCGTTATCCGCCCGGACATGCCCAGATGGATCAGCAATGTCTCTTCCGTGTCGAGATCCGCCAGGATGTACTTCGACCGCCGTCTGAGGGCATTGACCCGCG
Source organism: Leisingera sp. (assembly GCF_982940295.1). Classification (NCBI taxonomy): domain Bacteria; kingdom Pseudomonadati; phylum Pseudomonadota; class Alphaproteobacteria; order Rhodobacterales; family Roseobacteraceae; genus Leisingera; species Leisingera sp. The sequence continues at coordinate 16,975 of NZ_CEYXRG010000026.1, forward strand.
CACCGGTCAGCCTCTCTGCCATCTGTTCCGGAAACGGCCAGCGCAGATCCGGGCGGTTCACCTGCGCCCGCGCGATCACAGCCCCCTCCATCGCAGGCGCCAAACCGCGTTTCACCGTCTCGACCTCGGGCAATTCTGGCATTACACCCCTCCTGAACCAACGGGCCGCATTGTGCCTGCCCCACAGCGCCTTATAACAAGGGCGAAACTCAGCAAACGGCAAGTGGCATGAGCAACACCAGCGACAACACCACCCATTTCGGGTTCGAAACCGTCCGCGAGGAGGAGAAGGCCAGCCGTGTGCAGGGGGTCTTCAACTCGGTCGCCTCGAAATACGACATCATGAACGATGTGATGAGCGTCGGCATCCACCGGGTCTGGAAGGACGCGATGATGGACTGGCTGGCGCCGCGCCCGGGCCAGCGGCTGCTGGATGTGGCAGGCGGCACGGGTGACATTTCCTTCCGGTTTCTGAAGCGCGCGGGCCACGGCCATTCCACCGTGCTCGACCTCACCCGCCCGATGCTGGAGGAGGGTCGTAAGCGTGCCGAGGCAGAGCAGATGGCCGACAGCCTTGATTGGGTCACCGGCGACGCGATGAAGCTCCCGTTCAAGGACAACACCTTCGACGTTTACACAATCTCCTTCGGCATCCGGAACGTGACCCGCCCGCAAGAGGCGCTGAACGAAGCTTACCGGGTGCTGCGCCCCGGCGGGCGGCTGATGGTGCTGGAGTTTTCGCAGCTGCCGAACGACGGGCTGCAGAAGCTCTATGATCTCTATTCCTTCAACGTGATCCCGCGGATGGGGCAGATGATTGCGGGCGATTACGACAGCTATCAGTACCTGGTGGAATCGATCCGCAACTTCCCGGACCAGGAGACGTTCCTAGGCATGGTGAAGCAGGCGGGCTTTGAAAACGCCAAATACCGCAACCTGTCGATGGGTATCGCTTGCCTGCATTCCGGCTGGAAGATCTGACCCATGCGCGGCCCTCATAATATTCTGCGCCTGATCCGGACAGGCGCCACTTTCGAGCGCACCGGCGCCATGCATTCGGTGCTGGAGGCGTTTGAGGCTCCCAAACCTCTGCGCATCCTGGCGCGAACCCTGGGCTGGCCGTTCAAATGGCTTGGCTACAAGGGCGATCCGGCAATGCCGCCGGAGACCCGCGCGCTGAACGCGCTGGGGCCCGCCTATATCAAGTTCGGACAGGTGCTTTCGACCCGCCCCGACGTGGTGGGCAAGGATCTGGCAAACCAGCTGCGTGTTCTGCAGGACAAGCTGCCGCCATTTTCCCGTGCTCAGGCTTTGGCCGAGGTGGAAAAAGAGCTGGGCCGCCCGGCGTCGGAAATCTTCTCCGATTTCAGCGATCCCGTTGCCGCCGCCTCCATCGCACAGGTGCATCGGGCCACGCTGGCGGAAACCGGTGAAGAGGTTGCTGTCAAAGTGCTGCGCCCCGGGATTGAGCGCGCCTTCAACAAGGATGTGGACGCCTTCTACTTCGCTGCCCGCATTGTTGACCTGTTCGCTCCCGGCGCCCGCCGCCTGAAGCCGATGGACGTGATCGAGCATTTCGACGGCGTTGTGCAGGGTGAGCTGGATCTGCGGCTGGAAAGCGCCGCCGCCTCGGAATTTGCCGCCAACACCACCAAGGACGAGGGTTTCCAGCTGCCGGACATCCGATGGGCCTATTCCGCCCGCCGGGTGATGACGATGGGCTGGGCCGACGGAATTCCGCTGGGTGACAACGACGCGCTGGATGCGGCAGGACACGACCGCAGGCTGCTGGCCAACCGCGTCCTGTCTCTGTTCCTGCGCCACGCGCTGCGTGACGGCTTCTTCCACGCTGACATGCACCAGGGGAACCTCAAGGTCGCGGCCAATGGCGATATCATCGCCTATGACTTCGGCATCATGGGTCATATCGACGAATACACCCGCCGGGTCTACGCCGAGATCCTCTATGGCTTCATCAAGCGCGACTACAAGCGCGTGGCCGAGGTGCATTTCGAGGCAGGTTACGTGCCCGCCAACCGCGACGTCGATGAATTCGCCCGCGCCCTGCGCGCGGTCGGCGAGCCGATCTTCGGCATGGACGCCTCGCAGATTTCCATGGGCCGACTGCTGAACTACTTGTTCGAGGTGACCGAGCGTTTCGGTATGGAGACCCGCACCGAGCTGATCCTCCTGCAGCGTACCATGGTAGTGGTCGAGGGTGTCGCCCGCTCGCTGGACCCGCATATCAACATCTGGGAAGCGGCCAGGCCGGTGGTTGAGGACTACATCAAGAAATCCATCGGCCCGCGCGCCGTGGCCTCCGACCTGCTGGAGACCGCCAAGGTAATGGCCCGCTTCGGCCCGCGTCTGCCTGCGCTGGTGGAACAGGCGCTGATTGCCCAGGCCGCACAGAATGGCGTCCAGACCCGCAACACCGGCAACTGGGTTGCACCGGCTGCCTTGGGAGCTGCCGGCGGTGCGGCGCTGTTTGCAGCGGTGGCCCTTCTGATCTGAAATCCGGCCCCGGCAGAAGCGCAGTGGTTTCTTGCCGGAAGTCATCGCGGCGCAAGCGGGCCGCAGGCTCTGTGCGGCCGGCCTTGGCATTTACAGCGAAACGCCGGCCCGGGCCTGCGGCTTTGGCAGCTGCCCCAGAGCGCATGCATCAGAAGCCAGACTATCTATTTAAGGTTGATTATCTTGTGTTTCTAGCACGTTGACTACCGGGCAAGCCGGCAGCATGATGGCCCCAAGTTCGGACTGGCCGTTTCTTCCAAAACCGCAGGATTGCAAGGAGGGCGCTGGATCAGCTCTGCCCCTCTAAGAAGCACTGGCGGCCAATTGCCTGTTTCCGGCCCCATAGCAGCAACAACGGAACCCGGTAATGAAACGTCCGCGGAAAGTCCTGCTTGTCGAGAATGATGAGTTCGCACGCTACATGATGCGCGAAATCATTCTGGCACTTGGCGTGGACGTTGAAATTGCTGCAGACGGGCAGCAGAGCATCGATATCCTCACCGCGGCTCCGCACGATTTCGGGCTGGTGCTGATGGATCTGCACATGCCGCAAATCTCCGGAATCGAGGCAACCCGCCAGATACGCCAGTCGCGGCTCGACCTGCCCGGCAATCTGCCAATTATCGCGATGACTGCTGACGCCGCCTATCAAAACGACGCCATTATCCAGGAGCTTGGCATGACCAGTTTTGCCTCCAAGCCAGTGACCCCGGGTCAGCTTTTGAATTTGATTGATAAGTTCTGCGACGCAGCCTAACCGGTTCGAATCCGCCCGCGCACGACCGCGGGGGTTGAAACCCTACTTTCAGACTTTTCGGAGACGTGTTGAAGAATGGAGCACCCGGAACAGGATATGACGGCAGAAAAAAACGGACCGCTGCCGGACGAGGACAGCACGCAAAAAGATAGCCACAGCCGGGACTTGCGGGTCGCAGGCATCGCTGCCTCGGCCGGCGGTCTGGAGGCCGTCTCCCTGCTGGTTCAGAACCTTCCCCGGTCGGCCAACGCTATCTATGTGATTGCCCAGCATATGTCCCCCACCCACAAAAGTGTGCTGACATCGCTGATCGCGCGGGAAACCTCGCTTCCGGTGGTGGAATTGAGCCGCGTCACGGAACCCGAAGCCGGCACCATCTACGTCACCCCACCCGACACAGACGTGGTGTTCGAAGACGGCAAACTCCGCTTGCGCAACCCCGCAGGCCATCCCGCAACGCCGAAGCCATCGGCGGACCGGCTGTTCCAGAGCCTTGCCAAGGAATGCGGTGAAAACTGTGTCGGAATAGTGCTGTCGGGAACCGGCAGCGATGGCAGCTACGGGGTGCAGTCGATCCGCGAGGCCGGAGGTATCACAATCGCTCAAGAGCCCGGTTCTGCCAAATATGACGGTATGCCTGCCTCGGCGATCGAAACTGGCTGTATCGACCTGATCCTCACGCCAGAACAGATCGGCGAACACGCGGAAAAAATACTAGCCAAGCCGCGTGACCTGGAACTGTTGCGTTCTGCCGCAGATGAACCCGGCAAGCTTACCGAGCTGTTCAGCATCCTTATGGCCCGCACCCAGGTCGATTTTGCCGATTACAAGGAAAACACGCTGAACCGCCGCATCGCCCGGCGGATGTCGGCGCTCAGCATCAATGACTATGAGAAATACGTCGATTACTGCCGGTCCAACGTTGACGAGGTGGATGCGTTGCACCGCGACTTACTAATCTCGGTCACACGCTTCTTCCGCGATCCGGACCAATTCCGAAAGCTGAACGACCAGGTCGAAAAGCAGCTGGCAGACAGGGGCCCCGGTCCGATCCGGGTCTGGGTGGTCGGCTGTGCCACCGGTGAAGAGGCCTATTCGATCGCCATTCTGATCGCAGAGATCCTCGGCGGCATTCACGCGCTGACTAAGGGCAACGTGCAGATCTTTGCCACCGACATCGACCAGAACGCCATCGAGGTTGCGCGCAAGGGAACCTACCCGATCTCGGCAGCCCAAGACATTCCGCCCAATTACCTGAAAGATTACTTCGATGTCGGTGAAAGCGACATCACGGTCCGTCAGGAGCTGCGCAATGTCACGCTGTTTTCGCGCCACAACGTGTTCCAGGACCCGCCATTCATCAACGTGAACCTGGTCACGATCCGCAACGTGCTGATCTACTTCAACCATGCCTTGCAGGAACGGGTGCTGACCCGGCTGCATTATTCCATGGCGCCGGGAGCCCTGCTGTTTCTTGGCACCTCGGAGACCGTTGGCGAGATGGGCATCTATTTCGAGGCCTGCCAGGGATCGGACAAGATCTTCGGCAAGCGCCGCGGGATTTCCGGAGAATTGTCTGTCTCCTCCAGGGCGCAGGGCAATGGCAATCTGCGGACCCTCAATCTTAGGAAATCGCCTGAACGGGCGGCCGCAGAACAGGCCGCACAGGCCGACCTGTCGCTGGCCCGGGCCGTTGCCCCCAATGGCATCATCTGCACCCGCCACGGCGATATCATCGAAGTTCTGGGCGACATCAGTGTTTACAGCGAAATCCGGGCCGGCATGTCGACTTCGCTCAACGTCAAGATGCTGATCGAACCGCTGCGCGGCGAGGCCTCGAGCCTGATTGCGGTGGCCATCCGCAACGAAGAGCGCCGCGACGGCCGCTGGCACACAGTCTCTTTGCCCACCGGAAACCGCGTCCAGTTGCAAGCCTTCCCTTTTGTCAGCCGCAACGGCGGCGAGGTTCACTGCCTGCTGGCGATCAACACCAAATTCGAAGAGCAGAAGGAATTCACTTTCGAAGAGATCTCCGACCGTGACCAGCGCGATTACGTTGAGCGCATGGAAATGGAGATCCGTGCGACCCAGGAGGCGCTTCAGCAGACAATCGAAGAGTTGCAGACCGCAAACGAGGAGCTCCAGTCCGCCAACGAAGAACTGCAATCCACGAACGAGGAATTTCAGGCCACCAACGAGGAACTGGAAACCTCCAATGAGGAACTGCAATCCACGAACGAGGAATTGCTGACCGTGAATGAGGAGCTGCAGATCAGCTCAGCGGAGCGTCAGGCGCTGTCTTCGGAGCTGGAGGCCATGCTGGCCTCGTCGCCTTACGCCGTTGCGCTGGCAGACCAGGCCCTGATTGTCCGCCGCGTGTCGCGCATGGCCAACGACGTGCTGGGTATTGGCGAGCTGCCGCCAACCGGCCTGCACCTCAGTCAATGCAACCTGCCGCGCGGCTTCCCGGCCCTGGCACCGATCGCCAATACGGTGCTGCGGCTTCAGGAGACCCGGCGCATACCGATCATGTCCGGCGGCCGTTGCTACACGCTGGTCATGTCGCCTGTTTTGGATGTGCATAACAAGCTGATTGGCATCTCGATCACCATAACCCGCTTTGACAACGAGCCCTCCTACAATGTTCTCAGGCTGGTCAGCAGCGTTGCCAGGCTTGGGTTCTGGACCCACAACCTGGATACCGGAGAGACATTCATGTCACCGGAGGCTCAAACTGTCCTTGGCATTGAGGACAGCTCCGCCAGCTTGTCCTTCGAAGACATTCTCAACCGCGCCCATCCCGAAGACCAGGCGGGCTTGCGCGCATCGCTGGACAAGCTTCGCGATGGTGGCGGTTCCTTCGAGTTCGACGCCAGGTTCTTCGACGATGCCAGGAACTCCCGCAACCTCAAGGGCAGCGTGACGGTGTTCCAGGATTCGCATGGGGAGGCCGTGCAGTTTATTGGCGTATGCTGGGACAAAGCCCAGATCAATGAGCGGGAATTGCTGCTTGATTGCAGCGCGGCGATTCAGGAGCATTTGTCCATCGGCGTCTTTTCCATCGACGTTCTGAACAACGTGCCCGTGTGGACTCCGGCAATGTTCGACCTGCTCGGCTATGATCCGGAAACAAATGTGCCTTCGGTAGAACTGCTGCTGAAGCGCGTCCACCCTGATGACTTGGCTGACGTCAGGGACGGGCTTCAGCAAGTGCTGATGAACGGCCGTCCCTTCCATCGTGCAGTGCGCGTGCGCAATGCGGAAGGCACCTGCGCGCGCGCCCTCCTGTTTGCCCAGGCAAAGCGGGAAAAGAGTGGCCGGATATCCCACGTCTACGGCGGGTTGCAGATGTCAGGCACCGCCTCGGAATAGGCAGGAAAAAAACACCCGTATGCTGGCAGCTGCGAAGGAGGAACGACAGATCACAAACCGCTCAGCATTCCGCCTGCACCGCAAACGGCCGGGTATTGCCCGGGGCAATGCTTTCGGCTTGCCGTTTGCCAGCTGTCTCACCGGCGGTCCCTTGAAAATCATCAAAGGTGCCGCCTATGCTGCCTGAGGACGCAGACGTGAATGCCGATGTGCTGAGCAAGGCGTTTCTTGCGTCCCCGTACGGGTCTTTTATTCTGGATTGGAACGGCCGCATCCTTGTCTGCAATCGGCGGGCAGAACGCAGTTTCTGCCCGTTTTCTCCATCTGGCAGCGGCGCACTGGCTGGAACCTGTTTCAGCGAATTGACCCTTCAGAACCGCGACGACGTAGTGTCCGGCCTGCGGAAGGGCGCCGCTGCAGGAGCCGTGAGCTTCCCCATGGCCGCCGGTAATCTTGGCACGCCAACGCAGGACACCGAATTCCGTCTTTCGCTGCTGCGGTCCGCCACCAAGGGCGAGCGGCTGATCCTCCTGACCCAGGATCAGCTGAGGCTCACAGCGGACAGATTGCGGCAAATGAACGAGATGCGCGGCAAGCTGCGCGGTGAACTGCACTTCGCCAAGGACGCAAATCTGAAGCTGCAGGAAACCCTGTTTTCCATGGAGGCCTTTGCCCATGCCGCTTCGCACGACCTGCGCACTCCGATCAACACCATGATAGGTGCCCTGCAGTTCTTCTCCGATCACTACAGCGCCGGGCTCCCGGACACCGCCCAGGAGTTCTTGCAGCACATGGCCCGGGCGGCCCGCCAGATGGACAGGCTGACAACCCAGCTGCTGGACCATTCGGTCTCAACCTCTTCCCGCATCAGCTTTCAGGAAATCGCTATGAAAGATGCGGTTTCAGAGGCCTGCGCCAGCCTGCAGCAGGAAACGCAAGCCTGCGGCGCGCAGGTCCGCATTGAAGGGAACGGCACGGCATTGCAGGCGGACCCGACCTTGCTGCACTTGCTGCTGACCAACCTCCTGTCCAACGCGATCAAATACCGGGATCCTGCCCGCCCGCTGAAAATCACCATCAGGATGGAAGGCACCGGCCGCGAAGAATGGACACTTTCGGTGGCCGATAACGGAATCGGTTTTGACCCGCAGGAGAGGCACCGCATCCTGCAGCCGTTCCACCGGGTGCACCGCGAAATCGACGGCAACGGGATCGGCCTGTCAACCTGCGCCGAGATCTGCCGCCGCCATTCCTGGCATCTCCTTGCAGACGGTGAACCCGGAATGGGTGCAGTCTTTACGATATCCTGCGGCTAATTTCCCCGGCCCGCCTGAAAGCCCTTTAAAAGCAATCCGTTCAGGGAAATTCCGGTGGGCCGCGAGGTTAGACTGCCGCTGCAGTTGCGACCCGTCCGGTCACATGGTCAACCATGCTGAGAAGATCAGAAAGGTTCACCGGCTTGCGCAGAACCCAGCGGATATTGCGGCTGAGGGTAAATAACTCCCCGCCGGAAAACAGCCGGCTGCCGGTGATGTAGACCACCGGAATATCCGGGCGCAGCAAGGCGGCGTAATCTGCCACTGGAAGTGACATTTCTTCCCCGATCTTCAGGTCCAGGACCAATACGTCGAACGGCATTCCGGTCAATGCAGAAATGGCTTCGCTGCAGCTGGTGACTGCCGTCACAGTGTACCCAGCTTCCTGCAACGCCATACTGAAGGTGAAGCGGACACCGATATCGTCTTCCAGAAGCAGAACATTGGCTGTCACATTGATACCCTATACCGACGTCACTTGCACGGGATCACGCAACCCTTGCGCATTCCCGCCCGCTTTCGCAACCCCGGGAGGTGAATTCTGGAACGAATTCCGGCAATCACTTGGAATCGCCAGCTATTCTTAAGGGGTAATTACTTCTACTTAAAATTGCATAATCTGTATATGTGGACGGCGATATTTTATCGCAAAAGCCGTTCTGTCCGGGCAGGGAGCGCCGAAGCGACGCTCCCCGCGGGATCTTTGTCAGAGCCGTTCGATCGCCATCGCAATGCCCTGGCCGCCGCCGATGCACATGGTGATCAGACCTTTGGAGCCTCCGGTCCGCTCCAGTTCATAAAGCGTTTTCAATGTGATAATCGCGCCGGTTGCGCCCACAGGATGGCCCAGCGCAATTGCACCGCCATTTGGGTTCACCTTGGCCGGATCCAGTCCCAGCTCCTTGTTCACGGCCAGCGCCTGCGCGGCAAAGGCTTCATTCGACTCAATCACGTCGAAGTCGCCAGCGGAAAGGCCGGTTTTCTCCAATAGGTTGCGCACTGCAGGAACCGGGCCGATGCCCATCACTTCCGGGCGCACGCCGGCATGGGCATAGCCGAGGATCCGCGCCTTGGGTTTCAGCCCCGCCTTCTCAGCCGCGGCAGCGGTGGCCAGCACCATGGCCGCCGCGCCATCGTTGATTCCGCTGGCATTTCCGGCAGTTACCCGGCCGTCCTTTTGGAACACCGCCCTCAATCCGGCCAGTGCCTCGGGAGTAGTGGCCTTGGGATGCTCGTCCACCTCAAACGGCACCAGATCGCGCTTTACCTTCACTTCAACCGGGGTGATCTGGGACTTGAAATGACCGGCCTCGATCGCCGCTGCCGCGCGGGTCTGGCTGGTGAGGGCGAAGTCATCCATCTGCTCGCGGGTGATCTCATGCTCATCCGCCACATTTTCGGCTGTCACCCCCATATGGCCGGTGCCGAACGGGCAGTTCAGCGCGCCCAGCATCATGTCGAGCGACTTCACATCACCCATCTTCGCGCCCCAGCGGCTTTGCTGGATAATGTAGGGGCTGCGCGACATATTCTCGGCGCCGCCAGCCAGCGCGAACTCCGCATCGCCCATGGCAAGCGACTGATAAGCCGAGACAATTGCCTGAACACCAGAGCCGCACAGACGGTTCACGTTCATCGCCGGAACCGCATCCGGCACCCCGGCCTGCATCGCCGCGACCCGGCTCAGGTACATGTCGCGCGGCTCTGTGTTGATGATGTGGCCAAAGACCACATGGCCGATCTGGCCGCCCTCAACGCCGGAGCGTTCCAGCGCCGCCTTGGAGACCGTCGTGGCCAGGTCAATCGGCGCGGTGCCCGCCAGCGCGCCGCCAAAAGTGCCGATCGCGGTGCGGGCGCCATCCAGGATCACGATGTCATTCATACTCTCTCTCCTCGTCAGATTTGCCCTATCATGCACCCGCAGCATTGATCTGTCTGCTGATACGTGCCGTCATCAAAACGCCGCGTCACCTGGCTGTCACCCCCCGTGCACCCCCTTTACACCCCCGTTGCACCGCCGCAGCGCAGCACCGGGTTGCGCCGGAACATTTGACAAATCGGCCCCATCGGCGCAGAGAATCCGTCATGACGGAAAACACAGACGATATCCTGACCCTGCTGCCCGCCCGCCTGAAAGAGGCGCGCCGCGCTCAAGGTCTGAGCCTGGAGGCGGTCGCCAACCTGTCGGGCGTCAGCCGCTCGATGGTGAGCCAGATCGAGCGCGGCGAAAGCTCCCCCACCATTGCGACGCTGTGGAACCTGACCCGCGCGCTGCAGGTGGATTTTGCCGGGCTGCTGGAAGCGGGCGACATGCAGGACCGGATCGAGGTGCTGCGCGCGGCGGATGTTCCCAAGATCGAGAACATGGGCCAAGGCTGCCGGATCCGCATCCTGTCGCCGCCGGAAGAGGCTGGCGGGCACGAGGTTTATGACATCCGGTTTGATCAGGGCGGCGCGCTGATCAGCCAGCCCCACACCCGCGGCGCGGTAGAGCAGCTGACAGTGCTGGATGGCGAGATTGCAGTGAGTTCCGGAAATGCCAAGGACCAGCTGCAGGCCGGCGACACCGCCCGCTATGCCGCCGACGTGGCCCACTCGATCACCGCGCCAGAGGGGCCGGCGCGGGTGTTTCTGATCGTGAAAAACGCATAAGCAGTAACATCTTCCCGCTTAGCCGGACAACAAAGCCCGCAACTGGCAAGGAAGACGTTTGATACCTTTACCGCTGCCCCCGGCAGATTCTGCTGCGCAATCCTAGAGAAACAGGCGACGGCCTTACGCAGCCGCTAGATGCGGGCCGGGACATCCGTAAGATGTGCTGGTCGGCTGCATCGGCAGGAAAACCCCTCGCAGCGGCTTTTATGCACAAAGCCCTTGAACGACTCGGGTGTCCGGCCCATATGTGGACCGCTTACGTTATTCTTGTCGATCCACTGTCTCCCGCTTCGCGGCGTTATCAGTCTCTCGATCCAGACCGACTACGCCAGGCTGCCGCACTTCCGCGGGCAGCACACACCAAGGAGACTACGGATATGGCCACCGGCACCGTAAAATGGTTCAACACCACCAAAGGCTACGGCTTCATCGCACCCGACGGCGGCAGCAAAGACGTGTTTGTGCACATCTCCGCTGTTGAGCGTTCCGGCCTGACCGGCCTGGCGGACAACCAGAAAGTCACTTTCGACATCGAAGCAGGCCGTGACGGCCGCGAGTCGGCGGTGAACCTGCAGCTGGCATAAGCCACGCAGCATTGCAGATCGGAAGCGCGGTTCCTGAAAAGGGGCCGCGTTTTCCTTTTGGGCGGTCAGCCCTTGTTCTTCTCGTCCCAAAGCTTGGGCTCCCACAGCTCCACCTTGTTGCCCTCTGGGTCCATGATCCAGGCAAAGCGGCCGTTTTCATGGGACTGCGGCCCTTGCAGGATGGGGATGCCTGCGGCGGTCAGCTGCGCGATCATGCCGTCCATGTCATCGACCCGGTAGTTGATCATGAAGCCGGAGGTGCTGGGCGCAAACCATGTGCCGTCGGGGTCGGCAGTGCCCCAGACGGTGAGGCCGCCGTCCTCTGCCGTGTCGTCCTGCCAGTTGAGGATGGCGCCGCCGAAATCCGTCAGCTCCAGCCCCAGGTGATCGCTGTACCATGCCGCCAGCGCCTTGGCGTCGCCGCGCGCCTTGATGAATACACCGCCAATTCCCGTCACCCGTGCCATGTGTGCAATCCTCCCTAATTCGGGGCAGATAGTCCGGTTTGGCGGAATTTCACCGGCCACGTCCAGTTTCACGGATTTTTTTCCGTAATGCTGAAATCCTGTATTCCGGAAACGCATCCGCTATGATAGACACGCGACTCGAGACACCAAGGGAGTTTGCGCATGTCCACTGCTTTTCTGACCGACATCTCCAACACACTGGCCCAGATCGAGGGTGAGGGGCTGTACAAGCGCGAGCGAATGATCACCTCCCCGCAGGGGGGTGAGATCACGGTTGGCGGGCGCGAAGTGATCAACCTGTGCGCCAACAACTATCTGGGTCTGGCCGACCACCCCGCCCTGATCAAGGCCGCAACGGATGTGATGGAGCCGAAAGGGTTTGGCATGGCCTCGGTGCGGTTCATCTGCGGCACCCAGGACATTCACCGGGAGCTGGAGCAGCGGCTGGCGAAATTCCTCGGCAAGGATGACGCGATCCTGTTTGCCGCCTGTTTCGACGCCAACGGCGGGCTGTTCGAGCCGCTCTTGGGGCCGGAGGATGCGATCATTTCGGACAGCCTGAACCATGCCTCGATCATCGACGGCATCCGGTTGTGCAAGGCCAAGCGCTACCGCTATCTGAACAGCGACATGAACGACCTGGAGGCCTGGCTGAAGCAGGCGCGCGAGGACGGGGCGCGGCATATCATGATCGCCACCGACGGCGTGTTCTCGATGGACGGCTACCTGGCCAAGCTGCCTGAGATCCGGGCGCTCGCGGACAAATACGATGCGGTAGTGATGGTGGATGACTGCCACGCCACCGGATTTATGGGGGCGACGGGCGCCGGCACGCCGGAGCATTTCGGGGTGGACGTTGATATCGTCACCGGGACATTGGGCAAAGCACTTGGGGGGGCCATCGGCGGTTATATCGCCGGGCCGCAGCCAGTGATCGACCTGCTGCGGCAGCGGGCGCGGCCCTATCTGTTCTCCAATTCGCTGCCGCCATCAATTGTTGCTGCCGGGCTGGAAGCGATCCGGCTGGTGGAGGAAGGCGACGGCCTGCGGGCGCAGCTGTTCGAGAATGCGCGCTACTGGCGGGCGGGGCTGGAAAAGCTTGGCTTTGACCTGCTGCCGGGTGAGCATCCGATCATCCCGGTGATGCTGGGCGAGGCGCAGCTGGCGCAGGATATGGCGGCGCGGCTGTTTGACGAGGGCGTCTATGTCTCCGGCTTCTTCTTCCCCGTGGTGCCGCGCGGCCAAGCGCGTATCCGGACGCAGATGAATGCCGCGCTGACGCGGGAGGAGCTGGACCGGGCGCTGGCGGCGTTTGGCAAGGTCGGCAAGGAACTGGGGATTGTGTCATGAGCCGCCCGAACACGATGAAAGCGCTGGAGAAGAGCCATCCGCAGGAGGGCCTGTGGATGGTGCAGGCGCCGGTGCCGGAGATCGGCCCGGACGAGGTGCTGATCAAGGTGAAGAAGACCGGCATCTGCGGCACCGACATTCACATCTGGAACTGGGACGAATGGGCGTCCCACACCGTGCCGGTGCCGATGATTACCGGCCATGAGTTCGCGGGCGAGATCGTCGAGATCGGGCGCAACGTCACCGATCTGGCGGTGGGGCAGCGCTGCTCGGGCGAGGGGCATCTGATCAAGACGGATTCGCGCCAAAGCCGGGCCGGTAAGTTCCATCTGGACCCCGGCACCCGCGGCATCGGGGTAAATGAGCAGGGCGCCTTTGCGCAGTATCTGAAGTTGCCCGCCTTTAACGTGGTGCCGCTGCCGGATGATATTCCGGACGAGATCGGCGCCATCCTCGACCCGCTGGGCAATGCGGTGCATACGGCGCTCAGCTTTGACCTGCTGGGCGAGGACGTTCTGATCACCGGGGCCGGCCCCATTGGCATCATGGCGGCGGCGGTGGCGAAACATGCCGGTGCGCGGCATGTGGTGATCACCGATATCAACCCGGACCGCCTGACGCTGGCGGCGCATGTGGTGCCGGCGGTGCGTGCGGTGAACGTGGCCGAGGAAGACCTGCAGGATGTGGTCCGGGTGCTCGGCATGAAGCAGGGGTTTGACGTCGGGCTGGAGATGTCCGGGTCGCAGGCGGCGCTGGATCAGATGGTGGAGGCGCTGGTGATGGGCGGCAAGATTGCCCTGTTGGGCATTCCGCCGGGCAAATCGCCGGTCGACTGGTCACGCATCGTGTTCAAGGCGATCACCATCAAGGGGGTCTACGGGCGGGAGATGTTCGAGACCTGGTACAAGATGATCGCCATGCTGCAGAACGGGCTGGATGTGAGCCGGGTGATCACCCACCGGTTCGGGGTCGATGATTTTGCCGAAGGCTTTGCGGCGATGAAATCCGGGTCCAGCGGCAAGGTGGTGCTGGACTGGTCGTGATGTCCGGTAGAGGGGGCTTTGCCCCCTCGCGCCTTTGGCGCTCACCCCCAGAGTATTTCTGGAAAGATGAAATGGCGGATCAGGGTTCCAGCGGCACCCTGCCCGCCTCTGTCAGCAGCCAGCAGTCGCGGCCCTCGAACACGGCGGCGGTAAGCGGGCGGCCGTAGCCGGAGCCGCTGTCGAGGTTGATGCGGTTCACCCGGTGTTCGGCCTGTCTGCCCGGCGTGTGGCCGTGCACCACCAGCCAAGGGTGGACCCGCTCGTCGTTGAGGAACTCCTGGCGGATCCAAATCAGATCGTCCTCGCTTTGGCTTTCCAGCGGCAGGCCGGGGCGGATGCCCGCGTGGGCAAAGAGCAGTCCGCCCTCCTGGTAATAGGGTTTCAGTCGGGACAGGAAGTCCAGATGCGCCTGCGGGATTGCAGCACGGGCGCGGGAATGGGTCTGATAGATGCGGTCGCCTTCAGCCACTTCGACCCCGTAGGATTGCAGTGTTTCCACCCCGCCGATCCGGTCATGCAGCCAGTGATAGCCGATCAGCAGCCGGGCGTCGTTGCGCGGGTAGTCCTCCAGGAACATGGAAAACATCCGGTCGTGGTTGCCCTTGAGGCAGATCCACTTGCGCCCTTCTGCCTGTCCCCGGGCGAGCCGCTCGATCACGCCGCGGCTGTCGGGGCCGCGGTCGGTGTAGTCGCCGAGGAAAACGATGCGGGCCTCAGGGCCTCCGTCAGCCTCGATCCGCTGGAGAGCGGCGTCCAGCATCTCCAGCTGGCCGTGGATATCGCCGATGGCGTAGAGGGGGGCGGTCATGGCGGCTCCTGTTTGCGGGCAGTGCCGGATAGATGGCGCATTGCGGCGGGGGGCTCAAGCCCCGGGACCGCAGACGCCGGGCTGGCAATCCGGAGACAGCGCGCCACGTTACTGGCAAGGGTGTTTTGCGATCCAAGCGAACAGGGAGGGACTGAGATGGAAGGGATTTCGCGGTGGTTTATGCTGGCGGCGGTGGTGTCGGCGCTCGGCGGCATGGTCTGGGGCATTCAGATGTCGGCAAGCCAGGACCACCTCTTGTCGCCGGCGCATGGGCATCTGAACCTGCTCGGCTGGGTCAGCTGTTCGATTTATGCGTTCTATTACCACCTGCTGCCGGCCGCGGCCGGGGGCGTGCTGCCGCGGCTGCACCTGGGCACGGCGCTGCTGGCGCTGGCGTTGCTGGTGCCGGGCATTCCGCTGGCCATTCTGGAGCGGGGTGAGGTGCTGGCGCAGGCTGGATCGGCAACGGCGCTGCTGTCGATGCTGATCTTTACCGCGGTTGTGCTGCGGCACCGGCCGGACAAAGCGGTGTTCGCGCGTCAGAAGGGGCATTGAAAAAAGCCCCCGCGGCAGTGGCGGGGGCTTCTGCGGTCTTGCACCGGGACGTTTAGACGACGTCGAACTCCAGCGGCTTGATCTGGTTGAACAGGCCGGTTTCGGCAAGCTTGGCGCGGATCTCAGCCGGGACGGGCTCATCCACGTAGAGCAGCGCGATGGCCTCGCCGCCGGCCTCGGAGCGGCCCAGGGTGAAGTTGGCGATGTTGACGCCGTTGTCGCCCAGGGTATGGCCCAGGGTGCCGATGATGCCGGGCACGTCCTCGTTGGTGGTGTAGAGCATGTGCGCGCCCACATCCGCCTCGATGTTGATGCCCTTGATCTGGATGAACCGCGGCTTGCCGTCGGAGAACACGGTGCCCGCCACCGAGCGCTCGCGCTTGGAGGTGACGGCGGTCACCTTGATGTAGCCGTCGAAAGCGCCGGATTTGTCCTGGTTGGTGGTGGAGATCTGGATCCCGCGCTCCTTGGCGACCACCGGGGCGGAGACAAGGTTCACCTCGGGGTTTGCGCGCTTCATGATGCCTGCGACCACGGCGCAGTTCAGCGCGTCCAGGTTCATGCCGGCCGCGACGCCGTCATAGAGGATGTTGATCGCCTTGATCGGCTCATCCGTCATCTGGCCGACGAAGCTGCCCAGGTGGTCGGCCAGCTTGATCCAGGGGCCCATGACCTTGGCTTCCTCGGCGGTGACCGAGGGCATGTTGAGCGCGTTCTCGACCGCGCCGGTCAGAAGGTAGTTGGACATCTGCTCGGCCACCTGCAGGGCGACGTTTTCCTGCGCCTCGGTGGTGGCGGCGCCCAGGTGCGGGGTGCAGACCACGTTGGGCAAGCCGAACAGGGCGTTTTCCTTGGCCGGTTCTTCCGAGAACACGTCGAAGGCGGCGCCTGCCACATGGCCGGAGGTCAGGAGTTCCGCCAGTGCGGCCTCATCCACCAGACCGCCGCGGGCGCAGTTGATGATGCGGACGCCCTTCTTGGTCTTCTCCAGGTTTTCCTTGGACAGGATGTTGCGGGTCCGGTCGGTCAGCGGCACGTGCAGGGTAATGAAATCGGCGCGGGCCAGCAGCTCGTCCAGCTCCACCTTTTCGACGCCCATCTTGTCGGCTTTCTCGGTGCTCAGGTAGGGGTCATAGGCCACGACCTTCATCTTGAGGCCGCGGGCGCGGTCGCAGACGATGCCGCCGATGTTGCCGGCGCCGATCACGCCCAGGGTCTTGGCGGTCAGCTCGGTGCCCATGAACTTGGACTTTTCCCACTTGCCGGCATGGGTGGAGGCGGAGGCCTCCGGCAGCTGGCGGGCGACCGCGAACATCATCGCAATCGCGTGTTCGGCGGTGGTGATCATGTTGCCGAACGGCGTGTTCATCACAATGACGCCGCGCTTGGAGGCGGCTTCCTTGTCGATGTTGTCGGTGCCGATGCCGGCGCGGCCGATCACCTTGAGGTTATCGGCGTTCTCCAGGATCTTTTCGGTCACCTTGGTGGCGGAGCGGATGGCGAGGCCGTCGTACTGGCCGATGATTTCCGCCAGTTTTTCCTTGTCCTTGCCCACGTCGGGCAGGAAGTCGACGTCAATGCCGCGGTCGCGGAAGATCTGGACGGCGGCCTCGGACAGCTTGTCGGAGATGAGAACTTTGGGAGCCATGGCTTAGGGTCCTTATGAATGTCCCGGGGCGGTGGGCGGAATCGCCCACCCTACGGTGTTTGCTCTGGGCAGGGTGGGCAATTTGCCCACCGCCTGTTCAGGCGGCCTCGGTTTGGGCCGCGATCTCGGCCTCAAAGGCCCATTTGATCCAGGGCATCAGCGCTGCCACGTCGGTGGCTTCCACCGTGCCGCCGCACCAGATGCGCAGGCCCGGAGGCGCGTCGCGGTAAGCACCAATGTCATAGGCCACGCCTTCGGCTTCCAGACGCTTGGCCACAGCCTTGGCAAAGGCGGCGCCGTCCTGGATGCGTTCGTCGGTGAACTTGAGGCAGACCGAAGTGTTGGAGCGGTATTCCGGCTGTTCCGCCAGGAAGGCGATCCAGGGGTTGTCCTGCACGAAGCTTTGCACCGCGGCCAAGTTGGCATAGGCGCGTTCGCGCAGGCCTTCCATGCCGCCGACGGAGCGGGCCCAATCGAGCGCCAGCAGGTAATCCTCCACCGCCAGCATCGAAGGGGTGTTGATGGTCGCGCCCTGGAAGATGCCGTCGATCAGCTTGCCGCCCTTGGTCAGGCGGAAGATCTTCGGCAGCGGCCAGGCGGGGGTGTAGCTTTCCAGCCGTTCCACCGCGCGGGGGCTGAGGATGATCATGCCATGCGCCGCTTCGCCGCCCAGAACCTTCTGCCAGGAGAAGGTGGTCACATCCAGCTTGTCCCAGGGCAGATGCTGGGCAAAGGCCGCTGAGGTCGCGTCGCAAATCGTCAGGCCTTCGCGGTCTGCCGGGATCCAGTCGCCGTTGGGCACCCGCACGCCGGAGGTGGTGCCGTTCCAGGTGAAGACAACGTCATTGGTGAAATCGACGGTGGCGAGGTCGACGATCTGGCCGTAATCGGCGGTTTTGACGGTGGCGTCCAGCTTGAGCTGTTTCACAACGTCGGTGACCCAGCCGGAGCCGAAGCTTTCCCAGGCCAGCATCTCGGTGCCGCGGGGGCCGAGCAGGTTCCACATCGCCATTTCCACCGCGCCGGTGTCCGACGCTGGCACGATGCCGATCTTGTAGTCTGCCGGGATATTCAGGATCTCGCGGGTGCCTTCGATCGCCGCCTTCAGCTTCTCCTTGCCCACCGCAGCGCGGTGCGAACGGCCCAGCGGCGCGCCAGCGAGTTTCGACAGGTCAAAGACGGGAGGTTTGGCGCAAGGGCCCGAAGAAAAACGCGGATTGGCCGGCCGCGATGCCGGTTGTGCAATAGCCATCAATGCTACCCTTCCAGATAAGCGCCCCTCGTTGGGGAGGGGTGTCCCGCTTACAGAGCTAGGCTGCTGCAGCGCGGCACGCAACAGAAATATTGAAAGTTTGCGGCTGTTCATTCGTTTTTTGCGACATGATTTTCCACCATCGGAAACAGCCGCTCTGAAATAGCAAAATGGGCCGCTCCTTATGATCACCCCGGATTTGAACAGCTTCTTGCCGTCTGGCCGATGCCCCGGCGGCCCGCTATGACAAGGGAAATCCTGACGAAACGGAGCCCGCCGATGTTTGTTGCCAGCCTGCTTTGCAATCCAGCCAGCCCGGTGCTGGAACCCGCCCTGCCCGAATCGCTGCGCAATGCCTGGGGCGGCGGCGAGGCTATCTGGCTGGCGCCGGGCGTGGCGGCCGAGTTCACGCTGGAGCAGATGCCGGACAACCGCTGGCAGGTCTGGGAGGATCTGCAGCAGATGGGGGTGGATCTGGTGATCCAGCCGGCGGAGGGGCGCAAGAAGAAGATGCTGCTGGCCGACATGGACTCGACCATGATTCAGCAGGAATGCATTGATGAGCTGGCCGAGGAGGCGGGCGTCGGCGCGCGCGTGAAGGAGATCACCGCGCGGGCGATGAACGGCGAGCTGGATTTCGAGGGCGCGCTGGTCGAGCGGGTCGGTCTGCTGCAGGGGCTGCCGGAGACGGTGATCACCAAGGTTCTGGACGAGCGCATCACCCTGATGCCGGGCGGCAAGCAGCTGCTGGCGGTGATGAAGGCAAATGGCGCTTATGCGGCGCTGGTCTCGGGCGGGTTCACGGCGTTTACCGCACGTGTGGCGGCGGAGCTGGGCTTTGACGAGAACCGCGCCAATACGCTGCTGGCGGCAGACGGCAGGCTGACCGGCGAGGCGGCGCGGCCGATCCTGGGCCGCGAGGCCAAGGTGGAGGCGCTGGAGCAGATCACCGCCCGGCTGGGAATCGCTGAGGCGGACGTGATTGCCGTGGGCGACGGCGCCAATGATCTGGGGATGCTGAAACGCGCAGGCGCCGGTGTTGCGCTGCACGCAAAGCCTTCGGTGGCGGCGGAATGCGATATCCGTATCAACCACGGAGACCTGACAGCGCTGCTGTTTATCCAGGGCTACACCCGGAACGACTTCCAAGGCTGAGACCGCTCCCCGGGTCAGAGTCCGGGGAGCTCCCGCGCCCGCAGGAGCGGCTGCTGGCGCAGCCGCCCCTTGGCGGCCTTGGGCCCCGGGCGGGGCCCAATCCCTCTGCCACCGTCATAGGTCAATCCCTCT
>NZ_CEYXRG010000026.1:36592-58346 GCF_982940295.1 Leisingera sp.
ATTTGCGCAGCGCCGGGCCCAACGGGAGGAGCCTGTTCGCAGAACAGGCTGTCGACGGGCGGGAGACCATCCTGCCCTAGAAGGGCAAACGGCCCGCGGTTTCAGGCGTCTCCGGCGAAGATCAAATTAACGCTTCCATTATTTAACGATAATGTTAATAATTGGAGCATGACTCCGCTTCTGAAATCTTTTGCCGCCCTGTCGGACGAAACCCGCCTGTCGATTGTCGACCAGCTGATCACCCAGGGCGAGCTGCCCGCGGGCGATCTGGCGCCGGGGGCGGGCATTTCGGCGCCGGCCATCTCGCGCCACCTGAAGGTACTGCGCGAGGCCGGGCTGGTGCGCCAGCGCGCTGACGGTACCCGGCGGCTCTATTCTGCCCGGCCCGAGGGCCTCAGGATGATTGCCGAGTGGACCCAATCCCGCAAAGCGTTCTGGGACGGCAGCCTGGACCGTCTGCAGGCGGCTTTGATGGAGGACGGCACCTGATGGAGAAAACGGCATGAGCGACCTGCAGCTGCAACGGATCTTCCCGGTCAGCCCGGAGAAGCTGTTCGATTGGGTGACCACTCCGGACAAGCTGCTGAAATGGTGGGGACCGGAGGGAGTCAGCATTCCAGAGCATGACTTGGACCTCAGCCGCACCGGCCCGTGGTATTCGGTCATGCAGAACAGCGACGGGCAGCGGTTCCATGTTTCCGGCCAGGTGACCCATGTGGATGTGCCGAAATCCGTCGGCTTCACCTGGGCCTGGCACGAGGAGGACGGCAGCCGCGGCGCCGAGAGCCATGTGACCTTCACCATCGCGGCCGCCGGGGATGGCGCCATGCTGCTAGTCGATCACCGGGATCTAAGCGACGATGAGATTGCCGTACGCCATGAAGAAGGCTGGACCTCGACCCTGCGCAAGCTGGAGGCTCAGCTGACCGCAATCACCTGACGCACATTTCATCGCAACCAAGGGAGAAGACCAATGCCAGAGTTCATTTTTGTCTACCACGGCGGCAAGACCCCGGAGAGCGAGGAGGAAGGCGCCAAGGTGATGGAGGCCTGGAAGAGCTGGATGGGCTCGATGGGCGATGCGCTGAAAGTGCCGGGCGCGCCGGTGGGCATGTCCAAGACCGTCAGCGCCGGCGGCGTGGCGGACAATGGCGGTGCAAATCCGGTCTCGGGCTATTCGGTTGTGCAGGCGTCCAGCCAGGACGCGGCCTGCGAGATGGCCAAGGGCTGCCCGATGGTGGCAGACGGCAGCGGCTCTGTCGAAGTCGCCGAGATCATCGAGATGGAGATGTAAGGAAACGCCCCGGTGCAGAGCCGGGGCGTTTGATTCCGGAACAGCAACTCCGCCGCCTTCCTTTTAAAACAGCAGCTCCGCTGCCGGGCGGATGGACCCGCATTCCAGCCCGCGGCGGCTGTAGAGTGTCTTGTTCATGTATTTACGGGTTTCCGGGTGCTCTGCCTCCAGCACGCCAAGGCTGACCATCAGCGCCGCAATGGCGCATTCGCTGGCGCGGGTGGTGCCATCTGTGATCTTCAACGCGACGCCCAGCTTCTGTTCCGGCAGAATGGCGATGAACACCGCCTCGGCGCCAGTCTTGATCGCGACCTTGCCGCCCATCGCGCGCATCAGGTTGGTGCAGCAGCGGGTTTCGCCAGCCACCAGTTCCGGATGCGCGGTCATTGCTGCGACCAGCTGCTGCGCCGCCTCGGACGCGCGGTCGGAGCGGTCCGCGGCGCTGGAAAACCAGGCCATGGAACGGGCCAGGCCCGTGACAGTGGTGGCAAAGTTCGGTGCCGAGCAGCCGTCGATGCCATAGCCGGGGCTGTCCTGGCCGGTGGTTTCCTCAAACGCGGCAAGACAGGCCTGCTGCACCGGGTGATCCACCTCGATGTATTCCGCACCTGCGCCCAGGTACTGCGTCAGGGTCAGGAAGCCCGCGTGCTTGCCGGAGCAGTTGTTGTGCACCTGGCAGGGGCTGCTGTCGGACTTGATCAGCTCGTTGCGGGCGGGAATGTCATCCGGCAGCTGCGGGCCGCAGCGGAAATCGTCGTCCGTAAGCCCCAGTTGATCGAGCCAGCTGTTCACCCGGTCCGTGTGGATGTGCGCGCCGTTGTGAGAAGCGCAGGCCAGCGCCAGCTGCTCGGACGTGAGGCCATAGCGCGCGGCGGCGCCGGAAGTGATCAGCGGCAGCGCCTGGATCATCTTGGCGGAGCTGCGCGGATAGATCACCGCATCGGGGTCGCCCCAGCTGCGCACCACCTGGCCTGACGCATCGCAAATGACGGCATGGCCCAGGTGCAGGCTTTCCAGCAGCGGGCCGCGCCAGACTTCGGCCATGGGCACAGGTTTCGGCATGATGTCTCCCCTCATGTTTTGTTGGCGAAATCCTGCCAAAACGCACTTTCGCCCGTGGTGCTTGTTACGTTAGTGTGGTTGTGTAGCGCAAGCGAGGGGATCGGGACCAGACAGCGGATGAAACGCTGCGGGCCCTTTGCTTGGTTTTGAGGTATAGAGAACAGTCTTGGAGTCGGGACAAATGGCATTGAAACTCGCCCGCGTGGCTGCGGGCCTGTGTCTGGCAGCATTGGCAAGCACCGCATCTGCGCAGGAAACTTCGAAGAACCGCGTCGCCGCCAAGGTCGACTGGAGCGTGTTCGAAGGCGATAACCCTAGCGAGTGCTGGGGTGTCTCGGCACCGAAGGAAACGGTGAACACCCGCGACGGCCGTGTGGTGGCGGTGCGCCGCAGCGAGATCCAGCTGTTTGTCACCTTCCGCGAGAATGCCACCCCCAAGGGTGAAGTGAGCTTTACCGGCGGCTATCCGTTTGCGCCGGGCTCCACCGTCAACATGGCGATCGGCGACTCTGAGTTCGAACTGTTCACCGAGGGCGAATGGGCCTGGCCCGCGACCCCTGCGGATGACGCCAAGATAATCACTGCGATGAAGCGCGGCGCCGATGCGGTGCTGACCGCACGTTCGGCCCGCGGCACCCAGACCAAGGACACCTTCTCGCTGTTGGGCTTCACCGCAGCGGTTGAAGACGCCGAGAAACGCTGCAGCAAGTAACCCTTGCCCGCACGGTATCCCTGCAAACCCCGGCCCGCGCCGGGGTTTTCTTGTTTGCAAGCCGTGAGGGGCGTAGCATGGGAAGCAGGAGGTGCTTGCCATGCCTAAGTTTGCCATTCTCCCGTTCACTTGCCTTGCAGTTGCGCTGCTTGCCCTGCCCGCCCATGCCAATCCGGCGCTGGAATGCGGCGACGGCAGCCAGGAGGAAGTCGGCTCCTGCGTCGCCGACGACGAAGAGGGGGTGGAAGCGGCGCTCTTCAACGCGCTGGAAGCCGCAATGGTCGCGGCCGCGGAGCGCGACAACATCAATGGCGGGACCGCGGTCGAGGCTGCGCTTATGCAAAGCCAGACCGCCTGGGAGGCGTTCCGGACTGCCCATTGCGCCTTTGCCGGCGAAGCCCATGACGTGCGCGAGGACGCCGGGATTGCAACCCGGGCCTGCTGGACCACCCTGGGCCGGGCACGGGTAGCGGAGCTGGTGCGCTTCGCCAGATAAGCACGGCCTGGCAAAGCGCCGGAAAAACTTGTTCCGAGGATTCCTTTTGATCTTCGGTCAGAATCCTATATAGAGCCGCATCCGCCCATCAGCATCGAGTTCGAAAGCCATGACCGCCAGCGCGCCGATCACCCAAGACGTATTGACCCTGCCCCGCAAGGATCCCGAGGGCGGCAAGATCAATCTTGTCGGCCTGACCCGCGAGCGGATGCGCGAGGTGCTGATCGAACACGGCACGCCGGAGAAGCAGGCCAAGATGCGGGTCGGCCAGATCTGGCAGTGGATCTACCAGTGGGGCAAGCGCGACTTTGCCGAGATGACCAACCTCGCCAAAGCGTACCGCGCGCAGCTGGCGGAAACGTTTGAAATCCGCGTCCCGGAAGTGGTGAGCAAGCAGGTGTCCACGGATGGCACCCGCAAGTATCTGGTGCGCATTGCCGGCGGGCATGAGGTTGAGGTGGTCTATATCCCCGAGGATGACCGCGGCACCCTGTGCATCTCCTCCCAGGTCGGCTGCACGCTGACCTGCTCCTTCTGCCACACCGGCACCCAGAAGCTGGTGCGCAACCTGACCCCCGCGGAGATTGTCGGCCAGGTGATGATGGCGCGCGACGATCTGGATGAATGGCCGGTGCCGGGCGCACCGAAGGAAGAAACCC
Source organism: Leisingera sp. (assembly GCF_982940295.1). Lineage (NCBI taxonomy): Bacteria > Pseudomonadati > Pseudomonadota > Alphaproteobacteria > Rhodobacterales > Roseobacteraceae > Leisingera > Leisingera sp. Next base: position 40,816 of record NZ_CEYXRG010000026.1, read on the forward strand.
GGCTGCTGTCCAACATCGTGCTGATGGGCATGGGCGAGCCGCTTTATAACTTCGAAAACGTCCGCGACGCGATGAAGATTGCGATGGACCCGGAAGGCATCTCGCTGAGCCGCCGCCGGATCACCCTGTCGACTTCCGGCGTGGTGCCGGAAATTGCCCGTACGGCACAGGAAATCGGCTGCCTGCTGGCAATTTCCTTCCATGCCACCACCAACGAAACCCGCGACGTTCTGGTGCCGATCAACAAGCGCTGGAACATCGACGAGCTGCTGCAGGCGCTGGCGGATTATCCCAAGGCGTCAAACTCGGAGCGGATCACTTTTGAGTACGTGATGCTGGACGGGGTGAACGACTCGGATGAGGACGCGAACCGCCTGATCGACCATATCAAGCGCTATAACATCCCGGCCAAAATCAACCTGATTCCATTCAACGAATGGCCGGGCAGCCCCTACAAGCGATCCTCGAACAACCGGATCCGGGCTTTTGCCAATATCGTTTATCAGGCAGGTTACGCTTCACCGATCCGCAAGACCCGCGGCGATGACATCATGGCGGCGTGCGGCCAGCTGAAATCGGCGACAGAACGCGCCCGCAAGAGCCGCAAGCAGATCGAGGCTGAAGCCGGGATGAAATGACCCCGGCCCGGGCCCCCGCGCGGCAGGGGCCCGGGCTGCATCAGGTGAAAAGAAAGTGGTCTTCGGTGAGCGTGCCGGTGAACCCGGTAAGCTCGATCTCGATGTAACCGTAATAGCTGATCTGCGTGCTGCCGCCGCTTTGAGTGATCACCAGATCGCTGAACTCGTCCACGGCGGTGTTGGAAAACTCGATCCTGTCGGCGCCCCGCCCAAAGTCTGTAATCACTTCCTGTTCGTAGTAATCAGCCGATACAAACACAAAAGTGTCGGCGTGCTTGCCACCGGTCAGCTGGTCCGATCCGTCGCCACCGATCAGGCGGTCCCGGCCCCTGCCGCCGATGAGCGCATCATCACCACTCCCCCCTGAGAGCGTATCCCGGCCGCCGCCGCCGACTAGCTTGTCCGCTTCGTTTGTGCTGCCGGAATAGACCCCGTCATCCATGCCGCCGATCAGGACGTCGGAGTCCTTGCCGCCGATCAGCGTATCCTCGCCGTAGCCGCCGGTAAGGGTGTCCAGACCGGTGCCGCCGACCAGCTTGTCATCTGCCTCGCGGCCAATCAGCGTGTCATTTCCGCCGCGGCCCAAAATCTTGGTATTCTGGCCAACTGCCAATACGGTTTCAGCGGCAGCGCTGGTGTCGATCACGACCTTGCCGCTGGACTTAACCTGCACGCTCCACTCTGCCACGTCCGCGCTGCTGCCGTAGATATGCTGCAGCGCCTGCAGGTCAAAGGTGCCCAGCTCTGTCACGTTGTACCCGGCATAAGTGTAGGTCATCACGGTGTTTTCCTGAGTGTCCAGGTGACCTGCCAGGGTGGGGTCGCCGTCATGCGGATGCTTCAACCCAAGCGCATGGCCGATTTCGTGCAGAACAGTCTCATAGCCGTAGGATCCAGGCATCATGTTGCTGCTTTGAATCGCCAGGCGGCCCTCGTTTGTTGAGTAGCTGCTGGCCCAGGGCAGATCCGCCCACCCTGCCGCCGAACCGCCATCATAGCCGAAGACATTGATCATGGCGGGGCCGTCTGTCTCGGCGAAGATCACACCGGACGCTTCCTCGAACTCCGCCAGGGCCCGGCGGAAGTAGTCCCGCTGCTCGCTGTTAAACGACCAATACCTGGACGCCCCGTAAGGGTCGCTGCCTGCGTCACCCAAATCACTGCTGCTGGTGAAGCTGTAGGTTACAACAGTATTGGTTCCCAGGCCTGTCACGCTGTTCCAGCGGAAATTGCTGTTGGACGTGTACGCCAGTAGCGCCGTGTAGTCTGTAACTTCGGTCATCAAGCCTCTCCACTGTTCCACCGCCGGCAACTTTTTGTTTGTAATTGTGGCCAGGATTGGCCCGCTTCCGGGCGAAATCCGTTCCTTCCGGCAGTGTTCACTTTAGTTTGCACAACCGCGGCTGCATTTCAGTGAAAATCACACGCTGTGCTGCCACCCGGAACTGCGGAACAAGGGCGGCCACCCGCTGGCGAGATGCTGCCGCAAGCTCTCTGTTGCCGGAAAGCACCAGTCAGCTGCCGCCCAATTTTTTCCCCAGACCGGCTCGAATTCCGCCATTTGCCGGGGACAGTTTCCAAATCATGGACAAATGTTTTGAAAGGTAATCTTCTTATGGCACCGGCAGACAAACAGGCCCCGCCCGTTGACCCCAGCGTTCTGGAACTGATCCGCAGCGAGCGGCAAAAGGCGCTCAGCCCGCGGGAGTGGAAATTCCGCCTGCGCGGCTATGGATATGCTGTGAAAACCGTGGAAGGGACCCCGGTTCTCACCCGGCTGACCACCGGCGACGAAATCGGCACGCTGCCGCCGGAACTGGCCTGAGCCCAGCAGCAGCAAAGGTCACCAAGTGCGCTCAGCGCTCACGCCCGGGAAGGGTATCGCGCGGCGGCGCGGGCTCCCAATTGTCGATAATCTGCACCGCTTCCTGCGCGGTGTCGACAACACGGAACAGGTCCAGATCCTGATCCGAAATGGTGCCGGCATCAGCCAGCGCCTCCCAGTTGATTATCCTGTCCCAGAATTCCTTGCCGAACAGCAGGAAGGGCACCCGTTCCATCCGGCCCGTCTGGATCAGGGTCAGGCTCTCGAACAGCTCATCCAATGTGCCAAAGCCGCCCGGGAACACGCTGATCGCCCGCGCCCGCATCAGGAAGTGCATCTTGCGGATCGCGAAATAGTGGAAGTTGAAGCTGAGGTCCGGCGTCACATAGCCGTTGGGCGCCTGCTCATGCGGCAGCACGATCGACAGGCCGATGGACTGGCCGCCCGCGTCCTGCGCGCCGCGGTTGCCGGCTTCCATGACACCGGGGCCGCCGCCTGTCACCACGACATTCTGCCGGCCGCCGCTGCTCTTTGACTTTTCCGTCATCAGACGGGCGAATTCACGCGCCTCATCATAGAAATGCGACAGATCGGCCAGCGTCTGGGTGCGCGCCTGATCCTTGTGTTCCGGGTCCGGGATGCGGGCGCCGCCGAACATCACGATGGTGCTTTCGATGCCGCGTTCGTTCAGCATCAGCTCCGGTTTCAGCAGCTCCAGCTGCAGACGCACCGGGCGCAGTTCCTCGCGGTACATGAAATCCTGGTCGGCAAAAGCCAGACGGTAGGCTGGCGACCGTGTCTGCGGCGTGGCGGGCACATGCTCAGCCCTGTTCCGGTCGGTATGGGCATCGCTGAAACGGCTGTGGCGGTCTTCGGTCATGGGTAATCCAGGTAAAAATAACAGGACCTTCTTTGTAACCCTCCTTGACCGTTAGCGCCAATCAAGAATGCATCAGAACGTGCCGTTCCGCTTGCACCCGGATCCGGGGCGGCTAAGGTTCCGGCGCAGCAGGCAGGAGGGCAGCGCATGGACTGGCAGAGGGAAATCACCGCAGCGGCAGAGCGCATCCGCCCCCATGTGCAGCGCACCCCGGTGATGCAGACGCAGGGCTTCGGGCTGCCGTTTCCGGTGGAGCTGAAGCTGGAGCACATGCAGCACACCGGCAGCTTCAAGGCCCGCGGTGCCTTCAACACTCTGCTGAGCCAGGAAGTGCCCGCCGCGGGGCTGGTCGCGGCCTCGGGCGGCAATCACGGTGCCGCCGCGGCCTATGCCGCGCACCAGCTGGGCCATAAGGCACGGATCTATGTGCCGGAGATGGCAGGACCCGCCAAGATTTCCCTGATCGAGCGCACCGGTGCCGACCTGCAGGTGGTGCCCGGCGCCTATGCCAACGCGCTGGAACAGGCGCAGGCTTACGAACAGGAAACCGGCGCCATGCAGGTCCACGCCTATGACGCGCCCGCCACTGTAGCGGGCCAGGGCACCTGCTTTGCCGAATGGCAGGCCCAGGGGCTAGAGGCCGATACACTGCTGATCGCCGTCGGCGGCGGCGGGCTGATCGGCGGCGCCCTGGCCTGGTTCCAGGGCGCCCGGAAGATCGTGGCGGTGGAGCCGGAAACCTCCTGCGCGCTGAACGCGGCGCTGGCGGCCGGGCAGCCTGTCGACGTGGAGGTCTCTGGCGTTGCGGCCAACGCCTTGGGCGCCAAGCGCATCGGCAGCATCTGTTTTGAGCTGGCGGCAACGCAGGGCATCACCTCTCTGACTGTGCCGGACAGCGCCATTACCGAAGCCCAGACGGCGCTCTGGCGCGAGCGGCGGATCCTGGTCGAACCTGCCGGCGCAACGGCGCTGGCGGCGCTGATGTGCGGCGCCTACCGGCCGGCACCGGGCGAGCGGGTGGCGGTGCTGATCTGCGGCGGCAACATCGCCCCGGATCCGCTGGGATAATCCTTGCGGGCCGAGAGCCGCCCCGGTATCGCCATTACATGTCTGCAACCATTGCCGATACGATATACCAGGCGTTGAGCGAGCGCATCATCACCGGCAGCCTGCCTGCCGGGGAAAAGCTGCGCCAGGACCATATCGCCCGCGAGTTCGAGGCCAGCCACGTGCCGGTGCGCGAGGCGCTCTTGCGGCTGGAGGCGCATGGGCTGGCCAAATCCGAACCCCGCCGCGGCACCCGCGTCAGCGCGCTGGACCCGTCGGAGATCCGCGAAGTGATCGAGATGCGGGTGGCGCTGGAGGTGCTGGCCCTCACCCACGCCTTCGCCCGCCTGACTGCTGAGGATATCGAGGCCGCCGAGGCCGCCCGGCTGGCCTGCGACGCGGCAGAGGACATGGCCAGCTGGGAACGCCTGAACCGCGCGTTTCACCGGGTGATCCTAGCGCCGTGTGCGATGCCGCGGCTGCTGGCCTCGATCGACGATCTGCATACCGCCGCCGCCCGTCATCTGTTCGCCAACTGGCAGCACCAGTGGACCCGCCGGGTGGACGCCGACCACGCCGCCATCGTCCAGGCCATGGCCCGGCGCGACCCCGCCGCCGCCTGCGAAATCCTGCGCCGCCACCTGCGCCGGGTGCGCTGACCGGCTGGAACCCGGCAAAACGCCGTCAGGGGCGGCAATTTGGACGCAATCCGGACATGACCTGCAGGCAGATTGCCGCTATGAAGCTGCGACTCAAACCGATGCCGGAGGAACCCCCATGTCCAACGCCCAGCTGGAAGCAGCGATCGAAGCCGCCTGGGAGGCGCGCGACACCATCACCCCCGCCACCACCGGCGAACAGCGTGAAGCCATCGAAGACACCCTGAATGCGCTCGATTCAGGCAAACTGCGGGTAGCCGAGAAGCTGGAGAGCGGCGACTGGCATGTGAACCAGTGGGCCAAGAAGGCGGTGCTGCTGGGCTTCCGCATCAAGGACATGGAAATCCACGAAGGCGGCCCGCAGGCCGGCGGCTGGTGGGACAAGGTCGACAGCAAATTTGCCGGCTGGGGCGAAGCAGACTGGAAATCCGCAGGCTTCCGCGCGGTGCCCAACTGCGTCGTCCGCAAATCCGCCTACATCGCGCCCGGCGCGGTGCTGATGCCCTCCTTCGTGAACCTCGGCGCCTACGTCGATGAGGGCACCATGGTTGACACCTGGGCCACCGTTGGCTCCTGCGCGCAGATCGGCAAGAACGTGCACCTGTCGGGCGGCGTCGGCATCGGCGGCGTGCTGGAACCGATGCAGGCTGGCCCCACCATCATTGAGGACAACTGCTTCATCGGCGCCCGTTCCGAAGTGGTCGAAGGCTGCATCGTGCGCGAAGGCTCGGTTCTGGGCATGGGCGTGTTCATCGGCAAATCGACCAAGATCGTCGACCGCGAGACCGGCGAAGTGATGTACGGCGAAGTGCCGCCCTACTCCGTGGTTGTGGCGGGCTCTATGCCATCGAAAAACAACATCAGCCTCTACTGCGCGGTGATCGTGAAGCGCGTCGATGAGAAGACCCGTTCCAAGACCGGTATCAACGAACTGCTGCGCGACTGATCTGTGCCGCACTTCCGAACGACAGGAACGCGCCCTATCCGGGGCGCGTTTTTTTATTGGGGCTTTGCCCCAAACCCCAGGATATTTTTAGCCAGATGAAGACTGGATCCTCTATTCATCTGGCCTGGAAATATCCCGGGGTGAGGCCGCCAGGCCGAGGGGCAGCGCCCCTCCTGTGCAAAACCCTTGCCGCGCAATAAGCCTGCCGCTAATAGTATTACATCTACACATAAGAGGGTCATATGCAGACCATATTTGCCCAGCGCGCCCGCTTGCCCGAGAGGTGGGCAGAAAACATCCGGCTCACGGTTGAGGCCGGACGGATCTCCTCCCTGGAAACCGGTGCCACGCCGCAGGCAGGCGATAGGCGGGCGGACGTGCTGCTGCCATCGCTGGGCAATCTGCATTCCCACAGCTTCCAGCGCGCCATGGCCGGGATGACCGAGTACCGAGCAGCCGGCAAGGACAGCTTCTGGACCTGGCGCGAGCTGATGTACCGCTTCATGGACCGCATCACTCCGGAACAGTACGAGTCCATCGCGGCGCTGGTGTTCATGGAGATGCTGGAAGCCGGTTATGCTTCAGTCGGGGAGTTCCATTATGTCCACCACCAGCCGGGCGGCGCGCATTTCGCATCGATGACTGAGCTCAGCGAGCGGGTGTTTGCCGCTGCCAGCCAGACCGGCATCGGCCTCACCCATCTGCCGGTGCTGTACACCTATGGCGGGGCTGGGAAACAGGCTCTGAATGGGGGGCAGCAGCGGTTTGGCAATTCGGTTGCGGAATTCTCCGAGCTCGTCACCCGCGCCCGGGACATTGCCGCACGGGACTTGCCCGAGGATGCCAGCGTTGGCATCGCGCCGCATTCGCTGCGCGCCACCTGTCCCGAGGATCTGGCCGAAGTGCTGCGGATCCAGAACGGGCTGCCGGTGCATATCCACATCGCCGAACAGCCCAAGGAAGTTGCGGATATCAGCGATTGGCTGGGGGCGCGGCCGGTCGAATGGCTGCTGGAAAACGCCGCCGTGGATGGCAAATGGTGCCTGATCCACGCCACCCATATGACCAGTGCCGAGACCCTCGGCATGGCCCGCTCCGGCGCCGTTGCGGGCCTCTGCCCGATCACCGAGGCCAACCTGGGCGACGGGCCGTTCAACGGGGTGGAATACTTGGAACACAAGGGTGCTTTCGGGGTCGGATCAGACTCTAACGTGCGGATTTCGCTGCCGGAAGAGCTGCGGACGCTGGAGTATTCCCAGCGCCTGCGCGACCTGGCGCGCAACGTGCTGGTGCCGGGCGAGGGCTCGGTTGGCGAGACGCTGTACCTGGGCGCGGCCAAAGGCGGGGCGCAGGCCCTGGGGCGCGATGCCGGGCGGATCGAGGAAGGCGCGCTGGCGGATCTGGTGGCGATCGACAGCGGCGCGCCCGCTCTTTGCGCGTTGAAGCCGGAACAGCTGCTGGACGGCCTCTGCTTTGCGGCAGGTGATGAAACCGTCACGGACGTCTGGAGCGCTGGCCGTCATGTCGTGCAGCAGGGCCGCCACATCGCGCGGGACAGCGTGGTTGCAGGCTACAAGACCGCGGTCAAAGAGCTGCTGAACAGTCTCTAAACAGGCAGAAACCGCACCTGGATAACAGCGCCGCCGCCGGTGACCACCGCGCCGGCGGCGCTCTCAGTCACGATGCCCTCTCCGGGGCCAAGACGGTCTGTGCCTGCCATGTCCAGGTTGCCGGAGACCACGAACAGCACTTGCCGGCTCTCCGCATCCGGAACCGGGCCCTCCGCCAGAACTCTGGGCTCTGCCGTCACTTGTGCCGGGTCGTAGATCACGTTGAACGCCCTGCAGGGCCCGTCGCGCAAGCGGCAGTCCAAATCCGCTCCGCCATCGAAGCTCAGCGGCTCCAGCGGCCGGGCCTCCAGCCGAGTGCGGCCGTTCGACAGGGTGTGACCGGCGCCTTCGACAATGCAATGGATACGGGCGAGGCCCGGAAAGGCGGAAAACGGGCCGCTTTGGGCAATATCCGCGAGGCTCAACCGCCAGACCATCCGGCCGCCTTCATTATGCACGGCCAGTTCGCGGGTCACGCCGCCGCCGTTCTTCCACGGCACGGCCCGGGCAGTGAGAGCGGAGATGCGCATCGGGCTGTCCTTTTGCCATTCGGATAAGCCCAGCCATAAAGCGGAGAGGTGAAATACCGCAAGCCTTCCGTTTCCCGCTATCCCGTCCGCGCTATTTGATTGACCGCCCCCCTGCCCCGGCGCTATGGCGGCGGCATGGAAAAGAAGAAACCCTCCCGCCAGCAAGTCTATACCCTGCTTGTCCAGATCGGCCGCAAGGACGGGGACGGCCTGCCCGACGGTGCCACCGGTGCGGCGCTGATGATCTATGCCTCCGGCGTGGACGAGGCCGAGGCGGTGCGGGAAACCGTGGCGATCCTGAAACAGGCCGATACCGCGCCCCTGGATGTCACCGGATACGGCACGCTGGAAGAGCGCGAGGCCGAAGGCCACGAGATCGGCGATGAGGAACGTGATCTGATGCAGCGGGCGCTGGAGGAAAACGCGGTGATCGTTGCGCAGATGACCCCGTTCTTTGACGGCGAGGAGCCGGTATTTCACTAACGGCAGGCCTCAGTTCTGGCTGCCGAACCATTTGCGGTAAAGGGCGTCGTAGCTGCCGTCCTCCTGCATCGCCAGCAGTGCCTGGTTGACCTCCTCCACCAGCGGCGAGCCGGCCGGGAACACAAGGCCGTAGTTTTCGCGCAGGAAGGGCTGGCCGATGGTCTCGCCAAAGCGGTGGCCGCCCTGCTGGACGTAGTAATTCAGCACCGGCGCATCGAAGACCACCGCCGTCACATCGCCGCGCTCGAACCCTGCCAGCATGTCCTCCAGCCCGGCATAGGCGGAGTAGTCGATCTCGCGCCGGTTCAGGAACCCGGCGGCAGTGGAGCCTTCGATGGTGCCCACGGACTTGCCGTATAGATCGTTCACCGAATTGACCGAGCCGCTGATCGCCTCCACCGTCATTACCGCGGTGATCTTGGCGACAAAGACCGAGACGATGAACAGCGAAGACACCACCAGCACCACGCCGAACATGCGGCCCACGGGCGTGCGCGGCACACGTTCCTCAAAGCCGCCGTTCACCACCAGGTTCAGCGCCCACCAGAAGGAGGGAAACCACGCCTCTTTCAAGGGGCGGTCGAAATAGGGCTGGGCACGGCGCTCGAAGGCCCACATCACCATGCCGCCGCCGAACAGCAGCAGGAAGGCGATGCCGATAGCCGCGGCCAGGTCCCAGGACAGAAGCGCCCGCAGCAGCGACGGCTGGCGGATTTCATCGGCCTGCACCATGATCTGAAGGCCGCTTTCAAAGATCGGATGGCTGAAGTCCATCACCACTTCGCGCGAGGCGGTGATCGAGATATTGGCGGCGGCCAGATCGGCCTCGCCGCTACGAACGCCGCCCAGCATATCCGCGAAGCTGTCCGTACGGTTGATGCGGTACTCCCAATCCTGCCGTTCGGCCAGGACCTTGAGAAGCTCCAGCGAAAAACCGGTGTCGCGCCCCTCCTCCACCATCGAAAACGGCGGCCGGGTGACGGTATTCACCGTAAGGACCTGCGCAGACAGCAGTTGCCCCCACAGCAGGAAAATGGCAGCGGTGATCAGGCGGAGGTACAGCACGGGAACGCTCGGATGGGCCTCTTGGAAGGTTTTAACGTCCTTAGGCGGTTCGCCTTTTTCACGCAAGCGCCTTGGCGCGAACGGTCTAAAGGGTGTTGCACAGGCGTACAGGCACAGCAGTGCGGCCTGCTTGCGCCGGGACCTAGCGGACGCGCCGGTTAGTTAAACCCCTGCACGACCGCAGCTTAAGCGCCGTGCCCGTTGGCGCTGGCGTGAATTGCACCGCCTGCCGATCCGCGCTAGGCGTGTGGCCAACCGACCTTCAGGAGCCATACGATGCCGCAGACCGATCCCGCCCGCCTGACCGCCGATCTGATCCGCTGCCCTTCGGTCACGCCGGCAGAAGGCGGCGCGCTGGTGCTGCTGGAAAACCTGCTGAGCAGCGCCGGATTTGAGTGCACCCGCACCGACCGCGGAGACGTCTCCAACCTGTTCGCCCGCTGGGGCGCCAAGGGGCACGCCAAGACCTTCGGCTTCAACGGCCATACCGATGTGGTGCCCTTGGGCGATGAAGCCGCCTGGACCATGCCGCCCTTTGGCGCGGAGGAGAAAGACGGCTTCATGTACGGCCGCGGTGCCACCGACATGAAATCGGGGGTAGCCGCCTTTGCCGCTGCCGCCATTGATTTCGTCAAGGAAACGCCGCCGGACGGGTCCATCATCCTCACCATCACCGGCGACGAGGAAGGCGATGCGGTGGACGGCACCACCGCGCTGCTGGACTACATGGAGCGCGAAGGCGAGCAGATGTCGGTTTGCCTGGTGGGCGAACCCACCTGCCCCAACGAGATGGGCGAGATGATCAAGATCGGCCGCCGCGGATCGCTCACCGCCTGGTTCACGGTGACCGGTGTGCAGGGCCACTCCGCCTATCCGCACCGCGCCAACAACCCGCTGAACGCAATGGCTCGCCTGATGGACCGGCTGGCCAGCCATGAGCTGGACCAGGGCACCGAGCATTTCGACGCCTCCACCCTGGCCGTCGTCACCATCGACACCGGCAATACCGCCACCAACGTGATCCCGGCACAAAGCCGCGCCACCGTGAACATCCGGTTCAACGACGCCCATTCCGGCGCCAGCCTGACGGATTGGCTGCAGGATGAGGCGGACAAGGTCGCCGCGGAGTTCGGGCTGGAGGTCGGGATGAAGGTGAAGATCTCCGGCGAGAGCTTCATCACACCGCCCGGCGCGCTGTCGGATCTGGTCGCACAAGCGGTGGAGGCGGAGACGGGCCGCAAGCCGGAACTGTCCACCACCGGCGGCACCTCGGATGCGCGGTTCGTGAAAAACCACTGCCCGGTGGTGGAATTCGGCCTGGTCGGCAAGACGATGCATCAGGTGGACGAGCGGGTCGAGGTCACGCAGATTCATCAGCTGAAGACCATCTATGCCCGCATCCTGCAGGACTATTTCGCCAAGGCGTGACTTCACGTGAAACGCACCCTGGTGATCATGGTCAAGGAGCCGCGGCCGGGACGGGTGAAGACCCGCTTGGGCCGGGATATCGGCGTGATCCCGGCCACCTGGTGGTTCCGCCATCAATCCGCCCGGCTGATCCGGCGTCTGCACGACCCGCGCTGGCAGATCGTTCTCGCGGTGGCCCCGGACCGTGCTGTGAACTCAAGGGTCTGGCCCGCTGACATGCCCCGCTTGCCGCAAGGCAGCGGCGACCTTGGGCAGCGGATGAAGCGGATGCTCATAACAGCTTCAGGTATTCAACCGTCTGGCCCGGCCGCAGGCCGGGCCGCGCCCGACCCTCCCCCTGGGAGAGCGCTTACGCACCCGCCCAAGGTCAGGCGCGCCCCTATGCATGTCAGCTCCCCCGTCTGCCTGATCGGTGCCGATATCCCCGGCATCACCCGCGCCCATATCGCCCGCGCCTTTGCCGCGCTTGGCGGTCATGACGCGGTCTTTGGCCCCGCAGATGACGGCGGCTACTGGCTGGTGGGCGCCAAACATCCCGCTCGTCTGCCCCATGGCCTGTTCGGCAATGTCCGCTGGTCCACTGAACACGCGCTGGCCGACACGCTGCGGACCCTGCCCGGCTGGCGCATCGCTCTGACCGATACCCTGCGCGACGTTGACACCGGCGCCGATCTGCCGCCGCGCTGACCGCACCGCACGCTTTTCATCATGACGCCGCCCCGCCGCCGTGCTACGCGAAGGTATGAGCCGTATTCCCTCCAAGGCCGAAATCCTCGACTGGATCTCCGCCAACCCGACCCATACCTCCAAACGCGACATCGCCAAGGCCTTTGGCATCAAGGGCGCGGACCGCATCGACCTCAAGCGCATCCTCAAGGAGCTGGAGGCGGAAGGGCATTTGCAGAAGCGCAAGAAAACCTACCGCGACCCGGACCAGCTGCCCCCAGTGACGGTGCTGCAGGTGAAGGCGCCGAACGAGGATGGCGACCTGTACGGCCGCCCGCTGGAATGGCATGGCGAGGGCGTGGAGCCGATCATTCTGATTCTGCCCAAGGCCTCCGACCCGGCTCTGGGCGAAGGCGACAAGATCCTGGTGAAGCTGCAAGCGGTGCCGGATCAGGACCACAACTATGAAGCCCGGCTGATCCGCCGGATTGGAACCAACGCAAAACGGGTGCTGGGAATCTTCCGCGCAGGGTCCGAGGGCGGGCGGATCGTGCCGATCGACAAGGCCGCATCATCCGAATGGATGGTGGCCCCGGATGCCATCAATGGCGCCAAGGACGGCGAGCTGGTCGAGGCGGAACAGGCCGGCCCCAAGGGCCGCCTGGGCCTGCCACGCGCCCGCATCGTGGAACGGCTGGGTGACCCCGCCGCACCCAAGGCGGTGTCGCTGATCGCCATTCATCAGCATGGTATTCCAGACCATTTCCCCGACAAGGTGATGGCAGAGGCCGACGCGGCCAAGCCGATGGGCCTGAAAGGGCGCGAGGACCTGCGCGATCTGCCGCTGGTCACCATCGACCCGGCGGACGCGCGCGACCATGACGACGCCTGCTATGCCCATGCCGATGACGATCCCAAGAACCCGGGCGGCCATGTGATCTGGGTGGCGATTGCCGATGTTGCGGCCTATGTGCGCCCGGGCTCAGCGCTCGACCGCGAGGCGCGCAAGCGCGGCAACTCCAGTTATTTCCCAGACCGGGTGGTGCCGATGCTGCCGGACCGGCTGTCGGGCGATCTGTGCTCCTTGCACGAAGGGGTGCCGCGCGCCTGTATTGCCGTGCGGATGCAGGTGGATGCCGAGGGCAACAAGCTGTCGCACAAGTTCGTGCGCGGGCTGATGCGCTCCGTCGCCTCGCTGAATTACGCCGAGGTGCAGGAGGCGCAGGACGGCAGCCCGAACGACAAGACCGCACCGCTGCTGGACGATGTGATCAAGCCGCTGTTTGCCGCATATAAGGCTCTAACAAAGGCAAGAGCCGCGCGCGAGCCGCTGGATCTGGACCTGCCGGAACGCAAGATCGTGCTGGATGACGACGGCCACGTCACCTCGGTCGCCTTCCGCGACCGGCTGGATGCGCACAAGCTGATTGAGGAGTTCATGATCCTCGCCAATGTTGCCGCTGCCGAGACGCTGATCCAGAAACGCTCGCCGCTGCTGTTCCGGGTGCATGAGGAACCGGCGCCCGAGAAGCTGGAGGCGCTGCGGGAAACCGCGCGTGCGGCGGGCCTCAACCTGGCCAAGGGGCAGGTGCTGCAGACCCGGCATCTGAATGCGCTGCTCAATCACGCGGCGGGCACGGATGATGCCGAGCTGATCAACATCTCCACCCTGCGGTCGATGCAGCAGGCCTACTACAACCCGGAGAACTTCGGCCACTTCGGCCTGGCGCTGCGCAACTACGCGCATTTCACCTCGCCGATCCGCCGTTATGCCGACCTGATCGTGCACCGCTCGCTGGTGTCGGCGCATGGCTGGGGCAATGACGGTCTGACGGAGGAGGAGATCGAGCGGCTGGAAGAGACCGCCAATCATATCTCCGACACCGAACGGCGCTCGATGATTGCGGAGCGGGACACCACCGACCGCTACCTGGCCTCCTACCTCAGTGAGCGGGTTGGCAATGAGTTCGAGGGCCGGATCAGCGGCATCGCCCGCTTTGGTGCCTTTGTAAAGCTGGATGAGACCGGCGCGGACGGTCTGGTTCCGGTACGCTCGATCGGGCGGGAATTCTTTCATTTCGACCCGCAGGCCGGCACGCTGACCGGGTCTGACACCGGTTTGACCATTGCGATCGGCCAGCGGGTGACAGTACGGCTGACCCAGGCCGCGCCGGTGACCGGCGGGCTGGAGCTGGAACTGCTAGCGCTGGAGGATGCGCCGATGCCATCCGGAGGCGGTCAGCGCGGCCGCCGCAGCCCGGCAGGCCGGATGGTGAAACGCAAGGCGGCCAAATCCAAGCTCAAGGCCGCCAAGGTCAAGCGCAAGGTGGAACGCAAGCGGCGGAAATGAGCGGCTGTCCCCACGGGGACAGCTTTCCACTTTGTCAGGCCGGCACCTGTAGCGGCGGGCGGATGCGGTAGGTCAGCGCCCGCTTGATCAGCCAGCCGTGGCGGATCGGCTCCACCTCCTGCGGATCATTGAACAGAACCGCGCGGGTGCCCTCGAACCGGTCCCAGGCTGGGAAGGCCGCAGCGAATTCCGGGATCAGCCGGCTTTGGCAATGCACAAACAGGGCAAAGCGCGCGCCCTTGGGTATGCCTAGCCGGATCGTGGATCCGGTCTTGCTTTCCGGCGTGAGGTAGGAGGGCTGGCCCCAGCGCAACGCCTCCTCGATCCGTCCTGCCTCTGGCGTTTGCGCGGCAGTGTCAAAGATCAACCGCCGCAGCGCCAGCAGGCCTGCGCGGGCCTGCCGGTCCGGCACATCAAATGCGGCCTCGATGTCCGGGCTGGCAAAGGGCGGGATCATGGCAGCGGCACCGTTTCAAACACCCGGTTAACATAAGGCTTGAGCACCGCGTCGTCGAGAATGCGGGAGACCAGCGCTGTGCGGACCGGGGTTGTCCCCATCGCCTGCAGCATGGAAGCGACGCTGAAATCGGCGCTGGAGATCTGCGGTCCAAACAGGAAATCCTGCCCCTTCAGCAATGCGGCGATGGCCTGCAGGTCCTGATCCACACGCTGGTTCCGTTCCTCATCGCTGAACCGCGCAGTACCCTGGAACACCAGCCCTTTGTGCACCGAGCGGCGGATGGCGCCGGTGACCGGGCGGCGGATCAGGGCGGGGATTTCATGGAAATACTTGTCGCGGATCGTGGGCCAGACCGCGTCATTGTCCCAGCGGTCGCGCACCACGTGGAAATAGAGCGTGTCCTCCGCCATCCGGATCAGCATTTGGGCCTGCGCCCGGTCCCGCGCGCCGAGGGCAGAGTCGAAGTCGGTGCCCTGCTGCTCCAGCCAGGCGCGGATGGCGCTGCTGTCCGGCACCAGCCCGCCGGGGGTGCGCAGCACCGGCAGCTTGCGGTGCGGCATCCCGCGCGGGTCGTTCAGGTCTTCGCGGGTCCAGCTTTGGCCGGAAAAGGCCAGTAATAGAGCCGCTTTGACGCAAAACGGGCTGAGGCTGAAGACGGCGCCGTTGCGGGGGTAGGTCAGTAGGGTCAGCATGGGAGCCTCCTGTCGTTTCGGGTTGCAGGCAGCCTAGATCCGCATGGTGACAAAAACTGTCATCAGGCGTAGACAGAATAGGCTATGTCCCGCACCCACCGCCTCTTCCAGCTGATGCAGGCCCTGCGCCTGGGGCCCGGCCCGCACACCGCGGCGGAGCTGGGCCGCGACCTGGGCGTCTCGGCCCGCAGCATCCACCGCGACATTGCCACCCTGCGCGAGATGGGAGCGGTGATCGATGGCGAGGCGGGCTATGGCTTTACCCTGGTCGAGGACAATGCGCTGCCGCCGATGGGATTCCGCGACACTGAGCTTGAGGCGCTGGTGCTGGGCCTGCGCGAAGTCGAGCTGATCGGCGATCCTGAACTGGCCACCGCGGCCTCGGAAGCATTGCGCAAGCTGCAGGCGCGGCTGCCGCCCCGGCAGGCGCACCGGCTGCGCCATGCGGTGCTGGCGCCCTACCGGTTCGAGCGCCCCGTGCCGCCGGCAATTTCGGCGCAGGACCTGCGGCAGGCAGCCTGGGACGAGGTGGAGGTACGCTTTGGCTATACCGACGGCTATGGCGCGGTGACAGAGCGGCAGGTGAAACCGCTGAGCGTGGTCTATTTCGACCGCTCCACCGTGCTGATTGCCTGGTGCGGATTGCGCGACGCAGTGCGGGTGTTCCGGCTGGACCGGATGCGGGAGCTGGAAGTGACGGAGCAAAGCTTCCGCCCGCACCGGGTGCCGATGCTGCGGGACGCCTTGGAGCAAATGCGGGAGGAGCGGCAGGCGGCAGCCCGCACATGCAAGGAGTGACCTCTTTACCCGGGCTCCGCCGCCGCTAGACTGATGTGGAGCAGTGTATAAAGAGGTGCATCATGCGCAGATGGGTTGCAGCGTCCCTGGTGGCAGGCGGGGCCATGGCGGCAGAGGCCGCTCCGGATAATTCCCTGAGGCCCACCCAGCGGCCGGAAGCGGTCAAGCTGGAGGGACAGGATGGAAGTTTTCAGCTGGCGTCGGCGGCCACGGCCATGAGACCCGCAGCGCGTCCAGCTGCCCTGAAGCAAGTGGAGCCGGAACCGGCTGCGGCAGAGCTGAATTTCCAGGGCTGGATCCAGGGGTTCCGGGACCGCGCCCTGGCCCAAGGCATCACCGCGCCGGTGCTGGACAGCGCCTTTGCCGGGGTCAGCTATGACCCGGAGGTGATCCGGCGCGACCGTAACCAATCGGAGTTCACCAAGACGATCTGGGAGTACCTGGACAGCGCGGCCTCGGAGCTGCGGGTGAAGAACGGCAAGGCGGCGGTGCGGGAGCACCAGGCGCGGCTTGAGCAGATCGAAGCCAAATACGGCGTCGAGAAAGAGATCGTGGTGGCGGTCTGGGGGCTGGAAAGCAGCTATGGCACCTTCCGCGGCAAGATGGACGTGATCCGCTCGCTGGCAACCCTGGCATTTGACGGGCGGCGCGGGGCGTTCTTTGAAGGTCAGCTGGTTGCAGCGCTGAAGATCCTGCAGGCGGGCGATGTTGCCGCGCGCAAGATGACCGGCAGCTGGGCCGGGGCCATGGGGCACACCCAGTTCATCCCGACCTCCTATCTGGATTACGCGGTGGACTTCACTGGTGATGGCAAGCGCGACATCTGGTCGGACAATCCGGCCGACGCTCTGGCCTCGACCGCGGCTTACCTCAAGCAGTTTGGCTGGGTGAAAGGCCAGCCCTGGGGGGTGGAAGTGACCCTGCCCAAGGGGTTTGACTACACGCTGGCCGACCGCGACATCGAAAGGCTGCCTTCGGAATGGGCGGCCCTTGGCATCAAGGGGCTGGACGGGCGCGCGGTGCGCGATCACGGTAAGGCTTCGATCCTGCTGCCGGCGGGCAGCGCGGGGGCGGCCTTCATGATCTTCCGGAACTTTGCCGTGCTGGAGCGCTACAACACCGCGGACGCCTATGTGATCGGGGTCGGGCATCTGGCCGACCGGATCAGTGGCGGCGCGCCGATCCAGAGCAGCTGGCCGCGCAGCGACCGGGCGCTGACCCGGGCGGAGCGGGAGGAACTGCAGCAGCGGCTGACCGCAGCCGGGTTCGATACCGAGGGGGTCGACGGCCGGATCGGGCCCAAGACGATCGGCGCGGTGCGCGCTTATCAGGTGGCCAGCGGGCTGACACCGGATGGGTATGCCTCGCCCCGGCTGTTGCGGCGGCTGCGGTAAAGAAGACGCGGGGGGGGGGGGGGGGGGGGGGGGGGGGGGGGGGGGGGGGGGGGGGGGGGG
>NZ_CEYXRG010000027.1:0-23650 GCF_982940295.1 Leisingera sp.
AGCCTATGAGCTGTCCGAGGCCGAGATGCTGGGTGCGGTTAAATTCGCCCACGAGCAGATCCAGCCGGTGATCGACCTGATCATCTCGCTGGCCGAAGAAGCGGCGAACGAGCCCTTCGACTTCACCCCGCCGGATTACGCCGACCTCTATGAGGCGGTCAAAGCCGCGGGTGAGACCGAGATGCGCGCCGCATTTGCGATCACCGACAAGCAGGAGCGCACTGCCGCTGTTGCCGCCGCGCGTGAGACCATCAAGGAAAAGCTGACCGAAGAGCAGCTGGAAGACGCCAACCTCGGTTCCGCGTTGAAAAAGCTCGAAGCGGGCATCCTGCGCGGCGACGTGGTCAAGACCGGCAAGCGGATCGACGGCCGCAAGACCGACGAGATCCGCGACATCGTGTCGGAAACCGGCCTGCTGCCGCGTACCCATGGCTCCGCCCTGTTCACCCGCGGCGAGACCCAGGGCCTGGTCGTGACCACGCTGGGCACCGGCGACGACGAGCAATTCATCGACGCGCTGCACGGCAACTTCAAATCCAACTTCCTGCTGCACTACAACTTCCCGCCGTACTCGGTTGGCGAAGTGGGCCGTGTCGGCTCCCCGGGCCGCCGCGAAATTGGCCACGGCAAGCTGGCCTGGCGTGCGTTGCAGGCGGTTCTGCCGGCACCGACCGACTTCCCCTACACCATCCGCGTGGTGTCGGAGATTACCGAATCCAACGGCTCCTCCTCGATGGCATCCGTCTGCGGCGGCTCGCTGTCGATGATGGACGCGGGCGTGCCGCTGAAAGCACCGGTTGCCGGTGTTGCGATGGGCCTGATCCTGGAGGACGACGGCTCCTACGCGATCCTGTCGGACATCCTGGGTGACGAAGACCACCTGGGTGACATGGACTTCAAGGTGGCGGGTACAGAAAACGGCATCACCTCGCTGCAGATGGACATCAAGGTTGCCGGCATTACCCCGGAAATCATGGAGAAGGCCCTGGCCCAAGCCAAGGACGGCCGGATGCACATCCTGGGTGAGATGGCCAAGGCGCTGTCCGAAACCAATGAGTTCTCGGTTCACGCCCCGCGCATCGAGACCATGCAGATCCCGACCGACAAGATCCGCGAAGTGATCGGTTCCGGCGGCAAGGTGATCCGCGAGATCGTCGAGGTGTCCGGCGCCAAGGTCGACATCAACGACGATGGCGTGATCAAGATCGCCAGCCCGAACGGCGACGCCATTCAGAAGGCCTATGACATGATCTATTCGATCGTGGCAGAGCCGGAAGAAGGTCAGATCTACACCGGCAAGGTCGTGAAGATCGTCGACTTCGGCGCCTTCGTGAACTTCTTCGGCAAGCGTGACGGCCTGGTGCACGTCTCCCAGATCGAAAACCGCCGCCTGAACCATCCGTCGGACGTTCTGAAGGAAGGCCAGGAAGTGAAGGTCAAGCTGCTGGGCTTTGACGACCGCGGCAAGGTCCGCCTGTCGATGAAAGTTGTCGACCAGGAAACCGGCGAAGAAATCAAGAAAGAGGAAGCTGCCGAGGGCTAAGGCTCGAAACAGTTTCCGGACGGGGCCCGGCTGCAAGGCCGGGACCCGCCTCCTCTGTCCGGCCCCGCTGCCCCTGGCGGCAGGTGCCCGGGCTCAGCGCACAACGCACTGCGCTTCCCGGTGTTACGCTCCGCTTGTGCTGACGCCATACAAAAGCAATTCCCGGGCTGCTCAAAAAACTCAGCTGGAGATCCCATGCGTCCGCTCTTTTACGATTTGACCGAGCTGCTGTATCTGTCCCACGGGTTTAAGACCTACTACGGCATTGCCAAGGTTGTCGCGGAAGGCGCCAAAGAGGCCTTCAGGGCCGATAACGGCACCCGGTTTGTTGCCTATTCCCAAGGGCATGACGCGTTTTTTGAGGTGTTTCCGAAGTATGACGACTCCGCCGAAGGCGGGATCGACCTGAATGTGCCGAATTCCGGCAAGCCGTTCTTCATGCGCCGGATTCACAATCGCAAGAAAAAGAAGGCCCTGCACTACGTCGCCCCCTTTGTGTTCGGTGTTGTGGACCTGATCGAGCGGTCCCGCTGGGCGCTGAGCGGTGCTGACAACCCGATCGTCAACCTGGATGGCGGCGCCTGGGTGAGCTGCGGGCGGCCCAAGCTGATCATTCACCCGATCAAGCACCTGAAAAAGCTGGACGTGGAAATTCACGTTCTGATTCACGACATGATCCCGCTGCATGATTTCAAACGCGGCGGTGCCCCTGATTTTTCCAGCTCGTTCCTGGGCGACAACCAATGGCTGCTGGAGCACGCTGACCATGTGATCGGCAACTCGCAATTCACCATCGACGACGCCAAGGATTTTGCCAGCCAAGGCATCCTGCCGGAGCCTAAGCGTACCTCGGTTGCGCCGCTGGTGCATGAGCTGCGGGCCGGAGATGAGGAACAATCGGTGGATATCCCTGATCGCCCCTATTTCCTGATGGTTGGCACGATGCTGGGCCGCAAGAACCTTGATGTGGTTCTGAATGCGATGAACCTGATCGCCAAGCGGGGTGAGACACCGCCGCTGCTGGTTCTGGCCGGTAAACGCCGCCACCGCACCATGGACTACCTCGACAAGGAAGAAATGGCGCTGGTCAAGCCGCATGTGCTGCAGCTGGATACCCCGAACCAGAGGGACCTGGTGCGGCTGTACGAAGCCTCTCAGGGGGTGATCCTGCCCTCACGCATCGAGGGCTGGGGGCTGCCCGCCGGCGAAGCGTTGTGGGCCGGTGTCCCGGCGGTGTGCGCGGACATTCCGGTTATGCACGAAGTCTGCGGCGATCTGGGACTGTATTTTGGGGTGGATGACCCCGAGACCCTGGCGGGGCACATTCAGCGCCTGGTGCAGGACGAGGCATTTGCCGCTGAGTGGCGGGCGAAGATCGCGGCGAACCGTGATCAGTTGCGCACGTGGCGCGACTTCGGCCAGGACCTGCTGACCAATGTCGCCGCCAATTCCGAGCCGGCCCGCGCTCAGTCTGTTTCGCTGCGGGCGTAAACATCCTCGTAGCGGATGATGTCATCCTCGCCGAGGTAGGACCCGGTCTGAACCTCGATCAGAACCATGTCCATCTTGCCGGGGTTTTCCATGCGGTGAACGGCACCCAGCGGGATATAGACCGACTGGTTCTCCGCGACCAGCTGCTGGGTCTCGTTAATGGTCACGCGCGCAGTGCCCTGCACCACGATCCAGTGCTCTGACCGGTGGAAATGGCTTTGCAGTGACAGCGCGGCGCCAGGTTTGACAACAATCCGTTTGACCTGAAACCGCTGTCCTGTCACCAGGCTGTCGAAATAGCCCCACGGTCGGTGATCGCGCGGGAACTGCACCGCCTGCGGCGCTTGCTGCGATTTCAGCAGCTCAACGGCTTTCTTGACGTCCTGAGTACGCGACTTGTCGGCGACCAGCACAGCATCCGGCATGGCAATGGCGACGATCCCGTCAAGCCCCAAGCCGACAATCTGCTGGCTGTTGGCTTCGGACCGCAGCAGCACATTTTTGCAATCAATGGCCGCTGCATTGCCGTTGGTTGCGACACCGTCCGCATCCGGGCCGCTCTCCGCCCAGACAGCATTCCAATCCCCAAGATCCGACCATTCGCCTTCGAATGGCACGGAACAGATATTCTTGGCCTTCTCCATGATCGCATAATCGATCGAGATGTCCTCTGCCGCAGACCAAGCCTCTGGGTCCAGGCGCAAGAAGCCCAGATCCGTCTTGGCGTTCTCGACAGACTTGCGGACTGGCGCGACCAGATGCGCTGCGTGCTGCTCGAAGGTGTCAATGACCGCGCGGGCGGAGAACAGGAAGATGCCCGCATTCCAGAGATAGTTACCGGCGGCCAGCATCCTTGCTGCTGCGGTGGCGTCGGGTTTCTCGACAAAACGGCTCAGAGGCGCTGGTTTCCCGGGCTCTGCTTCGCCACCCAGCTGCAGATAGCCGTAGCCGGTTTCAGGGTGCGTCGGAACAATTCCAAAGGTCACAAGGTCGCCGGCCTGCGCCCGCTCTGTCCCCGCCAAAACCGCAGCGCGGAAGGCGTCCGCATCGGGGATCACATGGTCCGAAGGGGCCACAATCAGCAGCGCATCGGGGTTCTCAGAAAATGCGCGCAACGCTGCGGCCAGGACCGCAGGCGCAGTATTGCGCCGGTCCGGTTCAATCAGAATGGCACCCGGGTCAATGCCTGCCCCCAGCAGTTGTTCGGTGACGATAAACCGGAAATCCGAGTTGGTCACCACGATGGGCGCCGCGAAGCCGTCGCCTGACAACCGCCCGACGCTCTCCTGAAACAGGGTTTTATCGCCTTTCAGGGACGTGAACTGCTTGGGATAGGATTCCCGCGACAAAGGCCACAGCCGTGTTCCTGAGCCACCGCACATCAAAACTGGTGTGATCTGCATTCGGACCTCCTGTATTTTGCATGCGCTATAAGTGAATGGAGCTCCTAAGACAAACGCTCAACGCGGCCCCGGCAGGCTGAGAACGGCACTGCCTGGTTGCAATGCCGTCCCCGCGCGGTGCGAGCCTGATGTCACTCCGGCGCTTTGACCTTGCGCAGGTAGGGGAAGATGGTTTCGTACTCGCCGAACTTCGCGCTAGCCTCTTCGTCCGAGACGCTCGGCGGGATGATCACGTCTTCACCGGGCACCCAGTTGGCCGGGGTGGCAACGCCCTTGGCGGTCATCTGCAGCCCGTCCAGCGCCCGCAGGATCTCGGCAAAATTGCGGCCCACGGTCATCGGGTAAGTCATGTTCAGTTTCAGTTGCTTGTCCGGGCCGATGATAAAGACGGAACGCACGGTGGCGCTGTCCGCCGGGGTGCGGCCGTCGGGCAGATAAGCTTCGGCTGGCAGCATGTCGAATGCCTTGGACACAGCCAGACCGTCATCCGCGATGATCGGGAAGCCAGGATTCGCCTTGCCGTATTCTTCGATGTCCTTCTTCCACTTGCGGTGGTCTTCGGCGCTGTCGACGGATACGCCGATTACCTTGGTGTTCCGCTTGGCCCATTCATCATTCAGCTGCGCTACAGCGGAAAACTCGGTGGTGCAGACCGGGGTGAAGTCCTTGGGGTGCGAAAACAGAATCGCCCAGCTGTCGCCGATCCAGTCATGGAAGCTGATGGTGCCCTGGTCGGTCTCAGCGGTGAAATCCGGAACCACGTCGTTAATGCGCAAACCCATGGCATTGTCCTCCTTGTCAGGGTGTCGTGTCTGATTGTTATGTCCGGCCGCGGTCAGGCAGCCTGAGTCGCCTCAGGAACAACCTGGGGGCTCCGCCGTTACGTTACAGCCCCTGGCACGGGATGCCACGTGAATTCTCCAGCAGCCTTGCCCGGCAAGGATTTGAAGACCCCGAGTCAGGGGCGTTGACAGTACCGCCCGTAATTTGATCAAATTATGCAGCCGAAGCCCCTTGCCCCCCTGCTGGCCTGGTGACACAGTGTCCGCCAAACCGCCCAGACGGTTGGGAGAGAACGTCTGAATTGGGAGATCCCGCATGATCGAGAAACGCGACTTTTACATCAATGGCCAGTGGGTGTCCCCTGCTGAACCGAACGACTTCGAGGTGATCAACCCCTCGACGGAGGAACCCTGTGCAGTGATTTCGCTGGGCTCCGAGGCTGACACCAACGCTGCGGTTGCAGCGGCCAAGGCTGCCTTTCCGGGCTGGATGGCCACCCCGGTGGAAGAGCGCATCGCGCTGGTGGAAAAACTGATCGAAATCTATGAAGCCCGGGCCGAGGATCTGGCCCAGGCAATGTCGATGGAGATGGGCGCGCCGATCAACCTGTCGCGCACCTCGCAGGTTGGTGCCGGCAGCTGGCATCTGCGCAACTTCATCGCCGCGGCCAAGGAGTTCAAGTTCGACGCGCCGCTGAACGAAAGCGCCCCGAACGACCGCATCATTCACGAGCCGGTCGGCGTGTGCGCGCTGATCACGCCGTGGAACTGGCCGATGAACCAGATCACGCTCAAGGTGGGCGCGGCCGCGGTTGCCGGCTGCACCATGGTGCTGAAGCCGTCTGAGCAAAGCCCGCTGAACGCGATGATCTTTGCCGAACTGATGGATGAGGCAGGCTTCCCGGCAGGCGTCTTCAACTTGGTGAACGGCGACGGCACGGGCGTTGGCGCGCAGCTGACAGGGCACCCGGATGTGGACATGGTGTCCTTCACCGGCTCCACCCGCGCAGGCATCGCGATTTCGCAGAATGCGGCTCTGACACTGAAGAAAGTGCACCTGGAGCTGGGCGGCAAAGGCGCCAACGTGATCTTTGAAGACGCCGATGAAAAGGCGGTGAAGCGCGGCGTGCTCCACATGATGCAGAACACCGGCCAGAGCTGCAACGCACCCAGCCGGATGCTGGTGCAGAACAGCATCTATGACCGCGTGGTTTCGGAAGCTGCGGAAGTGGCCGCCAAGGTCGAAGTTGGTCCCGCCGATCAGGAAGGCCGTCACATCGGTCCGGTGGTGAATGAGCTGCAGTGGAACAAGATCCAGGACCTGATCCAGAAAGGCATCGACGAAGGCGCCAAACTGGTGGCCGGCGGCACCGGGCGTCCGGACGGGCTGAACAAGGGTTACTATGTAAAGCCCACGGTCTTTGCCGATGTGAACAACCAGATGACCATCGCGCGCGAAGAGATCTTTGGCCCGGTGCTGGCAATTCTGCCGTTTGAGACCGAAGAGGAGGCGATCGAGATCGCCAACGATACGCCTTACGGCCTCACCAACTATGTGCAGACCCAGGATGGCGCCCGCGCCAACCGCATGGCCCGCGCGCTGCGCTCCGGCATGGTGGAGATGAACGGCAAGTCGCGCTCGGCCGGCTCGCCCTTTGGCGGCATGAAACAGTCCGGTCAGGGCCGTGAGGGCGGCAAATGGGGGGTCGAGGATTTCCTGGAAGTGAAAGCCGTCGGCGGCTGGGCGGCTGAGTAAGCGTTCCGCCTTGAAGGAACGGGAAGCCGCCTTTCGGGGCGGCCTTCCTTTTTTCAGATACCGTCTCCGGTGGGTGTGCTCCCGCGCCTGCATGCCCCCCCGGCTGCGCCGGGCAGCCCGCCGGCTTGGGCGTGGCCCGTGCTGCGCACGGGCAAGGGGGCAGGAGATCAGAAGTAGGCTCTAAGCAGGCAGATTGTGGCGATTCCTGTGGCCATGGTCAGCGGCAGGCTTCGGGTTGCCAGTGCTACGGTCAGAGAGGCAGCTCCGGCTGCCCACTCCTGTGCGCCGCCCTGCATCAACAAATACGTGACCAACGAAAGGATCAGGCAGCCCGGCAGAGCCTGCAAGCCTCGCGCCCAAGGACCGTGCTCCGGCAGCCGCCGGCCCAGCAGGTAGCCCGAGAACCGGACTGCAAAAGTGGCTGCGGCCAGGCCGAAGATCAGGGTCCAGGTTTCAGTCATCGCCCAGCACTCCGGCGATGGCCGCGCCGCCGAGGCCGCCCAGGATCAGGGTCCAGGTCGGATCCAGCGGGGTCAGCAGGCCCGACAGCAGGACGATGGCAATGGATGCGGCCCAAGGCGTCAGCATGGCGCTGCCGCTCCACAACGATCGCAGGATGGCGATGAAGGCAGCGGTGAAAGCAAAGTCCATACCCAGGGCTTTCGGCTCGGGCACCACAGTGGCAAAACTTGCTCCCGCCACCGTGGCCAGCACCCAGACCGCCACCAGCCCCAGGCCGCCGCCCACCAGGTACCAATAGCCCGCGCGGTGGCCGCGGGCGCGCATCGCGTGCATCAGCGCCCAGTTTTCATCCGTCGCCAGATGAACACCCAGCAGCACCTGCCACCAGGGGCGTCCGGCGAGCTCATCCCGCAGCGAGGCGGTGATCAGCAGCAGCCGCAGGTTCAGCGCCAGACCGGCCAGCAGCGCCGCCCCGGCGCCTGCCCCCGCCACCAGCCGTTCCACAGCGATGATCTGCGAGGAGCCGGCAAAGACGATGGTGCCCATAACCCCGGTCTGAAGCCCGTCCATCCGGGCCTGCGCCGCCAGCAGGCCAAAGGCCAGCCCATAGACACCAACGCCAACCGCCAGGGGCAGGATGTCCCGCAGACCGGCGGTCAGCTGGCTGCGGGTGGTGGTGCTGTGGGGTATGTCTTGCAGGGCCATTGGGCAGCTCCTCTGGAAGCGGGTCTGCAGTTCAGTTATACCGAACGTTAGGCTTCTATATCGAACAGCGTGTTTGTTCGTCAAGACGAACGAAAGGATGAAATACAGAACATGTCAGCGCCCCACCAGATGATTGCCGCAGCCATCCAGCGCGAGCGCACCCGCGCAGGCATATCGCTCTCGGCGCTTGCCGCGCAGGCGGGAATTGCCAAATCGACCCTGTCGCAGCTGGAAGCAGGCAACGGAAACCCCAGTGTAGAGACACTTTGGGCTCTGGCTGCGGCGCTGGATATCCCGCTTAGCCTGCTGTTTGAGACCGAAGCACCCGCGACCACCCTGATCCGGGCAGGAGAGGGGGAGCCTCTGGAATCGGAGCAGTCGGATTTCACCGCCGTCCTGCTGTCGCGCTGTCCGCCGAATGTGCGCCGGGATGTCTACCGGGTGGTGATGCAGCCGGGAGAGGTCCGCCAAGCCCAGCCGCACCCGCGCGGCACGGTTGAGCATATGCTGGTCTGCTCCGGGCAGATGCGGGCGGGACCGGACGGGCAGGAAGAGATCCTGCAGCCCGGCGATTACTACACCTATCCCGGAGACCGTCCGCACAGCTATGAGGCGCTGCAGGCGGATACGCTATTCACAATGGTGATGGAGGCGCCGTGAGCTGCGGCGGGGTCAGAACTCCGGCTTCGCCCGGAACTTCAGCGACTCGCCGCTGTCCGGGTGTTTGATCCGTAGCTCCTCGGAGTGCAGCATGAGCCGCGGGTGGTCCAGAGCCGCTCCACTGGCATAGAGCGGATCGCCCAGGATCGGGTGGCCCAGCGACAGCATATGCACCCGCAGCTGGTGCGAGCGCCCGGTCTTCGGTGTCAGCCGCACCCGGGTGGAGCCGTCCTCGTATTTCATCACCCGCCAATCGGTGACGGCTGGCTTGCCTGTCTCATGGCAGACCATCTGTTTCGGCCGGTTCGGCCAGTCGACGATCAGCGGCAGATCCACCGTGCCGCTCCGCGGCTCCAGTCTTCCCGCCACCCGCGCGGCATAGGCCTTTTTCGCGGTGCGCTTTTCGAACTGCATCGACAGGTGCCGCTGCGCATGAGGGGTGAGGCCGAACACCATCACACCTGAGGTGTCCCGGTCCAGCCGGTGCACCAGAAGCGCCTCGGGGAACACCGCCTGAATGCGGGTAATCAGGCAGTCGGCCAGGTGCTCCCCGCGGCCCGGCACCGACAACAGGCCCGCAGGCTTGTTCACTGCCAGCAGCTCGGCGTCGTGGTGCAGGATCTCCAGCGGGTCCTGCGGCGGGGTGTATTCGCTTGAAACGGCCATGGGGGCTTGCCTACTGCGTGATCCTGACAAGGGCAAGCGGGGCAGCGCTGCTTTCCTGCCGGCAGCGCCTTTGCTAAATTGACACTGTACCGGCGATCCTGTAACCGGCGCGCCTCACAGGCACATGGGGACAAGGCATGGCACGCAAACGCAAAGGGCGCGATATTTCCGGCTGGCTGGTGGTGGACAAGCCTGCAGGGCTGACCTCGACCGCCGTCGTGAACAAGGTGCGCTGGGCGCTGGATGCCAAGAAGGCCGGCCATGCAGGCACGCTCGACCCGGAAGCTACCGGTGTTCTGGCTGTGGCGCTGGGCGAGGCGACCAAGACCGTTCCCTATATCACCGACGCGCTGAAGGCCTATACCTTTACTGTGCGGCTGGGTCAGGCGACCAACACCGATGACGCCGAGGGCGAGGTGATCGCCGAAAGCGACACGCGTCCCACCGACGAGCAGATCAAGGAAGCGCTGCTGCCTTTCCTGGGCGAGATCATGCAAGTGCCGCCCAAGTTCTCCGCCGTAAAGATCGACGGCCAGCGCGCCTATAAACTCGCCCGTGACGGCGAGGATGTGGAGATCGAGGCCCGCCCGCTGTGGGTGGAAGAGCTGATCATGCTGGACCGCCCCGACGACGATCACGTGGTGCTTGAGATGACCTGCGGCAAGGGCGGCTACGTGCGCTCGATCGCCCGCGACCTGGGCGCGGCACTGGGCTGTCATGGCCACGTCAAGGAACTGCGCCGGATCTGGTCCGGCCCGTTTGATGCCGAAGAGGGCATCTCGCTGGAGCTGATCGACGAACTGGCAAAATCGCCTGAGCTCGACCAGTACCTGCGGCCGCTGGAAGAAGGTCTCGCCGACCTTCCCGAACTGAAGTGCACACCGCAGGGGGCCGTGCGGCTCCGCAATGGCAATCCGGGGATGGTGATGGCCGCGGACGTGGAGTATGGCGACGAAGCCTGGGCCTCGCTTGAAGGCCAGGCGGTAGCCGTAGGCATCTACAAGTCGGGCGAGTTGCACCCGAGCCGGGTATTCGCGCAGCCGGAGTGACCCGGCTGCGTTGCGGCGGACGCTCGCTAGTTTCAGCCTGAGACGTTGCGTTACACCTCCAGCCGGGCATGCAATTTGCTGGGCGCAGCCACCGGGCTGCTTAAATCGTACCAGGTCTCATCGCCGCCTTTCGGAGTGTAAAGGACGCCTGCATCCACGCCGGTATGCCCTTCCGGACGCAGACCTTCGCCGCTGTCGAGCTGCCGTCCTTTGCTTCAGCAATGCTGAAACAGCCGCGCAGGTCAAAGGCGGGGCCCTGCGGCATTCTGTCGTCAGGGAATGACTTTCCGCTGCTTAGCTGTATTTCCACGTGTTCCGTTCCCGGATAGACTTCGGCGATAACAGGGCCGCCCAGCGTAGTTTCGGGGGTCATGTGAGTCCTGCTATTGTCGGGCCTGGGCCACCGGTTCCTGTAATGCCCAGCTTAGGAACACATCAAGCCCAGCGGGTGTCCTCAGTCCCGCGCATTTCATCCGGGCCGGTACCGGAATGGTCACTGTCCACCATCGCGACGGAGCCTGCCGCGGCAAGGGGGAGAATAATGAGGAGTGCCTTGGCAACTCCAAGAACAATGCGCTCCGATCGCCGCGACCGCCCTGGGCAGGCCCGCGCGCGGGGGCAGCCCCGCAGATAGCCATCAGGCGGGGCCGGCATCGTGGTTTGTTCCGAGAACCGACTGATCCTGCTGCGCAGATAGAATAACGCTCGCTGCGGAGCCCTGGGCAGGTGTGATCGCCTCCCCTGCCGCGTTCCGCCACCGGACTTCATCAGTGGAATAGTCATCGTAGAAGGCGATGCTGATCCCGGATTGATTGCCAGGCACAGTGGCGACGGCGGTGCCGTCCATTGCTATCAGTGTATGATCCTGACCGGCGTCGTATTCCACAGACAGGCCAGCAATGGCGTCTTCAAAGCGGAAGCTGCTGAAGGGGCCGAAACCGGCAACAACAGGAAAGTCTATCAGCAGCTTGTCCTCCGCCGCGTCGAAATCGGTGATCTCTGCTGCCGGTGTTCCAGGTTCGTATGTATTGGTGAAAGCGTGGAAGCTGTCCGCACCCTCGCCGCCGGTGGCGGTGGTCCCAGGCCCGATCCACAAGTGATCATCGCCTTCGCCGCCATCCAATACATCGCCATCATCACCAACCGTGGTCAGGCTTCCAGGGTAGTGGTGGTATGACTCCCCATAGTAGACAGTGCCGCTGCCGCTGAACAGCGCGTCGTCGCCCGCGCCGCCGGAGAGTGTGTCCGCTCCGCCTTTGCCGAAGATAACGTCGTCACCGTCTGTGCCGTTCAGACTATCGTCACCTGAGGTTCCGTTGACAGCATCCAGGGCAAAGGGAGCACTGATACGGACGTCCTCAAAGCTCACCGTGCGGAGGGTGGTGCCATCGCCTGCGAGTATTTCCACGTCGAGCGTTTCGCCGTCATCCAGCGAAACTCCTGAAAGGGTCAGAACCGTTTTGTGGCTGAGGGTGTCGACAATACGCAGCCCGGTGCCGTCTTCCGTCTCGAACAGTTCAAAATTAGGCGTCGTACCGGCTAAAGCCAGCTGATCGGAGGTCAGCTCAAAATCCTCGATCAAAGTCGCGGGGCTGCCTGCGTCGTCCAGGATAAAGCGGTCTGCGCCTGCGCCGCCTCGGGCGGTGTTGCCCGCGCCCAGGTGCAACTCGTCATCGCCGCTGCCGCCTGCCAGCAGGTCCTGATCTTCCGCATTGCCGGTGATCGTGTCATTCCCTGCAGTGCCGTCCAGAACGTCGTCCAAGCCAATGGTGCCGCTCAGCTCGACTGCGCCGGGCGGCGGGTTTGGATCGACCGGGTCTGGCTCTACGGGTTCCGGCTCAACCGGTTCTTCCGGGCTTTCCGGAATGGTTTCTTCTGATTCCGAGCCCTCGGCGCTCAGAGCGGCTACCGTGCCGGCGAATGCGAGTAAAAGAAGAAGTTCCAAATTAACCTGTTTGAATTAATATCGACGCAATTAAGGGGAAGCGGCTTCAAGATGCACCTTAAGGTTGCGGCAATCCTGCTTGGATTGCAAGCTGCTCCGAGCTAGTAACCCCCGCATGATCACCCGCAGCCACATTAAGGGCGATGCCCCCTCGACCGCCGTCTACTCTGACTGCGAAACCTACCGCTACAGCCTGACGCGTGTTTGGGATCCGGACGGGCGGCGGGTGATGTTCGTGATGCTCAATCCCTCGACCGCAACCGAGGTGCAGAACGACCCCACCATTGAACGTTGCGAGCGCCGCGCCCGTGCATTGGGGTTTGGCGGCTTCATGGCTACAAATATCTTTGCCTGCCGGGTCACAGACCCACGCAGGATGAGGCAGCTGGAGGCGCCGGAGGGTCCTGATAATATGGCAGCGATCCTGGAAGGGATGGAATGGGCCGATACGGTGATTTGTGCCTGGGGCACCCATGGGGCGCACCGAGGCCAAGGCGCGCGGGTCGCAGCGGCGCTGAGGTCATCCGGCGAACCGCTGTACCATCTAGGTCTCAGCAAAGCGGGGCATCCTAAACATCCGTTGTACATTGCCTACAGCCAGCAGCCGGAGCTGTGGAAACCGGGAATGGGTACCTGAGCCCTGCGTTAACCGTTGTTCCCGTTTTGTTTTGCTGTGGTTGCCTCTCTGTGTAATTGTGTTGTGTGTTTGAGTTTTTCCAGGGGTTGATCTGGCGATGTTGTGGTTGGCAAGTGTTTTGGGGCTTGTTGCTGTTGGTGGCGTGGTCCTGGTTGACACCAGTTCCGAGGAGGATGAGCCGGACGCCCCGCCCGATCCAGAAACGGGTGGCGGCGGTCACGAAGGCGGATTTATCGAGCCAAGTGGCGGGACCGTGACCGGCACGGAACGCGGTGATGTTCTTGCCGGATCCGGATCTTCAGAGAGCATCTTCGGCGGTGCCGGGGGTGACCAGATCGGTGGCTACGGCGGCAACGACTGGATCGATGGCGGCACCGGCAGTGACGTTTTGCACGGGCAGGACGGTGATGACAGCCTGTTCGGCGGAGACGGTTCGGATCTGCTGCACGGCGAGAACAGTGCCGACTGGGTGGAGGGCGGTGCCGGCGGCGACAGTCTCTATGGGCATTTTGGTGACGACACGCTGCTTGGCGGCGGTGGTTCGGATCTGCTGCACGGCGGCCAGGGGCAGGATTGGCTAAGCGGGGGTGCGAACCAGGATACGCTGCATGGCAACGATGGCGATGACAGTCTGGCAGGCGGCGGCGGGGAGGATGCGCTGTTCGGGGGGCATGGCAATGATGTTGTTTCAGGTGCCGGCGACGGTACCGAACAGGATTATGTTAATGGCGGTGACGGGGATGACACGCTGATTGCCGGCGCGGGTGATGTCCTGACAGGCGGTGGCGGCGACGATCAGTTTTTGGTGGGAAGCTGGACCGGCAACGGGCCGGCAGTGCAACTGATGGACTACGATGCAGCCGAGGACCAGTTGGTGTTAGTCTGGGATTTCGCGGGCGGCGAAGAACCAACGGTAGAGGTGCAGCAAAACCCGGCGGCAGCGGCAGAGAAGCTGATTCTGGTCAATGGTGAGACAGTCATGCGGGTTTCGGGGGCGGAGGGGCTCACCACGGAGGACCTGGTGCTGATCAATCAGGAGTCGGTGGAGGGAACCTGGCTGCTGCCGCAATAAACCTGCCAGCCGGCCCGCCGGGGCATTCTCATACCGCATCTGGAAGTTAGTCTTTGCCTTCACAGCGGAAACATCATATACGCCCGCATCTGCCGTGATTCCGCGGCAGGTTTCTCCATGGGCCTGTGCTGGACGACATCCCGGCCTGAGCCATCCACTCTAACCTACGAAGGAGACCCCGATGTCGATCACTGCGGAAGAAAAATCGCGCCTGATGAAAGAATTCGCAACCAAGGACGGCGACACCGGTTCCCCGGAAGTCCAGGTTGCAATCCTGACCTCGCGCATCAACACCCTGACTGAGCACTTCAAAACCCACAAGAAGGACAACCACGGCCGCCGTGGCCTCCTGAAA
Organism: Leisingera sp.; assembly: GCF_982940295.1. Lineage (NCBI taxonomy): Bacteria > Pseudomonadati > Pseudomonadota > Alphaproteobacteria > Rhodobacterales > Roseobacteraceae > Leisingera > Leisingera sp. The sequence continues at coordinate 14,527 of NZ_CEYXRG010000027.1, forward strand.
ATGGTTGCTCAGCGCCGGAAGCTGCTGGATTACACAAAAGGCAAGGATGAGGCCCGTTATCAGGACCTGATCAAGCGTCTGGGCATCCGCCGCTAATCCGCGCTTTTACGGATTTTTCAACGCCCGTCCCGAAAGGAGCGGGCGTTTTCTTTTGCACCGGTATTCTTCAGAAGCGGGGCCTCCCGCGCCCGCAAGCCCGCGGGCTGCGCCGGGCCGCACTTGGCCTTGGGCCTGGCCCGTGCTGCGCACGGGCGGTTGCGGCTTCAAGCAAGCCGGGCCTTCGAAGGGCGGAGGCGGGTCTGAAAGAAAAACGCCGCCCTGAATGGAGCGGCGTTTGGTCGGTTTCAGAATCCGGCCGGTTTTACTCTCCGTAGGGCACCCAGATGTTCTTGATCTCGGTGGCCTCTTGCAGGAAGCGCTTGGTCTGGTCCTGCGCCCAGTCGGTGGCTGTGCCGTTGTTGACCCAGGTGCGCTTCAGGTTGCCTGCGGATGCCGCTTCAATGCCTGCTGACAAATCTGTGGAGGAAAAGCTCCAGACCGCGTCGACGTTCAGATGGGAGGCCAGCGGTTTGGCCAGCTCTGAATGGCTGCCAGTCAGGATATTGACCACGCCTGCGGGCACATCCGAAGTGTCCAGAACCTGGTAGAAATCGGTTGCGGCCAGCGGGAAAGGCTCAGAGGCCGCCAGCACCACCCGGTTGCCCATGGCGATTGCCGGCGCCATGGCAGAGACCAGGCCCAGAAGCGGTGCCTCATCAGCACAGAGGGCGCCGATCACGCCAACCGGCTCCTTCATCGCCAGCGCGACGCCGCGGATCGGAACGCCGTGGACCTGGCCATCGAATTTGTCGGCCCAGGCGGCAGCGGTGAAGAGGCGTTGAATAGAGGCCTCAACCTCTGCTGCTCCGCCTTTCTTGCCGGTCATCGCGTCGATGCGGGCCGCGAACTCATCTGCACGTGCGGAGAGGTTTTCGCCGATGTAGTAGAGAATTTGCGCCCGCAGGTGGCCAGTGGTTTTGGACCAGCCTTTGGCGCCTGCGGCGGCTTCAACTGCGTTGCGCACGTCCTTGCGGTTGGCGAGGCCAACATGTCCCAGCAGCGCGCCGGACTTGCCATAGACAGCCCGGGAATAACCGCCGTCCGGGCGCGCCTGCTTGCCACCGGTATAGAGCTTGGCAGTACGGTCCAGCGGATCTGCAGAGGCACCGTTGCCTTCCAGCGCCTCCACTTTGGCGAGCGGTTTCGCCTTGGCTTTGGGCCGGGTGTAGGCTGCCAGCCCTTCCCAGCCGCCTTCGCGCCCGAAGCCGCTTTCGCGCACGCCGCCAAAACCGGCGGCGGCGTCGAACATGTTGGTGCCGTTGATCCAGACCACGCCGGCAGCAAGTTTCGGCGCTATGTCGAGCGCCAGGTTCACGTTCTCGGTCCAGACGGTTGCCGCCAGGCCGTAACGGGTGTTGTTTGCCAGGTCCACCGCTTCTTCAGGAGTGCGGAATGTGCAAGACACCAGTACCGGGCCAAAGATCTCCTCTTGCATCAGCGGATCGGCTGGCGACAGACCCTCGATCAGCGTGGGGGCGTAGAAGCAGCCTCCTTCGGGCATCTCAACTTGGGCCTGGTGCATCTGCCCTGCGCGGTTGGCCGCCACCATCCCGCTGATGGTGTTCAGCTGAACCGGGTCGACAACGGCACCCACGTCAATGCATTTATCAAGCGGGTTGCCGACGCGCAGCCCGTCCATGCGGGCCTTGAGCTTGGTGTGAAACCGTTCTGCTATACCCTCCTGCACCAGAAGGCGGGAGCCGGCGCAGCAGACTTGGCCTTGGTTGAACCAGATTGCATCCACCAGTCCTTCGATGGCGGAGTCGATGTCGGCGTCGTCGAAAACGATGTAGGGCGACTTGCCGCCCAGCTCCAGCGTCAGCGCCTTGCCGCTGCCTGCGGTGGCCTCGCGGATCTTGCGGCCAACCGATGTCGAGCCGGTGAAGGCGATTTTGTCGACGTCCGCCGCGGTGATCATCTCACCCACTGCTCCATCGCCGGTGACGATGTTCACAACACCCTTGGGCAGGCCTGCCTGGCGGCAGATATCGGCAAACAGCAGCGCGGTGAGTGACGTGTATTCCGCCGGTTTCAGCACCACGGTGTTGCCCATGGCAATGGCAGGCGCAATCTTCCAGGCCAGCATCAGCAGCGGGAAGTTCCAGGGGATGATCTGGCCGCACACACCCAGGGCTTCGGCGTCCGGCAGTTCGCTGCCCATCAGCTGGGCCATGCCAGCATGATAGTAGAAGTGCCGCTGGCCCAGCGGGATGTCGATATCGCGGCTCTCGCGGATCGGCTTGCCGTTGTCCAGCGTCTCCAGCACGGCAAACAGGCGGGAATGCTTTTGCAGCAGGCGCGCGATGGCATAGAGGTACTTGGCCCGGCCCGGGCCGCCAAGCGCTTCCCATTTGCCTTGCGCCTTGCGGGCGGCTTGGACCGCGGCGTCCACGTCGGCCTGAGTGGCCTGGGTCAGGCTGGCCAATACTTCCCCCGTGGCCGGGTTCCTGCTGTCAAAGCCGTTGCCGGGGGCGGTGAACTCACCGTTGATGAAATGACCGAAGCGGCCGCCCTGATCGACCAGCCAGGCCAGTGCCTCGGCGGCGCTTTCGGGTGCAGGGCCGTATTCCATGGTGTCGAAAATCTCTTTGATGGTCATGTGTTCAGCCCTCAGCCCATGGAGTGGCGGTAGCCGGCGGAGTATGCCCCGGTGACATGGTGTTCCAACTGGCGTTCGATATCGCCCAGGAGCGACGAGGCGCCAAAGCGGAACAGGTCCGGTTGCAGCCAGCGGTCGCCCAGTTCGTCTTTCATCAGAGCGAGGTAGACCAGCGCGTCCTTCGCCTTGGAAATGCCGCCCGCGGGCTTGTATCCGACACGGTAGCCGGTGCGGTCGTAATAGTCGCGGATTGCGCGGATCATCACCAGGCTGACCGGCAGGGTGGCGTTGACGCTTTCCTTGCCGGTCGAGGTCTTGATGAAATCGGCACCCGCCATCATGCAGACAAGCGAGGCGCGTGCCACATTGCGCAGGGAGCCCAGTTCGCCGGTGGCCAGGATGGCCTTAACATGCGCCTCGCCGCAGGCAAGGCGGAAGGCTTTCATTTCGTTATAGAGTGCCTGCCAGTTTCCGGTCAAAACATGGCGGCGGGAGATCACGATGTCGATCTCTTCAGCACCATCCTTGACGCTTTCCTCAATCTCGGCAAGCCGCAGGTGGAACGGCGACAAGCCGGCCGGAAACCCGGTGGAGACCGCGGCCACCGGGATACCTGTGCCCTCCAGCGCCTTGGCGGCGGTGGGGATCATGTCGTGGTAGACGCAGACCGCGCCAGTAGTGAGCCCTTCCATCCCCAGGCTGCGCAGGATTCCCGCACTCACCGGCTGGCGCGCCTTGGCACACAGGCGGCGGACACGGCCTTCGGTGTCGTCGCCGGATAGTGTGGTGAGGTCAATGAGGCTGACGGCTTTCAGAAGCCAGGCAGCCTGATGGTCCTTCTTGACACTGCGGCGGCCCGGCAGGGTGGCGCAGCGGCGTTCGATGGCCGAGGTGTTGGCCTGCACGGCAGCGACCCAGTCCAGGTCCAGCTCCATGCCAGGATTGCGCGGCTCTGCCAGCTGCGGCAGCTGCGCGCTTCTTTCAGCGATATGGCTTTCCATTGGGGATCCTCAGAAGAGTTCCGTGCGAAAATCGCACGGGTGCGGCATATTGGCAAGCGAACGCCCCAGGCTGCCGTTAGGTTTTTTGACTAAATGGACAAAATATTGCCCCGAATAGCCAGAGCCCAGGGGTGCGGCCCGCTAGGGAGAGCTGCAAAGAGCGAAAATCGTGTTTTGCGATTCTGCTGCCACTGCGGCGCGCATTCCGGTGGCAGAATCGGCCCCGCATGCTAAATTTAGCGGTATGAGCAGTGCAGAACCCCATATCAGCGAAAATCCGTACCCTGAAACCCGTCCTGTCATCCGCCAGCTGGACGACAGCGCCATCAACCGGATTGCCGCCGGGGAGGTGGTCGAACGGCCCGCTTCCGCGGTGAAGGAACTGGTGGAAAATGCCATCGACGCCGGTGCCGCACGGATCACGGTGGAGATCGCCGATGGCGGCAAGACGCTGATCCGGGTGACCGACGACGGCTGCGGCATGACACCGGAGGACCTGCCGCTGGCGCTCTCGCGGCATGCGACTTCCAAGATCGACGGCTCGGACCTGTTGAACATTCACACCTTCGGTTTCCGCGGCGAGGCGTTGCCCTCGCTTGGTGCGGTAGGGCGGCTGACGATCACCAGCCGGGCCGGGGGTCATGAGGCAGCGCAAATCCGTGTCTCCGGCGGCAAGCTGGAGCCGGTAAAACCGGCCGCCTTGCGGGCGGGCACCATTGTCGAGTTGCGCGACCTGTTCTTTGCGACGCCGGCACGGCTCAAGTTCATGCGCACCGACCGCGCCGAAGCGCAGGCGATCTCCGACACGGTGAAACGGCTGGCGATGGCGGAGCCGTCGGTGGGATTCACCCTGCGGGATGTCTCCGGGGGCGGCGAGGGGCGGGTGACTTTCCGTGCCGATCCGCTGACTGGCGACCTGTTTGATGCGCTGCACGGGCGGCTGGCCTCGGTGCTGGGGCGGGAGTTTGCCGAGAACGCGCTGAAGATTGACGCCACGCGTGAGGGGATCCGCCTTTATGGCTATGCGGCGCTGCCGACCTATTCCCGCGGCGCGGCGGTGGCGCAGTTCCTGTTCGTGAATACCCGGCCGGTGAAAGACAAGATGCTGACCGGCGCCTTGCGGGCGGCCTATTTCGATTTCCTGAGCCGCGACCGGCATCCGGCCGCGGCGCTGTTCATCGATTGCGACCCGCAACTGGTGGACGTGAACGTGCATCCGGCCAAATCCGAGGTGCGGTTCCGAGATCCCGGTCTGGCCCGCGGGCTGATCGTCTCTTCCCTGCGCCACGCGCTGGCGGAGGCGGGGCACCGTGCCTCCACCACGGTGGCAGGTGCCACGCTGGGTGCGATGAAACCGGAACAGCCGACTGCCAGCGGCGCCCCGCGGATCTATCAGATGGACCGTCCGTCTTATGGCGCACGGCACGCCTCCTATGCGGCGCAGTCCCCCGGCCCGACGCAGGCGGGGTCCTATGATGTGCCACCATCACCAGGCTTTGCCGAATTGGCGGGGGCTTACAGCGGCCGGGTGACAGAAACTCCAGAGGCACCTGTGGCCCCGGGTCAGCCCTCGGATGCGCCTGAACCTTCAGCGCCCGGGGCCGAACAGCTGCCGCTGGGTGCGGCCCGCGGCCAGATGCATGAAAACTACATCATCGCCCAGACCGCCGATGGCATGGTGATAGTCGACCAGCACGCCGCGCATGAGCGGCTTGTTTACGAGAAGCTGAAACGCCAGATGGCGGAAAACGGTGTCGCGGCTCAGGCGCTGCTGATCCCGGAAATCGTTGAGCTCAGCGACAACGACTGCGCCTGCCTCTTGGGCGTGGCGGAGGAACTCGCGAAATTCGGCCTCGGCATCGAGGCCTTTGGCGGCAACGCCATTGCGGTACGCGAAACCCCGGCGATCCTGGGGGAGGTCAACGCTGAGGCGATGATCAAGGACATCCTGGATGAGCTGTCGGATCAGGGCGAAAGCCAGCTGGTGCAGGCCAAGATCGAAGCGATCCTGAGCCGGGTGGCCTGCCATGGCTCCATTCGCTCCGGCCGCAGGATGCGGGGCGAGGAGATGAACGCGCTTCTCAGGGAGATGGAGGCCACCCCCCATTCCGGCCAGTGCAACCATGGCCGCCCCACCTATGTGGAACTGAAACTGGCAGATATCGAGCGCCTGTTCGGGCGCAGCTGAACAATAACCCCCGGTAAAGGGAGGACGAGCAGTGACATTGGAACAGGCCCAATGGGCGATCTACGCGCTGGCCGGGCTGGCGGCGCTTTTGACCCTGGCGGCGCTGCGTCTGCGGGGCCACGCAAGGCGTATGGAGCAGCTCAACGCGGATCTGCGCAGCCATAACGCGGGCTTGCAGGCTGAGGTGGCGCGGCTGCCGGAACTGACGGATGAACTGGCCACCCTGCGCCGCACCAGCGATAATGAACGCTCCGCCCGCTATCAGGCCGAGGCCCAGGTGCAGGCGCTGAAGGCGGAGCATGCAGCACGGCTGGAAGAGCTGCACCACATCAACCAGCAGATGGAGCACAAGTTTGCCTCGCTGGCCTCGGGCGTGCTGAAACAGAACTCCGAAAGCTTCCTGAGTCTGGTCAGTGAGCGGTTCCAGGCGCACAGCAAGACAGCGGATGCGGATCTGGCCAAGCGCCATGCCGCGATTGAGAGCCTGGTGAAGCCCTTGGACCAGAAGCTGGGTCAGTTCGGTGAGCGGATCAAGGAGATCGAGCAAGCACGCAACGAGGCCTATGGCGCGATTCAAGCGCAGGTGAAGCATCTGGCCGAGGGCCAGGCGGCGCTGGGCGGCGAGACCCGCAAGCTGGTTCAAGCCTTACGCGCACCCAAGACCCGCGGCCGCTGGGGTGAGATGCAGTTGCGCCAAGTATTTGAGATGGCCGGCATGGCCGAACATGTGGATTACGAGCTGGAGAAAAGCGTCGGCACCGATGAGGGCCTGCGCAGGCCTGATGCAGTCGTGCGCATACCCGGCGGCAAGAGCATCGTGGTGGACGCAAAGACACCGCTGGAGGCCTATCTGGACGCGCTGGAGGCGGAAACACCTGATCAGCAGCAGGCGGCGCTGGCCCGCCATGCAAACCACGTAAAAACCCATGTGCGCCAGCTGGCCTCGAAATCCTATCAAAGCGCCTTGGGTGAGACGCCGGACTTTGTAGTCATGTTCATCCCTGGCGAGACTTTCGTTTCCGCCGCGGCTGAAGCGGATCCAGGACTGATCGAGTATGCATTTGAAAACAAGGTGCTGATTGCGACGCCAACTACCCTTATGGCGCTGGTCAAATCCATCGCCTACGGCTGGCAGCAGGAGAAGATGGCCGAGAACGCGGTCGAGGTGCAGAAGACCGCCAAAGAACTTTATGACCGGCTGGCGACGTTCTCCAAGAATCTGGCCTCAGTCGGGCGGTCGCTGTCTTCCTCGGTAAACAACTACAACAAGGCAGTGGGGTCTTTGGAAGCCCGCGTGCTGCCCTCCGCCCGCCGGTTCGAGGCAATGGGAGTCGTGTCAAACGGGGCGGAGCTTGAGGACCCCGGGCAAGTCGAAGTCGAGCCGCGCCAGGTGGCGCTGCTGGCGGAGGACTGAATGCAGCTGCCTCCAGCATTGCGTGCGGGGGAGGCGGCGCTGCTGCGGGCTGCGGAGGTTGAGGCCGAACGCATCGTTGCGCTTCTGCGGATCGCGGTGGCACTGGGCCTGATACTGGCAATGATGCTGGCTCTGGATTCTGTACGGGTGGTGGACGAGCCGCATTTGCGGCGTCAGATCGGGCTGGCAACAGTTACCATGCTCTCTTACCTGGCAGTCGGTGTGCTGACCTATTGGGCGATCAGCAAGGGGCTGTTCAAGCCTTGGATGATTTGGCTGGCGGTGTTGGCGGATTGCGGCTTTCTGCTTTTGAATACCTTTCTGTCGCTGGTGAATACCGGAGTCCCCGGCGGCGCGGTCTTTGCGATGCCAGCCGTGTGGATGGCCCCGGTCGTGCTTGCCTTTGGAGTGCTGAGACTCAGCCCCTTGCGGCTTGCAGTGATGCTGGTGCTGATTGCAGCCGGGTTTGGCTGGATGATCCTGTGGCAGCCGCCTGACGCCGCGCCGGATCTTGTTGAACGGATCAGGCTGACCATGGATTCACCTCCGAACTTCATGCGGCTGGTGATGCTGTGCCTGGCCGGCGTCGTTCTGCTGGTGGCGGCGGTCCGGATGCGCGGCCTGTTGCACCGCTCCCTGGAAGAGGCGCGCCAAAAGGCAAACCTGACCCGCTACCTGCCGGCCCAGCTGGCGGGACGCCTGGCGGGAGGCGGGCTGGAAGCGCTGCAGGAAGGCCGCCAGCAGCAGATGGCCATTCTGTTCATCGACATCCGCGGCTTTACGAGCTGGTGCGAAGGCCGTGAGCCGCAGGAGGTCAGCAGCTTGATTACGGAGTTCCGCGCCCGGGTGGAGGAAGTAGCAGGCCGGAACAGCGGATTGATCGACAAGTATATCGGTGACGCGGCAATGATCCTGTTCGAAGGGGAGCGGGCGGCGGTGCGGGCGCTGGACTGCGCCGAAGGTCTGCTGGCGGAAGTGGCCGCATGGTGCCGGCTGCGGGAGCAGGCGGGCGACGCTGGGCTGGCAGCAGGGATCGGAGTGCATTGGGGCGAGGTGTTTTCCGGCGTGACCGGCACGCCGCAGCGGCTGGAATACTCCGTCTTTGGTGATACCGTGAACACCGCGGCGCGGCTTGAGCAACTGACCAAAGTGCATGACGTGGCGCTGATTGCCTCTGAAGCGCTGTTGCAAGAGGCCGGGTCCGAGCCCGCGCGCAACGGCTGGACTGCGCTGCCGGCGGAGGTCTTGCGCGGGCGCAGCGAGGGGCTCGCGCTCTTCGGCAAGGCGCAGGGCTGACCGCGGGCCCGTTTGCCCCAGATCAAAGACTTAGGCGTTTCGCCCGCTGTTTGATATGCTGAGGCAGCGAACAGAAGGAGTGAAGCAATGCTGGAGATCTCAGTCCGCAAGGTGGCACAGGTGGCGATGATGGCCCGGGAACTGGGCCGCGCGGAGGGCGAGCTGCGCGCCTTCATAGACCGGATGAGTGAAGACCAGCAGGCGGAGCTGGTCGGCATCATGTGGGTCGGCCGCGGCAGTTTTGAACCCGAAGAACTCGGTGATGCGATCTATACCGCCCGGCAGGAAGCGACCACGCCAACCGCGGATTACCTGCTCGGCACTCCGCATCTGGCTGACAATCTGGAAGCTGGTCTGGAGGCGCTGGGCATTGATGTGCATGACGTCGAGGACGACGTAATCGGCCGTTAAGGCCGGGATGCCACGCTGTCAGGCTTCTCTTGTGTTCGCACAGCAGAAGGGCGCCGCAGTCACGGCGCCCATTTCCTTTGAAGCGGGGTGGGCGGGGGGGGGCCCCCCCCCCCGCC
>NZ_CEYXRG010000027.1:23660-57790 GCF_982940295.1 Leisingera sp.
ACCCCTGGATATTTGAGGCCAGATTAATGAAGGACCTTGGAGGTCGCCCGCAGGTTTTCGCTTGCGGGCACTCAGGGCTTTTAGCCCTTGCTGTCAACAATTTGGAGGTGCTGAGCCAGCCTGCCGATTTCACCCATCCATTTCTCCACCAAAGCCGGATCGCTGGGCGCGGCGTGTACCCCGGCGGCGATCTTGCCGTTCATGGCGGCTTCGATGGCGAAGGAGACCGGGTAGGACACTAGGCGCGCCATCGCGGTGCCGCGCTCGTCGCCCCAGGCATCCATAACGTAGGTCTTGTGCCAGACTTCGGCGCCATCTTTTTCGGCCTTCAGACCGACGCAGAGAACCACCCGGTCCGGCTCACCCTCGTCATAGGCGTTTTCGGTCCAGAACTGGTCCGACATATTCTTGAGGCGGGCGTCGCCTTCGGGGCCGGAAAGGGTCTCGACCTCTTTGAACACATCCGCCCAGGCGTCTGCCCAGCCGTTGAGGCGCAGGGTGCCGCGGACGAACTCCTTCACCTTCCAGTCCTCGCCGAACTCATACTGCGCCATGAAGGGGATCGAGTCGCGGTTCGGGTAGACTTCGAAGCTTTCCGGGGAGGGCAGCGGCGCCTCGTAGGAGGAGATCGCATCCCAGGGGCGGGCAACGTCCAGCTCTTTGAAATCGCGGATCGATTTGGAGGGCGACCGCAGCGCTTTCAGCACGCCCAGCGGCGACCAGCTGAACTTGTAGCGGAACGGGTTCGGGGTCTTGGGGATGCCGCCGCAGTAGGAGATGAAGCTGATCTCGTTTTCGGGGTCAAAGGCATCGGAGGCCTTGTAGTCCGCCACCAGAGCATGCGCCATCAGGTGGTCGATGCCGGGATCCAAACCAACCTCGTTGATCAGGCAGACGCCGGCGTCCTTGGCCTTCTGGTCCAGCGCGCGCATTTCCGGCGCGATGTAGGAAGAGGATACGAAATGCGCGCCGTGCTCAATCGCCAGCTCCGCCAGCGGAACGTGCCAGTCCCCGGGCAGCATGGAGACGATCACGTCCTTGGGGCTCAGCATCTGGCCCAGGTTGGCGATGCTGAAGGCGTGGATATTGGTGGTCAGATCGCCGACCGCCTCGCGCGCCTTGTCCGTGGTCCGGTTCCAGACCGCCACGTCGTGGCCCGCTTCCAGCAGGCGGCGCAGGCCGGGGATTGCCGACAGGCCAGTGCCGCACCAGTGAATAGTCATGAGAGTTCTCCCTTATCCGAATTTCAGTTTGGCCGCGACGATCACCAGAACGGCGCTCACGGCGCAGATATTTGCCAGGATCAATGGCCAGTCGCCGACCATCACCCCATAAGCCAGCCACAGCGAGACGGTCGCCAGAAACATCAGGTTCGACGGCAGCGACAGGCCGGAGGTATCGCGGGAGGCCCAGGCCTTCCAAGCCTGGGGGATCCAGCAGACGGTGCCCAGAAAGGCTGCCAGATAGCCGACGTAAGGCGCCATCATTCGGGCAGATGCTCCAGGAAGGTGGCCTTGGCCCGGCCCCAAACGCCGCTTTCCAGATCCGTCAGGGATTGCAGCGAAGGCAGCAGCTGGGCGGCATAGTCCTCCGAGCTTTCCACCGGCAGCATCGACGGCAGGTTGTCGATCGCCATCACATCAAGCACCGGGTTTTCGGCGACGCGCAGCGCAGGGGCCTCCCAAGTGGTGGCCTGGGTATAGACCGGCACCGGGTTGTAGTCGCTGTCCGGATCGCAGGCGACATCGCCGATGGCAGTCAGCTTGCGGTCCGCGCTCAATGCTTCACGTGGGACAAAGACCGGTGTGCCGGGCCGCGCGAAGATGCAGTTCAGGAACAGGTCATGGTCCAGGATCTCCGGGAAGGGGCCGCCGCTGGCGGTTTCGGCCATGTCCCATTTGGTGACCTGGACACCCATCGCCTCGCAGAGATCGGCAGCACCGGTGCCGACTCGGCCAAGCGCGCCGATCACGATTGCGGCGGGGCGGTCTTTGTTCAGGGCATCAAGCTCTGCACTCAAGTCAGCGAGCAAGGCATCCTTGCCGCCATAGACACCAACCGGCCCGCACAGCTCGCCGCGCTGCTGAGCGGCCCAGGCTTTCAGTGTCACCGCCGCGCCGGCATAGCCTGCCCAATAGCCAAAGGCGGCAACCCGGCGGCCGGTTTCGTCGACCAGGTATTCCAGATCATAAAGCGTGCCGCCGCCGGCCTTGAACCGCTCCAGAAGTGCCTTGCCGGAATGCTGGCCCTTGAAGGCATGGCCGAACATGATGTGGCGGTGCGGCAGCGGGGTGCCGTCTTCGGGCAGTTCCTTGAGGCCGAAGATAATCGCATCCGCAGGCGCCTGGGGCCAGGAGTTCTCAGGCGCAATCTCACAGCCCGCGTCAATGTAGCCCTGCAGCGGGATTGCCCGTACCGAGCTCTCCTCCACTGTGACCTTGATGCCGCTCGCCAGCAGTGCCTTGGCGCCTTCAGGGGTCAGGCCGACCCGCTCTTCGTTGGGGCGCTGTTCGGCCCGTACCCACAGATGCGTCATTGTCATGTCCTTCAAAGCATTCCCTTGGCATAGACCGCGCGAATCGCCTCGCGCTGTTCCATTGCCGTCATGAAGTTCTGGATTTTGGGGAAGTCCGTCACGTTCACCCCGTCGCCTTCTAGCCAGGTGCAGACCACATAGAGGTAGCAATCGGCGAGGCTGATTTCCTCCCCTAGCACAAAGGGCCCGCGCAGCCCGGCCTGGCTGATGTACTCGCAGGAGGCCGCCATCGTCTGCGGCACCATCTTCTGCATGTCTTTCCAGCTGGAGCGTTCCTTGGCCCAGCGGGCGCCCCGCAGCCTGTGGGCGTGGTTCACATGCATGGTGGAAGCCAGGTAGAACATCACTTCGCGCATCCGGGCCAGCTGCACCGGTTCTTGCGGGCGCAGACCTGCGTCCGGCGCCATATCGGCGATGTATTCCAGGAGCGCTCCGGTCTCGGTCAGGATGCCGCCCTCGACCGCCAGCGCGGGCACCCGGCCCTTGGGATTGATCTGGGCATAGGCCGCGCCGGTTTGTTCCTTGGCGGCAAAGTCGATTTTCACCGTCTCATAGTCGATCCCGGCCTCTTCCAATGCGATGGCCACGGCCACCGAAATTGTGTTGGGCGCGTAATAGAGCTGCATGGTCTTCCTCCCCTTCGGACGTCACAGATGTGTCTGGGCAAAGTGCCGGTCCGGCGCTTCCAGGTGCGGCACCGCGTTGAACAGAACCGGGCTCCAGTGGCCGCCGATGGGGAACAGCCGGTGCATGGATGTGTTCATGACCGCAAGCGCAATGCGTGCCATCCCCGCGGTGTCCAGCCCCATCGCCTGCCGCAGCGCCATCGAGATCAGCCCGCCCGAGGTGACCACCAGCGCCGGGCCGTCACCTGCGGAGATTTCCTCCAGTGCCTGCCGGGTGCGGGTCTCGAATTGCGATCAGCTTTCGTAGGGCTCGGAAATCTCCCCGCCGGCCCAAGCGGCAAAGACCCTGGGAAGGTGGTCGACAAAACCCTCGCGTTCTTCCGGTATCGGCAGCCCGTGCTGATCACGCATCGCCTCGGCCAGGGTAAAATACTCCATCTCGTTGAGGCGGGCGTCCTGCACTGCATCCGCATATCCCATCGAGGCGGCGGTTTCGATATGCCGGGTCAGGGTGCCGCAGTAGACGCGCGGATGATGATTACCGCTGTTGCGCAGATGCTCCCCCAGCCAGGCCGCCTGCTGGTGTCCCAGATCGCTCAACCGGTCATAACTTGCCTCGTCACGGGCGCTGGTATTGGCCTGGCCGTGGCGGATCAGCGTGATGTGGGACATGTGCGGGCGGCTCCGTTGTTACCGGGGAAGTCTTAGGGGAGGTTCCGGGCAGAGGGAAGTGAGGGTTTCGGCACCGGTCCCAGCAATTCCATTGAGAGCGGCAAAAACTTGGCGCACTGTGGGTCTGCCAGTCCGGAGACCGATCATGACCCTCGACCCTCAGCGTTTTCTTGATGATCTGCATAGCTTGCGCAGCTTTGGTGCGTCGGGCGTGGGCAAGGGGGTGGTGCGGCAGGCCTATTCCGGGGCCGACATAGCGGCGCGGAAATGGCTGGCGGAACGGATAAATGAGGCCGGTTTAGAGCCGCATTTCGATCCGCTCGGCAGTCTTTTTGGGCTGGCAGGGGAGAAGAGCCTGCTGTTGGGCTCGCACAGTGACAGCCAGCCCGAGGGCGGCTGGCTGGACGGGGCGCTGGGCGTGGTGGCCGGGCTGGAGGTTGCCCGCGCGGCCAGGGAAGCAGGCGGGCCGCCAATTTCCTGCGTCAGCTTCCAGGATGAGGAGGGAAGGTTCGGGGTGCTGACCGGCTCGGATGTCTGGACCGGCAAGCTGGCGCTGGAGGCGGTGGACGGGTTCACCGACAATGCTGGCAATTCCCTGGCGGACATGCGGGCGCAGATGGCGGATCTGGCAGGGGATTTCCTGCCGCATGGCCGGTTCAGCGGCTTTCTGGAAATGCATATCGAACAGGGCCCTTATCTGGAGGAAACCGGGCTTGGGCTTGGGGTGGTGACGGATATCGTCGGCATCCGCGACATGCGGATCAGTTTTGAGGGCCGCCAGAACCATGCGGGCACCACGCCGATGCATCTGCGCCGGGACGCGTTTCAGGCGCTGTCTGCCTTCAATGCCGCTCTAAACAGCCGGCTTGCCGATGTGGTGACACCTGCCACGGTCTGGACCATCGGCCATGTGGCGCTGCATCCCAATGCCGCCTCGGTGGTGCCGGGGCGGGTGGAGTTCTCGATGCAATGGCGTGATGCGGATGCCGGCGGGCTGGCGCGGATGGAAACGGTTATCAAGGAGACCGCGCAGGAAATTTCTGCCGGCCACGGCGTCGCGGTGGCGCTTGGCCCGGTCATGGGGATCGAACCGGCAGCGATGGATGCGCGGTTTCAGGCAGAGCTGGCAGCCGCGGCGGAGGGGCTGGCGCCCGGGAAGTGGCAGAAGATGCCCTCCGGCGCGCTGCATGATGCGGCCAATCTCGCCACGGTGATGCCCGCGGGGATGCTGTTCGTGCCCTCCATCGGCGGCATCAGCCATGCCTTTGACGAGGATACGGACGAGGCGGATCTGGTGCTGGGCTTGCAGGTGCTGAACCGGGCAGCCCGGGCGCTGGCGGTTTGAACCTGGCGGCGCGCAAGAGGGGCAGGGCGCTCCCGCCTGTTCCCGGACATTCAAAGAATGCCCGTCTCAGTTGGGCCAGGCGCCGCTGGCGCGGCGCAGCTCAGGCCCGGCCATAGCCGCGTTTGAGCATCCGCTTGCGGTGTTTGTCGGCGGCCAGAGACGCCTCGCGCAGGTTGCCGTAGATGTTGATCACGCTTTGCCCGTTGGCGCCGGCCACGCCCCATTCGCGCAGCACGGAGACCTCGGAAAACAGATTCATCGCCAGCTCGATGCGGTAGAACCGCGACGGGCGCGAGGGGGCTTGGCGGTAGAGCAGACAGGTGGCCATAGAACGATTCTACGCGCAGCGATTCGGCCGGGCAAGAGGCCAGTGCCAGACTGCGCTAGGCCGCGCCCAGAAGTGTCAGCCCCAAGAGGAGTGACGAGAGCGCGGCGACCGCAAAGGCGGCGGTGCGCAGGACCGGGAGGCCAACGGAATAGATCACGTAGTGTGCCACTATGCCGAAAAAGAATGTAACACCCAAGGTGCCGGGCTGGTCTTCGGCGGGTATCACCAGCGTGGCGATGATGGCGAGCGGTGCAAAGGCGGCAAACAACTCGACGCCGACGATATGCGCCCGGTGCGCGCGCTGGGCCCAGGGCGACTGAGGTTTGTCGTCGGGGCTGGGATTGGCGAGCGCCCCCATCAGGCCGCGGACAAAGATCCGGTCAAGGATATAGGGCACCCAAGCCACCGCCACCCATAGCCCGGACAAGGCCGTGAAATATTGCAACTGTGTCATTGCGCGTTCCTCCATCTGACAAGAGAAAGCGTAGTGTTTTCAGATGGCTTTTCTACTTTGGCGGGGTCAGATCCAGTCCACATCCCCCAGAAAGATGTAGCCAGCGCCATAGATCGTCTTGATCAGCCGCGGGTTCTTGGGGTCCTCGCGCAGCTTGGTGCGAAGACGCGAGATGCGCACATCCATCGCCCGGTCAAAACTTTCACCGGCCGCACCGCCAAGCGCCTCCTGCATCTGGGCGCGGGAGATCAGCCGCTTGGGACTGTCCAGGAACAGCCGCAGCACCTCGCCTTCTGCATGGGAGAAAGGAGTCTCGGCGCCGGTGTCATCCTCCAGCACGTAGCGGTCGAAATGGGCGGTCCAGCCGGAAAACCGGGCGGTCTCGCTGGCTGGGGCCGCAGTGCGCGGGCCGCTGCGCAACCTGGCCCGGACCCGCGCCACGACCTCGGCCGGGTCAAAAGGTTTGGTGATATAGTCGTCCGCGCCGAGCTCCAGCCCGGTCACCCGGTCCTGCACCTGGGCCCGGCCGGAGATGATGATGACCGCCGCCCCCTGTTCCAGCGCCAGCCTATGCACCAGCGCCAGTCCGTCGGTGTCGGGCAGCGACAGATCCACCAGGCAGACATCAGGCGTCACGCGGTTCAGCGCCGCCTCGAATTCGCGTGCGCGGGCGAAGCTTTGAGTGCGGAAGCCCGCGTCCTCCAGCGTTTCGGTCAGGATTCGGCGGATTTCCGGCTCGTCATCCAGTATGGTGACCAGGGGGGATGTCATACGGCGGGCTCCGGTGAGATCAATTCGGACAGCTGATGAGTGGTGAAAGGTTTGCGCAAAACCGGCCCGCATTTCAATGCCTTGCGGAACAGCGGGTCGCTGGTCGGCAGCGAGGTCATCAGAATGCAGGGCAGGCCGGAACCGTCGAGCCGGGCGGCCAGGTCGATGCCGGTGGCGCTGCCTTCCAGCTTGATGTCGGACAGCACCAGCGCGATGTCCGGCAGGTCGGCGGTGAGCGCGCTGGCCTCGTCCACGCTGGCCGCTTCGATGACCGAATAGCCAAGGTCGATCAGCATGTCGCGGAAGGCAGCGCGCAATTCCTCGCTGTCCTCGACCAGCAGCGCCATGCCACCCTTGGCATCGGGGGCCTGGCGGTAGGGCAGCCGCAGGGTGACCGAGGCGCCGGTCTGGGTGTTGCCAAGCCGCATGTCGCCGCCTGCAAGCTTGGCCATGTCATAGACCATCGGCAGGCCCAGGCCGGAGCCTTCGCTGCCCTTGGTGGTGAAGAACGGGTTCAGGGCCTTTTCCAGTGCCTCGGCAGAGAAGCCGGGGCCGGTGTCGGTGACGGTGATCTCGACCCAGGTCTGTCCGACCGCATGGGCGCTGACGGTGATCTGGCCCGAGGTGCCGCAGGCATCGCGGGCATTGAGGATCAGGTTCAGCAGGGCATCCTGCAGCTTGCCGCTGTCCAGCAGCAGCACCTGGTCGGGCATATTGTCGAGAATGCTGAGCCCTACCCCCTGCGGCAGCGACGGAGAGGCGAGGATCTTCAGCTCGCTCAGCAGATCGTGCATGTTGGTGGCCTGCGGCCGCAGGGTGCGCTGGCCGGTCATTTCAGCTATCCGGTTCAGCAGCCGTCCACCGCGCCGCGCAGCGGACAGCGTGCCCTGGACCATTTCCGCGGCTTCACCGCCCAATCCCATCTTTTCCAGCTTGCCCTGCATCCCCAGGATGATGGTCAGCAGGTTGGAGAAATCATGCGCCAGGCCGCTGGTCATCTGCGCCGCCATTTCGCGGCGGCGGGCCTGCTGCAGGGCAACACGTGCCTGGGTTTCCTCGGTTACGTCCATCGAAAGGATATAGACACCGCCCTGCTGGTCGGGGGTAAAGGCCACCCTGATCCGGCGGCTGCCGTGGCTTTCGGTGAACTCGAACACCGGGCTGCCGCCCTTGTAGGCGGCCAGCAGATGCGGCTCGATCCGGTCAAAGGCGTCAGGCCCCAGCGCGTCCGAGATATGCATGCCCAGAATGTCCGAAGGGCGGCTGGGAAAGACCGAGCTGAGGCGGCGGTTGGTGTAGGTGTAATAGCCGTCCGCATCCACATGGGCGATATGGGCAGGCATCATCTCGGTCGTCAGCCGGGTGCGGCCTTCGATCTCGGTCAGTTGCCGCTTGGCCTCTTCCAGAGCGGTATTGGTGGCCTCCAGCTGACGGTTGGCGGCAGAGAGCTCCTCGGTATAGGCGATCAGCTTTTCGGAAAGCTCCTCCGAGCGCGCCCGCAATAGCTGCTCCGCCCGCTTGGTGCGGGTAATATCTGTATAGACGGTGACCCATCCGCCTTGCGGCAGCGGCGAGCCTTCGATTGAAATCATTTGCCCGTTGGGGCGTTCGCGCTCCAAATAATGGGCCACGAAGTCCAGCGCCTGCTCGACCCGGGTCCGCACGATCTCTTCGATGTCTGTTTCCGGGGCATATTCTCCGTTTTCCGCAAGAAACCGGATGGTCTCGGCAAAGGACGCGCCCGGCTGCGTCAGGCGGTCCGGCAGGTTGAACATTTCCTGAAAGCGGCGGTTGCACACGGCCAGCCGCAAATCGTTGTCATAGATCGACAGCGCCTGGGCGATCAGGTTCAGCCCGGCGGTGGTCATGGCGGCGTGCTGCTTATTCGTACGGTTCATAGCTCTCCCCGGCCCATGGCTAGCACCGCTGCCCAACAGGGGCAAATTGCCATTCGGCCGCGGGGGTGGATGGTGCCGCCTCGGAAAGGCTCAATCGTCTCCTGATTGCCGTGGGAGTATGAGCGGCTGGCGTCCCTTTAGATTCGCATTTGAGAAAGAATCACCGGGCGGTCGATTCGGTCATTTGCCGATCCGTGCGCATCCCGCGCAGTTTTGGTCGCGGCCTCCGCGCGGTAAGAAACGTTCGCCCCGATTGGAGTTGGCTTGCCTTGCGTAACAAGCTGTAAAACAAAGGGAAGATGCCTGTTACAATTCGTAAGATTTAGGAAAACTTCAGGAAAAAGTTGACGGGCTAATCTGCCGCTGTCCCTAATCGGGGCCAGAACCGCGGACGGCGGTCGGTCCGGCAGCAACGCCGGAAAGGGAGGAAAGAAAGTTGGCTCAGATGCAGATGGGCGCCGAAGGGATGAAATCCCTGCCGGCGCTGCTTCAACGCAATGCGGCGCAATTCGCAGACGCGCCGGCCTACCGGGAAAAGGAATTCGGCATTTGGCAATGCTGGACCTGGTCCGAGGCGGCAAAGGAAATAGAAGCTTTGGCGCTGGGTTTGATCAACCTTGGCGTGAACGAGGGTGATTTTGTCGCCATTATCGGCCGCAACCGCCCCTATCTCTACTGGTCTATGGTTGCCGCGCAGGCGGTGGGCGCCGTGCCGGTGCCGCTTTACCAGGACGCGGTGGCCGAGGAGATGGCCTATGTGCTGGGCCACTGCGGCGCGCGCTTTGTGATCGTGGGCGATCAGGAGCAGGCCGACAAGGTGATTGAGATCCAGGATCAGCTGCATCAGTTCGAGCACATGATCTATCTCGATCCGCGCGGCATGCGGAAATACGACCACACTCAGTTGCACCAGTTCAGCCATATCCAGGATCAGGGGCGGGCGGCCCATGACGAGCTGATCGGGGAGCTGAACAAGCGGCAGGGCAAGCTGGATTATGACAGCACCTGCGTGATGCTCTACACCTCCGGCACCACCGGCAAGCCCAAGGGCGTGGTGCTGTCGAACCGCAACGTGATCGAAAGCGCCAAGAACTCCGCCGAGTTCGACAAGCTGACCCAGAACGAGAATATCCTCTCCTACCTGCCGATGGCCTGGGTTGGCGACTTTATCTTCTCGGTCGGACAGGCCTACTGGTGCGGCTTCTGTGTGAACTGCCCGGAAAGCGCCGACACCATGATGACCGACCTGCGCGAGATCGGTCCGACGTATTTCTTTGCGCCGCCGCGGGTGTTCGAGGGTCAGCTGACCAACGTGATGATCCGGATGGAGGATGCAGGCGCCCTGAAGCGCAAGATGTTCCATCATTTCCTGGCACACGCCAAGAAGGTCGGGGGCGACATTCTGGACGGCAAGCCCGTCGGCGTGATGGACCGCCTGAAATACGCGCTGGGCAACCTTCTGGTCTATGGCCCGCTGAAGGATACGCTGGGTTATGGCCGCATTCGCGTCGGTTACACCGCGGGCGAGGCGATCGGGCCGGAGATCTTTGATTTCTACCGTTCGCTGGGCATCAACCTGAAACAGCTCTATGGCCAGACCGAAGCCACCGTGTTCATCACCGTGCAGCCGGATGGCGAAGTGCGTGCTGATACCGTTGGTGTGCCGGCGCCGGAGGTCGAGATCAAGATCGGCGACAACGGCGAGATCTATTACCGTTCGCCAGGCACCTTCGTCGAGTATTTCAACAACCCGGAATCCACTGCTTCTACCAAGGACCCCGAAGGCTGGGTAGCTACCGGCGATGCCGGCTTCTTCGAGGAAGGCTCAGGCCATCTGCGGATCATCGACCGTGCCAAGGACGTGGGCAAGATGGCCGACGGCAGCATGTTTGCGCCCAAGTATGTGGAAAACAAGCTGAAATTCTACCCGGACATCTTGGAAGCGGTGCTGTTCGGCAATGGCCGCGACCGCTGTGTTGCCTTCATCAACATCGACCTGACGGCGGTGGGCAACTGGGCGGAACGCAACAATATCGCCTATGCCTCCTACCAGGAACTGGCGGGCCATCCGAAGGTTCTGGAAACCATCCGCTCGCATGTGACGGCAGTCAACAAGTCGGTCGCGGAAGACCCGATGCTGTCAGGCTGCCAGATCCATCGCTTTGTGGTTCTGCACAAGGAACTGGATGCGGATGATGGCGAGATGACCCGTACCCGCAAGGTGCGCCGCCGTATCGTGGAAGAGAAGTTCGACGATATCATCACCGCGCTTTACGACGGCTCGGAGAAGGTCTCGACCGTCACAGAGGTGACCTATGAGGACGGCCGCAAGGGTTCAATCAAAGCGACATTGACCATCGTAGATGCCGAAGTGAAACCGGCAGCGCCGCACAAGGTGGCCGCGGAATGATGCAGGTATCGCCGGAAATGACCCCGCCCCGTGCCGGGCAGGCCGGACCGGTCTCAGATCAGGTCGGGGTTCAGGCCAGGGTTGAAGGCCGTGTTGACCACCTGCTGGATCTTGAAGCGGGAGCTGAACCCGTGTGTCTGCTCAATAATCGTGGCCAGGCTTTCGGATTGGCTGAGGCCCATCTGCTTGCATTCGATGGCCATCTTCAGAAGGCAGGAATGCTCAAGTTCGCCGAACATAACGTCGATCTCCTTGCTGCTCGTTACCCACAAGTATCGCACGGAAATCTTAAAATTTCTATGCGGCAAAATAATGGAGGCCGTTGTTATGCTTGACAATTCCTTAAGCTATGTGACTGACGACGGGCGCACCATCGGCGGCGTGGTGATGGAGATGAAGAACATCACGCTGCGGTTCGGCGGCGTGGTGGCGATCAAGGACATCTCCTTTGACATCCGCGAGGGCGAGATCCGCGCGATCATCGGCCCCAACGGTGCCGGCAAGTCGTCGATGCTGAACGTGATCTCCGGCTTCTATGTGCCGCAGGAAGGCGAAGTCCTGTTCCACGGCAAGAAACGCCCGCCGATGCGCCCCTACGAGGTGGCGCGCCAGGGCATCGCCCGGACCTTCCAGAACATCGCCCTGTTCGAAGGCATGAGCGTGTTGGACAACGTCATGACCGGGCGGCTCAACTATATGAAAACAGGCCTGTTTTCGCAGGCCCTGTGGAAGGGGAAGGCGGAGGCCGAAGAAACCGAGAACCGCGAGGTCGTGGAGCGGATCATCGACTTCCTGGAGATCCAGCACATTCGCAAGACACCTGTTGCGCGGCTGCCTTACGGCCTGAAGAAACGGGTCGAACTGGCGCGGGCGCTGGCGGCGGAACCGAAGCTGTTGCTGCTGGACGAACCGATGGCCGGCATGAACGTCGAGGAGAAGGAGGACATGTCCCGCTTCATCCTGGATGTGAACGACGAATTCGGCACCACCATTGCCCTGATCGAGCACGACATGGGCGTTGTGATGGACCTCAGCGACCGGGTCGTGGTGATGGACTACGGCAAAAAGATCGGTGACGGCACCCCGGATGAGGTGCGCAATAACCAGGATGTGATCGACGCATATCTGGGGGTCAGCCATGACTGAGTTGCAACACAGCAACACCCGGCCCCGGCGGGGTGACTTCCGTACACCCCCTGCGCACCCCCTGTGCACCGCCGCAGTGCAGAATTCCGAGGAGAGCCTCTAATGCCCGAACAACTCGTCTTTGCGATGGAAGTGACGCTGAACGGCCTGATGGCGGGCGTGCTTTATGCGCTGGTCGCGCTGGGGTTCGTTCTAATCTACAAGGCGTCCGGCATCTTCAACTATGCCCAAGGCGTGATGGCGCTGTTTGCGGCGATGACGCTGGTGGGGATCATGCAGGGTCAGGTGCCCTTCTCTCATGTGATCAACGCGGTCTTTGGCGGTCATGTCACCCATTTCGGCTGGAACGTGCCCGGGGTGCTGGCGATTGCCCTGACTGTGGCGGTGATGGTGCTGCTGGCCTGGCTGGTGCAGGTGCTGGTGATGAAGCATCTGGTGGGCCAGGAGCCGATCATCCTGTTCATGGCCACCATTGGTCTGGCCTACTTCCTGGAAGGCGTCGCCGACCTGATGTGGGGCTCCGAAATCAAGACGCTGGACGTGGGCCTGCCGCAGGGCATCAACCTGTGGATCGACGAAACCACCTTCAACATTTTCGGCTACGGCTTCTTTATCGACAACCTGGATATCGTGGCGACGGTGATTGCGGCGCTGCTGGTGGCGGGGCTGGTCTGCTTTGCCCAGTACACCAAGCAGGGCCGGGCCATGCGTGCGGTGGCGGATGATCACCAGGCGGCCCTGTCGGTCGGCATCTCGCTGAACTTCATCTGGGTTCTGGTCTGGTCGGTCGCAGGCTTCGTGGCGCTGGTTGCGGGCATCGTCTGGGGCACCAAGTCCGGCGTGCAGTTCTCGCTGTCGCTGATCGCGCTGAAAGCGCTGCCGGTGCTGATGCTGGGCGGCTTCACCTCGATCCCCGGCGCCATCGTTGGCGGCCTGATCATCGGCGTGGGCGAGAAACTGTTTGAGTTCGCCATTGGCCCGATGGTCGGCGGCGCCACCGAGAACTGGTTTGCCTATGTGCTGGCGCTGCTGTTCCTGGTGTTTCGTCCGCAGGGGCTGTTCGGGGAGAAGATCATTGAACGGGTCTGACGCTCAAATGATCTGCTCCCTGCTTCCTCAGCCCTCAAGCCGGCGGAAAGCAGCGATGACGACGGCGGCAAAGACGCTGGCCACCAGGGTGAAGGCGATTGTCAGATCGCCGATCACCTGCCCGGCGAGGAAGGTCAGCAACCCCGCCCCGCACAGCCCGATCAGCATCAGCCCCCAGGGGCCGGGCGCGTCTCTCGAAACCGCGCGCCGCTGCGGCGGTGCCTCGAAAGATGGCAGCACGGTTGCGTCCTCGACAGTTTCCAGCAGCCGGCCCTTGGCCACTGCATATTCGGATGCTGATATCCAACCCTTCTTCCGCGCGGCCTCCAGCCGCCGGATTTCCTCGAAAATCGCGGTCATTGATCCCACTCACTTTACCCGCAAACAGGGTGGCAAAGAGATTTGGGCGAAATGTGGCGAAGTCCGGATTTCTGAAGAAGTGGTTAACGGCGGAGCCGCGGCATGAACAAGATGATTGCCATCGTCAACGTGATCGCCTGGGCTGGTTTCTGGGCCTTCGGCTACCTGGCGCTGACGGCGGAAAGCTACAGCGAAACCCAGGTGGTGACCGCAGCGCTGCTGGCTTCTGCGGGGCTGATTACCGGCATCATCGCCTATCTGCGGCTGGTGCGCGGCAGCGAGCGCAGCGGCTATGCCAGACCTTCGGCGCGGATGACCCGCGAACAGCGTGACGCCGCACAGGCGCAGTGGGGGCAGGTCAAATGAGTGCCGCCGCTGAAACAATCAAGACAGACACCCGGACCGGGTCCCGTTTGCAAGAGAAAGGGAGCATCTGAGACATGTTCTACCGTGAAGCCGGGGATTTCAAAGTCTCCTATGCAGATGACAGCCAGACCTTCCCGATCAAGTTCGACCGCATCCGCTATTACGTGGTGCTGGCGGTGGCTTTCGGGATCATCCCCTTCCTGATCAACGACTATTGGGCGAACGCGATCCTGCTGCCGTTCCTGATCTATTCGATCGCGGCCATCGGACTGAACATCCTGGTCGGCTATTGCGGCCAGGTGTCCCTGGGCACCGGCGGTTTCATGGCGGTGGGGGCCTATGCCTGCTACAAGCTGATGACGGCTTTCCCAGAAGTCAGCATGTTCATCCATGTGCTGCTGGCGGGCGGTATCACCGCGCTGGTTTGCGTGCTGTTCGGCCTTCCCAGCTTGCGCATCAAGGGCTTCTACCTCGCGGTGGCGACGCTGGCGGCGCAGTTCTTCCTGGTGTGGCTGTTCAACCGGGTGCCGTGGTTCTACAACTACTCGGCCTCGGGCCAGATCAACGCGCCGGAGCGGGATACCTTTGGCATCGTCATCACCGGCCCCAACGCATCGGCCTGGGCGACCTACCTGTTCTGCCTGATCTTCCTGACCGTCTGCGCCCTGGTTGCCCGCAACCTGACCCGCGGCACCGTGGGCCGCAGCTGGATGGCGATCCGTGACATGGACATCGCGGCCGAGATTATCGGGGTGAACCCGCTGAAGGCCAAGCTGACGGCCTTTGCCGTCTCCGGCTTCTTCATCGGCATCTCAGGCGCGCTGTTCTTTGCGGTCTATCTGGGCGCGGTCGAGGTCGGCGAAGCCTTTGGCATCCAGAAGTCGTTCCTGGTGCTGTTCATGGTGATCCTCGGCGGGTTGGGCTCGATCTTCGGCTCCTTTGCCGGCGCTGCCTTCCTGGTGCTGCTGCCGGTGGTGCTGAAGGTGGTGGGCGTCGACTT
Organism: Leisingera sp.; assembly: GCF_982940295.1. Taxonomy (NCBI): domain Bacteria; kingdom Pseudomonadati; phylum Pseudomonadota; class Alphaproteobacteria; order Rhodobacterales; family Roseobacteraceae; genus Leisingera; species Leisingera sp. The sequence goes on from NZ_CEYXRG010000027.1 coordinate 38,662, forward strand.
GCTGGGCTGGCCGACGGACATCGTGGCGCATTTCCAGCTGGTGATTGTCGGCGCGCTGATCATCGTCTTCCTGATCGCGGAGCCGCACGGCATGGCGCAGCTGTGGCGCGTTGCCAAGGAAAAACTGAGACTCTGGCCCTTCCCGCACTGACGCGGGGCGGCAGACACGCTGGCGGGGAGAAGACCAAGACCACCCCCGCCGTAAGAAACCATCGGATAAGACCAAAGGGAGGATTTAAGCCGATGAAAAAGACACTGACCACACTGGCGCTTGGCGCCGCGATGGCAGCCGGTCCGGCAATGGCGGATCTGGTGTTCCCGGACCTCAGCTACCGGACCGGGCCTTATGCGGCGGGCGGCATTCCGTTCTCGGACGGCTACAACGACTATTTCACCCTGCTGAACGAGCGCGATGGCGGCATCGGCGGTGTTCCGGCCCGGGTGATCGAATGCGAGACCGGCTATAACACCGAGAAGGGTGTAGAGTGCTATGAGGCCACCAAGGGCGAAGGCGCGCTGGTGTATCAGCCGCTGTCCACCGGCATCACCTATCAGCTGATCCCCAAAGTGACCGCCGACGGCATCCCGCTGCACACCATGGGCTATGGCCGCACCTCGGCGGCAAACGGCAAAGTGTTCAGCAACGTCTTCAACTACCCGGCCAACTATTGGAACGGTGCCTCTGGCGCGGTGAACCATCTGCTGGAAATCAACGACGGCGACATCAACGGCAAGAAGGTTGCGCTGGTCTATCACAACTCTGCCTATGGCAAGGAACCGATCCGCACTCTCGAAGAGCTTTCGGCCAAGCACGGCTTTGAGCTGACGCTTCTGCCGGTGGACCACCCGGGCCAGGAGCAGAAATCGCAGTGGCTGCAGATCCGCCGTGAGAAGCCTGACTACGTTGTGATGTGGGGCTGGGGCGTGATGAACCAGGTTGCAATCCAGGAAGCCGCCAACATCCGGTTCCCGATGGAAAACTTCATCGGTGTCTGGTGGTCCGGTGCCGAATTTGACGTGGAGCCTGCAGGTGCCAAAGCCACGGGCTACAAGGCGCTGACGTTCACCGGGCTTGGTATGGATTACCCGGTTTACGACGACCTGAAGAAATATGTCGTGGACTCGGGCAAGGCAGCCGGTGCCGGCGATCAGCTGGGGTCGGTGCAGTACAACCGCGGCCTTTATGCAGCGATGCTGGCAGCCGAGGCCGCCAAGACCGCGCAGGAAATGCATGGCACTGGTGATATCACCGCGGCGATGATGCGCGATGGCATGGAAGCGCTGGAAATGACCAACGCCAAAATGGAAGCGCTGGGCATGGCGGGCTTCGGACCTGAGTTCAAGGTCAGCTGCGAGAACCATGGCGGCCCCGGCCTGGTCGGTGTGGTGCAGTGGGATGCCGGCAGCAAGACCTGGAACGCTATCTCCGACTTCAAGCCGACGGACGGTGATGTGATCGGCAAGCTGATCGAGGAAGATTCGGCTGCTTACGCGGCTGAAAACAACATCGAGCCTGGCTGCAAGTAACGCGCACCACGGCCCCCGCGTCAGGGGGCCGGAACCAAACCGGCGCGGCGGGGAGCTGCCGCGCCACTCAACGGGATCCCGGCTCTGGTCCGGGACAGGCATGAGGACACGCTTTGATGCTGGATGCAGCAAACACCGCCGCCGACACTGCAGATGTGCAGGCCGAGACCTTGCTGGAGGTCAACAATATCGAGGTGATCTACAATCACGTGATCCTCGTCCTTAAGGGCGTGAGCCTGAATGTGCCCAAGGGCGGCATAACTGCGCTGCTGGGCGGCAACGGGGCCGGTAAGACCACCACGCTGAAGGCTGTGTCGAACCTGCTGCACTCGGAACGCGGCGAAGTCACCAAGGGCTCGATCAAATACCGAGGCGAGCATGTGCATGAGCAGGACCCGGCGGAGCTGGTCAAGAAGGGCGTCATCCAGGTGATGGAAGGCCGCCACTGCTTTGAGCACCTGACAGTGGAAGAGAACCTGCTGACCGGCGCCTATACACGCTCGGATGGCGGCGCGAATATCCAGAAAGACCTGGAGATGGTCTACAGCTATTTCCCGCGCCTGAAGGAGCGCCGCAAGTCGCAGGCGGGCTATACCTCGGGCGGCGAGCAGCAGATGGTGGCAATGGGCCGCGCGCTGATGTCGCGGCCGGAGACGATCCTGCTGGACGAGCCGTCGATGGGCCTGGCGCCGCAGCTGGTGGAGCAGATTTTCGAGATCGTGAAGTCGATCAATGAAAACGAGGGTGTGACCTTCCTGCTGGCCGAGCAGAACACCAACGTTGCCCTGCGGTATGCCCACTATGGCTACATTCTTGAATCTGGCCGGGTGGTGATGGACGGGCCTGCGGCAGAGCTGCGGGAGAACCCCGACGTGAAGGAATTCTACCTCGGGATGTCGGATGAGGGGCGCAAGAGCTTCCGCGACGTGCGGTCCTACCGCCGCCGCAAGAGGTGGCTGAGCTGATGCGGGGAGATGACGTGATGAGCTTTTTTGACACGCTTGAAACCCGGAGCGCAGACGAGCGCGCCGCAGACCTGGCCCAGGCGCTGCCGGAGCAGATCGCCCGCGCCAAGGGCGCGGCGGGCTACGCCGGACTGCTGGACGGGGTGGACCCGGCAGCGGTGACCTCGGCCGAAGCCTTGGCCAAGCTGCCGGTGCTGCGCAAATCTGAGCTGAGCCGGGCGCAGGCGGAGAACCCGCCCTTTGGCGGGTTTACCGTGAAGCCCGCGCATGGCTTTGCCCATATCTTCCAGAGCCCCGGCCCGATATACGAGCCTGGCGGGGTGGATGGCGACTGGTGGCGGATGGGGCGGTTCCTGAACGCTGCCGGGATCGGCCAGGGAGATGTGGTGCAGAACTGTTTCGGCTACCATCTGACGCCTGCCGGGATGATCTTTGAAAACGGCGCGCGGGCGGTTGGCGCCGCGGTGCTGCCTGCCGGCACTGGCCAGACCGAGCTGCAGGTGACCGCTGCGCGCGACGTGGGCGCCACCGCCTATGCCGGCACGCCGGATTATCTGAAGGTGATCCTAGACAAGGCCGACGCGATGGGTGTGGAGCTGGCGTTCTCCAAGGCGGCGGTGGGCGGCGGCGCGCTGTTCCCGTCCCTGCGCCAGGAATATGCCGACCGCGGGATCTCCTGCCTGCAGTGCTATGCCACTGCGGATCTCGGCAATATCGCCTATGAAAGCCCGGCGATGGAGGGGATGATCGTTGACGAGCATGTGATCGTCGAAATCGTCACCCCCGGCACCGGCAATCCGGTGGCGCCGGGCGAGGTGGGCGAGGTTGTGGTCACCACGCTGAACCCCGATTACCCGCTGATCCGCTTTGCCACTGGCGATCTGTCGGCGGTGATGCCGGGTGTCTCGCCCTGCGGCCGCACCAACATGCGGATCAAGGGCTGGATGGGCCGCGCCGATCAGACCACCAAGATCAAGGGCATGTTCGTGCGCCCCGAGCAGGTGGCGGCGCTGGTCGAAAAGCATGACGAGATCGTCAAGGCCCGCGTGATTGCCAGCCGCGACGGCGAGATGGACGCGATGACCGTGCAGATCGAAGCCGCAGGCGGCGACGAGGCGGCTTATGCGCGTTCGGTGATCGAGGTGCTGAAGCTCAAGGGCAAGGTCGAGGTGGTCGCGCCGGGCGCGCTGCCCAAGGACGGGCTGGTGATCGAGGATCAGCGGACCTACGACTGAGCCGGGCAGATTTGCTGCTTGAAACGGGCGCCGGAAGCAGGCGCCCGTTTGCTGTTCTGGCGGTGGCTTGGCCCGAGCCGTGCTTTCCGGCTGGAATTTCTGACTGGAATGGTCGAAATAGGGCGGTGAGACCCTTCAGCCGGACCGATGAACGCCACAAATGACTGCTGCCAATGATCCCATAGAGTATGCCCCGCATGGGCGCCGCCGTGGCGGCAGGGGCGGCGGCGGGCTGTTTGCCGTGATGGCCTGGGTGGTGGCGCTGTCCTGCCTGCTGCCAATGGTGGCGGTGGCGCTGGCCGCGGCGTTTGGGGGAACGGAGACGATCCGCCATCTGGCTGAAACCGTGCTGCCGGGCTATACGCTGACGACGCTGGCGCTGGTGGCGATGGTCGGGCTTGGCACCTTTGCCATCGGCACCGGCGCGGCCTGGCTGGTGACGATGACGCGGTTCCCCGGGGCGCGCTTCCTTGAGGTTGCGCTGGTTCTGCCGCTGGCCTTCCCGGCCTATGTTCTTGCCTATGCCTATACCCATATCCTGGACCACCCCGGCATTGTGCAGGCCACCCTGCGCGAGGTGACGGGCTGGGGCCCGCGGGATTACTGGTTCCCCGAAATCCGCTCCACCGGCGGGGCGGCGGCGATGTTGGTGCTGGTGCTGTACCCCTATGTCTATCTGCTGGCGCGGGCGGCCTTCATGCAGCAGAGCGCCGGTGCTTTTCTGGCGGCACGCGCCTTGGGCAAGAATTCCTGCCAGGCATTCTGGATGGTCAGCCTGCCGATGGCGCGCCCGGCGATAGCCTCGGGCGTCTTGCTGGCGGTGATGGAGACGATCGCGGATTTCGGCACGGTGTCCTATTTCGGCGTGCAGACCTTTGCCACCGGGATCTACACCAGCTGGTTCTCGCTGGGCGACCGGGGCGGGGCAGCGCAGCTGGCACTATGCCTCTTGGGCTTTGCCCTGACGCTGGCGGTGGTTGAACGCTCCACCCGCGGGCGGGCGAAGTACCACCATGCCGGCAAGCACCACACCCAGAGGCCGCCGGCGGAGCTGGGCGGCATCAAGGCCGCTTTGGCCGTGTTCTTCTGCGCGGTGCCTGTGGTGCTGGGGTTCCTGCTGCCGGTGGCAGTGCTGTTCCTGATGAGCTTCGACTCGGAGCAGAACCTGTTCAGCCGCCGCTATATCGGGTTCACCAGCAATTCGATCATCCTGGCCTCGGCGGCGGCGGTGCTGACGGTGGCCGCCGCCGTCTGCCTCGGCTTTTACCAGCGCCTGCGGCCCGGGCGGCTGTCCTCAGCGGCGGCCTATTTCGCCCGGCTGGGCTATGCGGTGCCCGGCGGGGTGATCGCGGTGGGGCTGATCGTGCCCTTCGCGGCGTTCGACAATGCGCTGGATGCCTGGATGCGGGAGACCTTCGGCATCCGGACCGGGCTGTTGGTCACCGGCTCGATCTGGTTGCTGGTTGCCGCCTACGGCGTGCGTTTCATGGCGGCGGCGCTGGGGGCTTATGAGGGCGGACAGGCGACCATGCATTCCAACATGGATGCGGCAGCGCGCTCCTTGGGGCAAGGGCCGTTGGGAATGCTGCGCCGGGTGCATCTGCCGATCCTGACGCCCAGCCTGCTGACGGCGCTGCTGATCGTCTTTGTCGATGTGATGAAGGAACTACCTGCTACCCTGATCATGCGGCCCTTCAATTTCGACACGCTGGCGGTGCAGGCGCACCGGCTGGCGGCGGATGAGCGGCTGGAGGGCGCTGCGGTGCCCTCGCTGGTGATCATGGCGGTGGGCTTGCTGCCGGTGATCCTGATCTGCCGCCAGGTGGGACGGCGGCGCTAGGCGCAAGAATTTTGGAAAATTCTTGCCAAGAAAACTTGAATTTTCTTGGACCCGGGTGCGGCTTATGCCGCCCACCAGGCCTCGATCTCGTCGCGGGAAATCCGGTCTGCCGGGCCCAGGCCCACCAGAACGGTTTCCTCCGCCTCGCAGCGTTTGGCCTCGACATGGCGGCCCACCACATGCAGCTCATAGGCGCCGCCGGTGGTCAGCACGAACCCCTTCATCCGGTAAAGCCCGGCGGGCCGGTCTGCCAGCTTGTCCCCTAGCGCGCGGCGGTCCAGCGCGGTGCTGCTGCGGTGCTGCCAGGTGGTGTAGGCGGGATGCGCCGCCACCGCGCGGCCCTTGGGCAGCGGCACCACGTCAAACAGCAGTTCCGCCACGGGAGAGCCGTTCAGAACCGTCGGCGTGCGGGCGCCGGCCGATTTCAGGGTTTCTCCGAGCGCATCGGAAAGCGCATCGCATTTGGTCGCGATCACCAGATCTGCGGCGCGGATCTGCTGCTCAGCCTGCGGCGCAACCAGCGGGTCGCTCAGCAGCGTTTCCACATTTCCCGCATCCACCAGTGTGACGATGCCGCCGTAGCTGAGGCCGTTTTCGTTGAGAACGGAATTGGCAATGGCAACCGGATCGGAAATGCCGCTGGCTTCGATCACCACATGGTCCGGGTGTTCGGGCCGGTGCAGGACCTCCTGCAGCGCCGTGGCCAGGTCGTCGCCCATCGTGCAGCAGACGCAGCCATTGGTGAGGGCGATCTTGCCGCCATCGGTGTCCTGGATCAGCGCATCGTCGATATTGACCGCGCCGAAGTCATTCACGATCACGGCCAGTTTCAGCCCGTGATCCTCGGCCAGCAAGCGGTTGATCAGGGTGGTTTTGCCCGCGCCCAGATACCCGCTGATAATCGTTACTGGCAACCGGTTCATAAGCGCTGGTCCCCCAGAGCGCGGCGTGCTCCCGACTGCATGTTTCCCCCCGAGAATAATGATGCGCGAACGTATAGGGTTCTCGTGCAATCGGGTCTAGGAAAAGCTGGCGGTGCTTTAAACTTTCGGTGCTTGACGGGCTGGGGCAAGCACAGAAGCAAAAAAGCGCGGCCGGGGCCGCGCTTTTCCTGGTCTTTGCGGGCTGGGGTTACTTCCAGCCGGCGTCGTTGAAGATCTTCTGTGCCTCGGGCAGGTTCTTGGCGACCTCCGACAGGTTCACGTCATCCGGTTTGAAATGGCCAAGCGCGGCAATCGACGGGGCCAGGCCAACGCCCGGAACCGCCGGGTATTCGTCATTGCCGGCCGAGAAATAGGCTTGGGCAGAATCGCTGGCGAGGTACTCCAGGAACTTGACGGCGTTGTCCTTGTTCGGCGCGTGCAAGGCAACACCGCCGCCGGACAGGTTCATATGCGCGCCTTCGGTGTTCTGCGAGGGGAACAGCCAGCCGATCTGGTCGCGGTTTTCCGACACGCCCTTGACGTCCTTGCGGATAGACCGGGCGAAGTAATAGCTGTTGGCCACCGAGATATCGCACTCGCCGGAGACCAGGCCGCGAATCTGGTCGGTGTCGCCGCCCTGCGGGTCGCGCGCCATGTTGGCGACCACGCCTTCGGCCCAGCTGCGGGCTGCGTCAGTGCCGTGATGGGTCACGATCGAGGCCAGCAGGGTCTGGTTGTAGGTGTTCTTGGAGGAGCGGATGCAGACCTTGCCCTTATAGGCGGGGTCGGCCAGGTCCAGGTAGGTCAGCGGCGGATTGGCGACCTCGTCCTTGTCGTAGAAGATAATGCGCGAGCGCTGGCTGAAGCCAAACCACTGGTTGTCTTCGTCCTGCAGATAGGCGGGCACGCGGGATTCCAGCACATCACTGTCGATGCTTTGCAGCACGCCTGCGTCCTTGGCCCGGGTCAGACGGGAGGTGTCGACGGTGATCAGAATGTCGGCGGGGGAGTTCTCGCCTTCGGCCTTCATCCGGGCAATCAGCTCATCGGCGTTGCCTTCGATCCGGTTGATGGTGATGCCGGTGGCCTTTTCGAAGTCCGAATAGAGCTGCTCGTCGGTGTCATAGTGGCGCGAGGAGTAGATGTTCAGCTCGCCTTCGGCAGCAGCGGTGGTGGCAATGGCTGCGGTCAGCGCGACGGCCAGTACGGTTGTGGCTTTCAGCATTGGATGTCCCGTTCTTGGTTAGATCAGATTTCCGACTGAAAGAGTCGATTAAAGCATCTGGCGGCAGATGCAATAAATTTCCGACTGAAACAGTCAGAAAGTCGCAGCCTGCTGTTGGCTGGCCAGACTGGGCAGGCGCCTCCCGCCCGTCGCTGAATCTTTAGATAGGTCCGCTCCCCTTTGGGCATGGCAGGTCTCATCCGGCTGCAGTCCGGAGAAGCCGCGGGAGCGGGACTGCCGCCTTGGCCTGGTTCAAGAAGAAAGCAGCCCCAAAACGCAAAAAAAACCGCATCGGATGATGCGGTTTTCTGCATGTCGCTGTAGCGGATCTTAGCCCTGGCGCGCTTTGAACTTGCGCTGGGTCTTGTTGATCACGTACACGCGGCCTTTGCGGCGCACAACCCGGCAGTCGCGGTGCCGGTTCTTCAGCGAACGGAGCGAGTTCTTGACCTTCATGGTCTCTCTCCTTGTCTGCGGCGCGAACCAGCGCCTGGGTTAGCGGGTGCCTTGGCCGTGACCAGGGCAGTGAATTGAATGGTGGGCGATACAAGGATCGAACTTGTGACCCCTTCGATGTCAACGAAGTGCTCTACCGCTGAGCTAATCGCCCACTCTGGCCTGCGCTGCGTCCTGCCCCTCAGAAGTGAAAGGGGCGCGGGGTGCCGCGCCGGTGAGGGGGTCTATAAATAGAGTCGCGCAGAGGTGCAAGAGCTTTTGACCGCAGAAATTTCCGCGATATGCTGTTTCTTGCACAAGAAGCACCGGAGCAAGGATGCCTGATACAGCGTTTTCCGTGATTTCCCCGCAGAAACTGGCCTCTGCGGTGGTTTTTGCCTCTCCCCACAGCGGTACCGATTACAGCGATTCCTTTCTGGAGCAGTCGATTCTGGGGCGGAAGACCATCCGCAGTTCGGAGGATGCCTTTGTCGACCTGCTGTTTCAGGCGGCACCGGAGTTCGGTGCGCCGCTGCTGACCGCGGTCAAGCCGCGGGCCTATCTGGACCTGAACCGCTCACCCGATGAGCTGGACCCGGCGGTGATCGACGGGGTGCAGCGGCGCGGGCAGAACCCGCGGGTGGCCTCGGGCCTGGGGGTCATTCCCCGGGTGGTGGCCAATGGCCGGGCGATTTATCGCGGCAAGCTGCCGATGTCTGAGGCCGAAGAGCGGATCCGGTGTTACTGGCATCCCTATCACCAGGCGCTGAAAGGGCTGCTGGAGCAGGCGCACAAATGTTTCGGGCAGGCGATTCTGGTGGATTGCCACTCGATGCCGCACGAGGCGATCGACACCATGGCACCGCAGAGCGGCCGCAAGCCGGAAGTGGTTCTGGGCGACAGGTTCGGCGCTGCGGCGGACAGCAGCGTGGTGGACCGGATCGAGGCGGCCTTTGCCGCGGCGGGACTGAAGGTGGCCCGCAACACGCCGTTTGCCGGGGCCTATATCGCCCAGACCTATGGCCGCCCGTCTCGGCGCCAGCATGCGGTCCAGATCGAGATCGACCGGGCGCTTTACATGGATGAGGCCAGCATCAGCCCGAATGCGAATTTCGAACCGTTGCAGAAACTGCTGCGCCGGGTGATTGCCGAGATTGCGGAGATCGGACAGGGTGAGATGCCGCTGGCTGCGGAATAGACTGCTGCCGCATATTCAGCGCAGGGCGCGGCCTTTCAGAATAGCGCTGTCCCCGAATCTTTTGCGAATAGCGTCGGTGGCGCGTTCGGCCTCTGCCCGCTTGCCGGCATTCGGGTCCAGCAGGTCACCGCTATCGTCCGCCTGCGATTCGGGCACAAGGTCTGAAATCCCGCAGCCTAAGAGCCGGTAGGGGCCCTCATCTCCCACTTGATCCAGCAGACTGCGGGCGGTGCGGTAGATCCGGTCAGCGATCTGGGTGGGGCTGCGCAAGGTGACCCGCCGGGTCAGCGCCGAATGATTGGCGCGTTTCAGCTTGAGCGTCACGACCCGGCCTGCCAGCTCCCGCGCCTTGGCCCGGTCCGAAACCTTTTCAGCCAGCCGCCACAGGTGGCCGTCGAGCACCTCCAGGCTGGCAGTATCCTCAAAGAAAGTGGTTTCATTGGAGATCGACTTGATGGGCGCATGGGCCGAGACCCGCCGCCGGTCCTGGCCGCGGGCCAGATGCCACAGCCGGTCGCCCATCGAGCCGAAACGGCTGTGCAGAGCCTCGCGGTCCCAGCGCAGGAGGTCCGAGAAGGTGCGGATGCCTGCCTTGTCAAGGCTGGCCTGGGCGGCGGGGCCGATGCCCCAGATCAGCCGCACCGGTTTCTCGCGCAGGAAGTCATCGGTCTCGGCCTTGCCGATCACCGAGAAACCGCGCGGCTTGTCGAGGTCGGAGGCGACCTTGGCTAGGAACTTGTTGTGGCTGAGGCCGATGGAGCCGGTGACGCCGAGCTCGTCCTTCATCCGCTTGACCAGCCGCGCCAGCATCACTGCGGGCGGGGCGCCATGCAGCTTTTCGGTGCCGGTCAGATCCATGAAGGCCTCGTCTAGCGACAGCGGTTCCACATCCGGGGTCAGCTCATTCATCATTTTGCGGATTTCGCGGCTGACCTCTACGTAGGCGTTCATCCGCGGCTTGATCACCACCGCGTCCGGACAAAGTTTCAGCGCCTGGAACATAGGCATGGCGGAGCGCACCCCGCGGATTCGAGCGACATAACAGGCGGTGGAGACCACGCCGCGCTTGCCGCCGCCGATGATCACCGGCTTGGTTGCGAGTTCCGGATTGTCGCGTTTTTCGACGCTGGCATAAAAGGCGTCGCAATCCATATGGGCGATGGTGAGGGAGAACAGCTCCTCATGCGACTTGATCCTCGGGCTGCCGCAATGGGGGCAGCGCCGGGCAGGTGCGATCTGGCTCAGGCAGTCTCGGCAAAGGGCGTGCATGGGCGGCGGCGGGCTGTGTTGTTGGAGCAGCAAGTCTAACGTGCGGCGGAGGGCTTGTCTTTAGCGCGGCTGGCGGGCAAGGGACAGATCATGGCATCAGCAGGCAATGAATTTTCCGGCGCGAAGGCAGCGGTGTTTCTGGGGCAGGAATTGCTGGTCATCCTGCGGGATGACACACCGGATATTCCTTATCCCGGCCACTGGGACCTGCCGGGCGGCGGCCGCGAGGGCGAGGAAAGCCCCGAGGCCTGCGTGCTGCGCGAGATCCGGGAGGAAGTCGGGCTGGTGCTGCAGCCGGAGGCGCTGGTCTGGCCGCAGTCCTATCTGCGCCCGCACGGGAGGGTCTGGTTCTTTGCCGCCCATCTGCCCGCCTCCTCCGCCGGGCTGGTCCGGTTCGGCAATGAAGGGCAGGGCTGGGCGCTGATGGCGCCTGAGGCATATTGCGTGCATCCTTTGGCGGTGCCGCATTTTGCTGGTCAGCTGCGGCTGTATCTGGAGGCAAGGGCCGGGTAGCAGAGGCTGAAAAGAAAGATCCCCCGCTGGAATGCGGGGGGAAGGTGACGGACCTCAGGAAGAAAAGCCCGTCTGGGGAGTGTCTCAAGCTCAGAATCGCCCACCCGCTGGTGTTTCGCAAAGAATGCAGCCTAGGCAGGGTGGCAGGGTGAGACCGGGTGTGCTTTTTCGGGCACAGGACGATTTGGCGCAGAATTTCGCGGCGCGGCGTGTTTCACCAGCAAAAAGAGAGGGTTGACGTAGCGTCACCCTATAACTTGTGCGCCGCGGAACAGGAAATGATGTATCCGCGGCACTTTTTTATTTCCGCCTAATTTTTGAGCAGGCAGCGTTTGCGCCGGGTGGAGCGCGCGCAAATCCGCCGTGAGTGGCTGCCTGTGCGACGGCTGGGCCTTTACGCGTTTGCGCCGGCCAGCTCCGCCAGGATAGCCTCAGCCGCGGCGCGCGGGCTGTCCGCTTTCCAGATCGGGCGGCCCACGACAATATGGTCGGCGCCGTCTGCAATGGCGCTGGCCGGAGTAGCGACGCGCTTCTGGTCGCCAAGGTCTGCACCGGCGGGGCGCACGCCCGGGGTGACGATCAGCTTGCCTTTAGCCTCGGGCAGGGCGCGGATCAGCGCGGCTTCCTGCGGGCTGGCGATCACCCCGTCGGCGCCGGCGGCAAAGGCGTTGCCTGCGCGCTCAAGCACCAAGTCCTGTACCGCGCCCTCCTTGATCAGCGCCCCGTCCAGGTCCTGGCGGTCGAGCGAGGTGAGGATGGTGACGGCGAGGATCTTGAGGTCCTTGCCTGCCGCGCCTTCCTTGGCGGAGCGCACCACGTAAGGGTCGCCATGCACGGTGAGGAAGTCGAGGTCGAACTGCGCCAGGCCGCGCACCGCATTTTCAACGGTGGCGCCGATATCGAACAGCTTCATGTCGAGGAAGATGCGCTTGCCGTGCTCCTGTTTGAGCTCATTGGCGAGCGCCAGCCCGCCGCCGGTGAGCATACCGAGGCCGATCTTGTAGAAGGAGACCGCATCGCCCAGCTGTTCGGCGAGCTTCAGGCCCGCCAGCGCATCAGGGACATCCATGGCAACAATCAGGCGGTCGTCGGCGCGCGGGGCTTGGGTCATGGCAGGGTCCTTTTGTGGCAGGTTCGGCGTGAAACTGGCGTTTCATACGCAAGGGGCTGCGGTTGGGCAAGGCGCAGCGGGGTGCTCCCGCATCTGAAGAGGCCCCTGGCGGGGCCTGTTGCAGATTTTGGGTCCGGCGCCGCGCTGCCGCGCGGCGCGGTTGCGCCCGGGGCGGCGGGCAGGGCGCAAAGTTGACGCAGGTCAGGGATTTCCTCACCTTTTGCGGGCAAGATGATCTTGAAGCGGCGGCATCGCTTCCCACATTTATTGCCGAGGCCCGGACCGGGGCGTGCCGCAAAGCGGGCGCTGCCAGCAACGCGGGCGCTTGAAAAAGGAGAGCAAGATGGACTTGAACAAGTTCACGGAGCGTGCACGGGGGTTCGTGCAGGCGGCGCAGACCATTGCGATGCGCGAGGGGCACCAGCGGCTGGTGCCGGAGCATATTCTGAAAGCTTTGATGGACGACGATCAGGGGCTGGCAAGCAACCTGATCTCCCGCGCGGGCGGCGCACCGGCGCGCGTGGCGGAGGCCGTTGATGCGGCCGTTGCCAAGCAGCCCAAGGTGAGCGGCGATGCGGCACAGATCTATCTGGACGGTCAGACCGCCAAGGTGCTGGATGAGGCCGCCAAGATTGCCGAGAAGGCGGGCGACAGCTTTGTGCCGGTGGAGCGCCTTCTGATGGCGCTGTGCATGGTGAAGTCGAAGGCCAAGGAGGCGCTGGAGGCGGGCGAGGTTTCCGCTCAGAAGCTCAACGAGGCGATCAACGACATCCGCAAGGGGCGCACTGCCGACTCGGCCACGGCCGAGGAAGGCTATGACGCCCTGAAGAAATACGCCCGCGACCTGACCGAGGCGGCGCGCGAGGGCAAGATCGACCCGATCATCGGCCGGGACGAGGAAATCCGCCGCTCGATGCAGGTGCTGAGCCGCCGGACCAAGAACAATCCCGTCCTGATCGGTGAGCCGGGCGTTGGTAAGACCGCGATTGCCGAGGGCATGGCGCTGCGCATCATCAATGGCGATGTGCCGGAATCCCTGCGCGACAAGAAACTGCTGTCGCTGGACATGGGCGCGCTGATTGCCGGTGCGAAATACCGCGGCGAGTTCGAGGAGCGCCTGAAGGCGGTGCTGACCGAAGTGACCGAGGCTGCGGGTGAGATCATTCTGTTCATCGACGAGATGCACACCCTGGTGGGCGCGGGCAAATCCGATGGCGCCATGGATGCGGCGAACCTGATCAAGCCGGCGTTGGCGCGCGGTGAGCTGCACTGTGTGGGTGCCACAACCTTGGACGAATACCGCAAGTACGTGGAGAAGGACGCGGCCCTGGCCCGCCGGTTCCAGCCGGTGATGGTGACCGAGCCGACGGTGGAGGACACCGTCTCGATCCTGCGCGGTATCAAGGAGAAGTATGAGCTGCACCACGGCGTGCGCATTGCCGACGCGGCGCTGGTGGCGGCGGCGACGCTGTCGAATCGCTATATTACCGACCGCTTCCTGCCGGACAAGGCGATCGACCTGGTGGATGAGGCGGCCTCCCGCCTGCGGATGCAGGTGGATTCGAAACCGGAAGAACTGGATGCGCTGGACCGGCAGATCCTGCAGATGCAGATTGAGGAAGAGGCGCTGAAGCTGGAGGACGATGCAGCCTCCAAGGACCGGCTGGAAAAGCTGCAGAAGGAACTGGCCGAGCTGCAGGAGCAGTCCGCCCAGATGACAGCGCAGTGGCAGTCGGAGCGGGACAAGCTGGCCTCGGCCCGCGACCTGAAGGAGCAGCTTGACCGCGCCCGTGCGGAGCTCGACATCGCCAAGCGGGAGGGCAACCTGGCCAAGGCCGGTGAGCTGTCCTATGGCGTCATTCCGGGGCTGGAGAAGCAGCTGGCGGATGCTGAACAGAAGGAAGAGCAGGGGCTGATGGTTGAGGAGGCGGTGCGCCCCGAGCAGATCGCCGCTGTTGTCGAGCGCTGGACCGGCATCCCGACCTCCAAGATGCTGGAGGGCGAGCGCGAGAAGCTGTTGCGCATGGAAGATGAGCTGCACCGCCGGGTGATCGGCCAGAACGCCGCCGTCACCGCGGTTGCCAATTCGGTGCGCCGGGCGCGTGCGGGCCTGAATGACGAGAACCGTCCGCTGGGCTCCTTCCTGTTCCTGGGGCCGACCGGCGTGGGTAAGACGGAGCTGACCAAGGCGGTCGCCGGGTTCCTGTTCGACGACGAGCACGCGATGGTGCGTATCGACATGTCGGAGTACATGGAGAAGCATTCGGTCGCCCGGCTGATCGGCGCGCCTCCGGGCTATGTCGGCTATGACGAGGGCGGGGCGCTGACAGAGGCTGTCCGCCGCCGCCCCTATCAGGTGGTGCTGTTCGACGAGGTCGAGAAGGCGCATCCGGATGTGTTCAACGTGCTGCTGCAGGTGCTGGACGACGGTGTCCTGACCGATGGCCAGGGCCGCACCGTCGATTTCAAGCAGACGCTGATCGTGCTGACCTCGAACCTTGGCGCGCAGGCGTTGAGCCAGCTGCCGGACGGCGCCGATGCGTCGGAGGCCAAGCGCGACGTGATGGATGCGGTGCGGGCCCACTTCCGGCCCGAGTTCCTGAACCGTCTGGATGAGACCATCATCTTCGACCGCCTGAACCGCGGGGATATGGACGGGATCGTCGAGATCCAGCTGGCGCGGCTGCTCAAGCGGCTGGCAGGGCGCAAGATCACGCTGGAGCTGGACGAGGCGGCCAAGACCTGGCTGGCGGACGAGGGCTATGACCCGGTGTTCGGTGCCCGGCCGCTGAAGCGGGTGATCCAGCGCGCGCTGCAAAATCCGCTGGCCGAGGCCTTGCTGGGCGGCGAGATCAAGGACGGCGATACCGTCCCGGTCACGGTCGGCAGCGACGGGCTGATCATCGGTAAGCGGCTGGGCACCAGCGGCAGGCCGCGCCCCGATGATGCCGTGGTGCATTAAGCCGTGCATGGAACGGCCGCGCTTTAAGCGCAGGATGTGCACCGGAAAGACCCGCCCATTGCGGCGGGCCTTTTCATATCTGCCGAACCGCGCATTTTGCGGCAGAGGCGGAAAGCGCTAAACTCGCAGCTGTCCCAATCGCAGGCGCCGGTTCTATGATCCGCATCAGGCGCAGAACGGCCTTTGCCGCATTTCTCCTCGTGCTGCTGTGCGGCGCGCTGGCGGCCTATGTGCTGGACGGGCAGGCGCGCCCGATGGAGGACATGGTTGCCTGGCTGCGCAGTACAGGGGCTTGGGCGCCGCTGGCGGTGATTGTTTTGATGGTGGTGCATTCATTCGTGCCGTTCCCGGCGGAAATCCTGGCGCTGTGTGCGGGGGCGGTCTTTGGCACGCTGCTGGGGGCTGCGCTGATCTGGACCGGTGCGATGCTTGGGGCGCTGGTCGCCTTTTGGCTGGCGCGCCGGCTGGGGCAGGAGACGGTGCGGGCCTGGATGAACGAGGCGCAGGCACGGCAGCTGGATGTCTGGACCGAGGAGCGGGGGGCGCTGGCGCTGCTGGCCGCGCGCCTGATCCCGGTGATCGCCTTCAACCTGATCAACTATGCCGCTGGGCTGACCCGGGTTCGGCTTTGGACCTTTGTGTGGACCACGGCGCTGGGCATCCTGCCGGCCACGCTTCTGTGCACCTGGTTTGGGGCGCGGATGCTGGGTATGGACTGGCCGGTGCTGGCCGCGGTTTCAGCCGTGTTGCTGATTGTCCTGTTGGCCATGCACAGGCTGGCGCGGCCCAGGATCTGATGCCAGACCGGGCGTTGCGGAAGAGCGCGGATTAGCTGGCCGCCGCTGCTTCCTTGGCCATCCGGCGTTCCTGTTTCCGGCGCAGGACCTCCAGGCGCGGCTCCCAGTCATAACGGGGGTCCGCGGTGGTCTGCGACCAGTAGAGCTTGCCGCCGTAGCGCCAGGGGTCGAGCACGATCCCCTCATAAATGCCGTCGCCCTTGGCGGCGATCACCGCGGTAGAGTGGTCGATGCGGAAATCGCTTTTCGGCTCGGCGATGGCGCGCAGCATCGATAGCGTCCTGAAGTTCTCCTGATTGAGACGGGCCTGCATGTCCTCCGCGTAATGCACGCAAACGCCGCGCTCCTTGACGCCGCTGTTTACCAGCGTGTTGTGGATGATCGGTGAGGTGGTGACATTATACTGCTCGGCCAGCTGGGCGGAGTAGCTGTAGGCGATTTCCGCCGCCCGGCGCGCCTCGCCCGGGTCGACCTCAGGGTCCATCGACTGCAGAGCAAGGGAAAGCTCCTCGACGTTGTTCTTGGACGCTGTGGGAGCGGAGGCACAGCCTGCCAGCGTAGCGGCGGCCAGTGTCATCAGGGAAACAAGGAAGGATTTCATCAAGGTCTGCCCGTGCCGGAAAGTCTGTTTCCGGCCAGCATAATGAAATCCGGCAGCCTGTGCAGCGGGGAAAATGCCCGGCCGGCGGCTTATTCTTCGATCGCTTCCTGCACGATACCGTCCAGCAGGTCCTGGATCACCTGCATCTCTCCTTCGGGGAAGGAGCGGAACCCGATGCTGACCTCTTCCGTGTCCGGGAGCTGCGCCACGAAGATGTTATAGGGGCAGTAGGAGATATTCATCGGATCCGCCTCCATCACCTCGCGCGACAGCTGGGCGGAGCAGAAGGAAAACACCTGCGCGCTTTGAAACAGCACAACGTCAGAGCCGACATCGGCGCGGGTGCGCTCCAGCATATCGCCCACATGGCTGACATGATCAATCACAAGCCCGCGGTTGGTGATGGCGCTTTCAAGGCCAAACACCACATCATCATAGGCCAGCGATGTCGTGTAGAGCGCGGCCTCCTGCGCTGCGGTGGTCTGAGCGGTGAGGGCAAGGGCGGCTGCGGCGATGTGCTTTTTCACGGTTCGTCTCCCTGTACGGCCGCTGGGCTGGAACACCGGCCCGGACGGTTGCGTCAAACATATGTAGATGTTTGCATGGGAGGGGCCGTCTTGCCACCGGGAAAATTGCCTCGGGCCACGATTCCTGCGTTCCGCTTTCACACCCGGTGAAGGATTTGAGGTTACGTTACAACCCTCTCGCGCAGTCGTGACCGGATATGTTTTGGGTTTTGCGCACGGCGCCTTTACCTCTGATGTGACGCATTAAACAGGAGACCTTGATGGCCCGCCGCTGGACCAATGATCTGACCTATGCTGATGCAACCCCGGAAGCTGTGTTCTGGAACCGCCGCCGGATCATGGCAGGGCTGGCGGGCACCGGCCTGGCGGCGGCCTTGGGCACGCAGGCCCGGGCGGAAGCAGAACAGCTGGAAGCGGAGCTGGAGCCTAACACTTGGGAAGAGGTGACCAGTTATTGCAACTTCTATGAGTTCGGCACCGGTAAGGGGGACCCCTCTAGATATGCGGAGCGGATGACCACCGAGCCTTGGAGTGTGACTATCGACGGGCTGGTGGATAATCCGGGCGACTATTCCTTTGAGCAGATCCTAGGCGAGATGACGCTGGAAGAGCGCATCTACCGGTTCCGCTGTGTCGAGGCCTGGTCGATGGTTGTTCCCTGGCAGGGGTTCGAGCTTTCCGACCTGCTGAATCTGGCTGGTGTGCAGGAGGGCGCGAAATACGTCGCCTTCGAGACCCTCTACCGCCCGTCCGAAATGCCGGGCACCGTCTACAAGGTGCTGGACTGGCCCTACCGCGAGGGGCTGCGCCTGGATGAGGCGATGCATCCGCTGGCGATCATGGCGACCGGTATCTTCGGCAAACCGCTGCCCAACCAGAACGGCGCGCCGCTGCGGCTGGTGGTGCCGTGGAAATACGGCTTCAAATCGATCAAGTCGGTGGTGCGGATCACCCTGACCGAGGAGGAGCCGCCGGCCAGCTGGAACATGGCCAACCCGCGCGAATACGGTTTCTATAGTAATGTGAACCCGAATGTCTCGCATCCGCGCTGGAGCCAGGCCAGCGAGCGCCGCATCGGCGGCGGACTATTCGCGCGCCGCCAGCCGACACTGATGTTCAATGGGTACGAGGCGGAGGTCGCCTCCCTGTATGACGACTTGGATCTGGGTAAGTACTTCTAAGGGGGCCGCGGATGGAAATCGCAAATCGGCTTCTCCGGCGCCTGCCCGTCTGGACAGTCTATCTGCTAGGCGCCCTGCCGGCGCCCTGGCTGTTCTACCTTGGCTTGACTGGCGGCCTCGGCGTAGAGCCGATCAAGGCGCTGGAGCATGAATATGGCGAGCTGGCCTTGCAGCTTCTGATCGTGACGCTGGCCATCTCCCCGCTGCGCCGCCTGCTGGGCCTCAACCTTATGAAGTTCCGAAGGGCAATCGGGCTGCTGTGCTTCCTTTACGTCCTGTGCCATCTGCTGGTCTGGCTTGTGCTGGATGTCCAGATCCTGAGTCAGATCCTCACCGACATTGCCAAGCGTCCTTATATCACCATCGGCATGGGCGCCTTTTTCCTGATGCTGCCGCTGGCGCTGACATCCAACAATTTTGCGGTCCGCAAACTTGGCCGCGCCTGGTCCCGGCTGCACCGGCTGACCTATGCCGCTGCTGTGCTGGGCGCAGTGCACTTTGTGATGGTGGCAAAGGGCTTTCAGATCGAGCCGCTGATCTACCTGGGTCTGGTGCTATTCCTGCTGGCGCTGCGCATCGCTGGCTTCCGCTGGCTGAGACAGGCATCGGGGGCGCTGGTTTCGAGCAGGACCTAGAGCCGGAGCTATCGGAATGCGTCTGAAGGTCGGCCCTTTGGCCGTCCTTTTGTGTTTGTGGCTCTGCCCCCTTTGTCCTTTGGCCAGATTCCCCCGGGGTATTTTTGGCAAGAGGAAGGGGGCGGATTCTCGATTCCGGGCGGTTGAGTCTGTGGATAAGGCCGGTGAGTCTGGGGGTAAGCTGC
>NZ_CEYXRG010000028.1:0-46101 GCF_982940295.1 Leisingera sp.
CGCCGAAGCGATGATCGACGCGATGCTGACCGCCAAGGAGCCCGAGGATTTCACCGCCGCCGTGCGGGCGCTGGACCGGGTGCTGACCGCGGGGCGTTACGTGATCCCGTTCTGGACATACGATGCCGGACGGATCGCCCACATCAAGGAAATGCGCTACCCGGATAAGCTCCCGATCTACGGCGACCGCACCGGCTTCATGCCAGATGTCTGGTGGTACGAGGCCGATTGACGGCCTGACGCTGTGGGCCGATAGCCGCGAACTGAGTTGACAGCCGCTTTTCATTTCCGTATTTCGCGAATTATGGAAATAGAGATCACAGATAAGCTTGGTGCCCTGGCGCACCCCAACCGGCTAGCCCTGTTCCGCCTGCTGATGCGCCGCTATCCGGACGCCGTTCCTGCTGGGGAAATCGCCTCGGCGCTGGAATTCAAGGCCAACACCGCCTCGGCCTATCTGTCAGTGCTGAAACAGGCCGGGCTGATCAGCCAGCACCGGACCGGCACCTCGCTGATGTACGCCGCCGACCTGCCGGGTCTGCGCGGCATGTTTGATGATCTGCTGTCCGGCTGCTGCCGGAACCGGCCAGACATCTGCTCCCCCGCCAGTTCTGAGGTAATGCCGGTTCCCACCACCGAGCGCCCTTTGAACGTGCTGTTCATCTGCACCGGCAATTCCGCCAGATCGCTGCTGGCCGAAGCCATTCTCAACCATGAGGGCGGCGGCAGATTCCGCGCCTATTCCGCGGGCACCAGCCCGTCTCCCGGCCCGCGGCCGGAAGTGACTGCGCTGCTGCAGGCCAAGGGGCACGACACCTCTGAACTGCGCTCCAAGGATTTGGGTGAATTCTCAGCGGAAGATGCGCCGCAGATGGATTTCGTCTTCACCGTCTGCGATCACGCCGCCAACGAGGAATGCCCGGCCTGGCCCGGCCAGCCGATGAGCGCCCATTGGGGGCTGGCCGATCCGGTGAAGGCGACAGGCACAGACGCCGAACGGCGCCTTGCCTTCCAGCAGGCCTACGGGCTGCTGCGCAACCGCATCAAAGCCTTTGCGGCGCTGCCTTTTGATACCCTCGACCGCATGTCGCTTCAGCACCGGGTTGACGATATCGGCCGCGCGAACTCTTCCGACTAACCCTCAATCACGGTCATCAATCATGAACATTCTCGTCCTATGCACGGGCAACTCCGCGCGCTCAATCCTGCTGGAGTCGATCTTCAATACGCTTGGTGCAGGCCGCGTGCGCGCCTATTCGGCAGGCTCCAACCCCACTGGCAAAGTGCATCCGCAATCGCTGGCGCTGCTCAAGGAACTGGGTCACGACACCTCCGGCGCCCGGTCCAAAAGCTGGGATGAGTTCGCCGCCGAGGACGCGCCGGAGATGGACATGGTCATCACCGTCTGCGCCTCAGCCGCGGGTGAAACCTGCCCGGTCTGGCCCGGCGCGCCGGTGCGCGCCCATTGGGGCGTAGAAGATCCCGCCGCGGCTGAGCAACCGGACTGGGACGCAGCCTTCCGCGCGGCCTATGCCACGCTGGAAAAACGCGCCAAGGCGCTGCTGGAGCTTCCATTTGAAACCATGAGCGCGGCGGAACTGACACAGCAGCTCAAGCGGATTGGAGAGATCGCATGACCGCGCAGAAACTTCTGGCCGAGGGCCTGGGCACCGCCATGCTGCTGGTTGGGGTGGTGGGCTCCGGTATCATGGCGGAGACCCTTGCTGACGGAAACGTGGCCTTGGCACTGCTGGCCAATGCCGTTGCCACCGGCTGTATGCTCTATGTGATCATCACCACGCTGGGCCCGGTTTCCGGCGCCCATTTCAATCCGGCTGTCACGCTGGCCTTTGCCATGCGCGGCGAACACTCCTGGAGCGCGGTCGGGCCGTATGTTCTGGCGCAGATCGGCGGCGGTATTCTTGGTGTCTGGGCCTGTCACGTGATGTTCGATCTTGCAATTCTGCAAAGCTCGACCACCATGCACCGCACTGGAACTGCCCAATGGTTTTCCGAGATCCTGGCCACCTTCGGCCTGTTGTTCGTGATTTTCGGCGGGCTGCGATCGCGTCCCGACGCGGTTCCCCCGCTGGTCGGCCTCTACATCACCGGCGCCTATTGGTTCACGTCCTCCACCAGCTTTGCCAACCCGGCGGTCACCATCGCCCGCGGCTTTACTGACACCTTCGCAGGCATCTATCCGGGCCACATTCCGATGTTCATCGTGATGCAGCTGATTGCGGTTGGGATCGGCCACGTGGTGCTGACGCGATTGTTTGCCGAGCGCTCAACCCCGGCGGAAACCCGCCGAGGCCGGCAGACTTGACCCGGGCGCCACACCCGGACGTTACAAAATGACACGAAAAGTGTTACCATGGGGGGCCAAAAACCATACACCGTTTGTCAGGGAGTTCCCCCCATGCCTGTACAAGCAGCAGCTGCCAGCTGGATTGACAGGATGCCCCGCATCAAACAGCGCTTTCCGCACCTGAAAGCCAGCAATGCGCCGTCCATACTGGATGACCGGGACAGATTTGTTGCCTATCTGGCCCGCACCCATCACCTTACCTTGAATGAAGCCAAGGAGGAGGTGGACGATTTCCTCTACATCGAAAGCCTTCTGAGAGAGCTGGACGGCCGCAAGCACTAGCACGCCACGTCAGGCCAGCGACGTCACCCAGAGGATCATTGCATCTTCGGGGCTGACAGAGATGACGTTGTGGCCCATCGCCGCGTCGTAATAGGCGCTGTCGCCGCGGCGCATCTCAATCGGCTCATAGAATTCCGTGTAGAGCTTGACCACGCCTGTCAGCACATACAGGAACTCCTCGCCGTCATGGCGCACCCAGCCGTCGAATTCCTCCATCGACCGCGCCCGCACCCGCGCCCGGTAGGGCAGCATCTGTTTGCGTGTCAGGCCATCAGCCAGCAGCTCGTGCTCATAGGTCGCGGTGGCATGGGCCGATCCGTCGCCGGATTTGGTCACCGTCATCCGGCCGTTCACCTGATCCCGCTGCGGCGGGGTGAACAATTGCGGCACCGATATCTCCAGACCCACGGCCAGCTTCTTCAACGCCTCGTAAGTCGGTGACATCTGGCCGTTTTCGATCTTTGACAGGGTCGACCGCGCCAGCCCGGCCTGATTGGCGGCATGTTCCAGCGTCCAGTCCCGCGCCTTGCGAAGCTCCCGCACCCGGGCGCCCAGATCCAGCGGTTCTGCGTCGTCTTCGCCGCCATTGGCGCGGGCGATGGTGATCAGGGATTTCGGGTCACGGCCAGTCATAGCCACTCTATAAGCCGCACCTGCGCGCCTTGCAACGCAGGACAGCGCAGGCTAGCCATTTGCCATGCTGTCGGTTTTTGATCAGGGGCCCTTCGCGCCCTGCCCCTCGCCCTTCAATCTTGCCGCCCATGTGCTGCGCCATGCTGGCCGGCTGGCGGAAAAGACTGCGCTGTCGGTTCTTGAGGGCGACTCTCACGACGATTGGAGCTATGCCCGGCTGGAGGCCGCGGTACGCGGGACTGGAACCGGCCTGCTGGCGGCGGGTCTGAACCCGGGCGACATCGTGCTGATGCGGCTCGGCAACACGGTCGAGTTTCCGATTGCCTATCTCGGCGCCATTGCCGCCGGGCTGGTGCCGGTGCCGACCTCGGCCCAGCTGACCGGGCCGGAAACCGCCCGGATAATCGCCGATCTGAACCCTGCGGCGGTCCTGCGCGATCCGGCGGTGGCCTGCGCGAGTCACCCGGTGGAGATCACCACCCGGCAGTTGCTCGATATGCACGGCCTACCCCCTTGTGAGTACGCCCCCGGAGACCCGGAACGCCTAGCCTATGTGGTCTATACATCCGGCACCAGCGGAAATCCGCGCGCCGTGGCACACGCTCACCGGGCGGTCTGGGCGCGGCAGATGATGGTTGACGGATGGTACGGGCTGACTGAGCAGGACCGGCTGCTGCATGCGGGCGCGTTCAACTGGACCTATACGCTGGGCACAGGGCTGATGGACCCTTGGGCTGCAGGTGCCACGGCGCTGATCCCGGCTCCGGGAACACCGCCCGAAGAGCTGCCGGCGCTGCTCAAACGGCACCGCGCGACCATCTTTGCAGCGGCCCCTGGTGTCTACCGCAAGTTCCTGCGCGGCGGCCCGCTGAACCTGCCGGACCTACGGCATGGGCTTTGCGCAGGTGAAAAGCTTTCACGGCACCTTCACGAAGCCTGGGATGCAGCAACCGGCTGCGGGCTTTATGAAGCTTTCGGCATGTCGGAGTGCTCGACGTTCATTTCCTCGTCACCTTCGCACCCGGCGCAGGATGGCGCTTTGGGCCAGCCGCAACCGGGCCGCAAGGTGGCCATCCTGGGCACGGACGGACCGGTGCAAATGGGCGAGGAAGGCACTATCGCGATCCACCGCTCCGATCCGGGGCTGATGCTGGGCTACCTGAACGCACCGGAGGAAACCGCCGCACGCTATCAGGGCGATTGGTTCCTGACCGGCGACCAAGGGGCAATGACGGCTGACGGCCAGATCCGCTATCTCGGCCGCAGCGATGACATGATGAACGCAGGCGGCTACCGGGTGTCGCCGATCGAGGTCGAAACCGCGCTTGCCGCCCATCCCGGCATCGCTCAGGCCGGCGCTGCCGCGGTGGAGGTGAAGGAAGAAACCTATATCATCGCTGCCTTTTACACCGGTCCCGAAGAGTTGAACGCGCAGGACCTGCAGGCCTTTGCATCCCAGCGCCTGGCCCGCTACAAGCAGCCGCGCGCCTATGTCCATCTGGACGCGCTGCCCACCGGCGCCAATGGCAAACTGTTGCGCCGCGCCCTGCCTGCCCTGTTCAAAGGATGACCCAAATGGCCACTGTCAAACTCGACATCCTGTCAGACCCGATCTGCCCCTGGTGCTATATCGGCAAGACCCATCTGGACAAGGCGCTGGCGGAGGTCCCGAACCATCCTTTCGTCATTGAATGGCACCCGTTCCAGCTGAACCCGGACATGCCGCGTGAAGGCATGGACCGGCGTGAGTATCTGGAGCGCAAGTTCGGCGGCAAGGAAGGCGCGGTCAAGGCCTATGCGCCCGTCGTGGAACACGCGGAAAAAGCAGGTTTGACGATCAACTTCGAAGCGATGAAGCGCACCCCGAATACCTTGGACGCGCACCGGCTGATCCACTGGGCCGGGATCGAGGGCAAGCAGGGCCAGGTCGTGGACGCCCTGTTCCAGGCTTACTTCGTGGACGCCAAGGACATCGGCGACCAAGCGGTGCTGGCGGAGATCGCGCAGGCAGCAGGCATGGAGGCAGATGTCGCTGCCCGCCTTCTGGAGGGCGACAGCGATGTGCAGGCAATCCGCGACCGCGACGCCCATTCCCGGGAGATGGGCGTGAGCTCGGTGCCAACCTTCATTGTCGCCAATCAGCACGCGGTGCCCGGCGCCCAGCCGCCGGAACTGTGGAAGCAGGTGATTGAGGACATCCAAAAGCAGCTGAAAGAGGCCGAGGGCAACTAGGCCGCCGCGAGACTGCTTAGCATCGCAACTATGCACAGCTTCCTGTGCAACCGGGCGCTGGCACGGCTGGGAGGATTGTGGTAGCGGAAGCGGACAGCTCCCAGACCGGCCCTATTCCCCGGAACCATCTGAAGAGCTGTTAGAGGTTTCAGATGTCACAGTCCCCCGCCCATGGCATGGCCAAGGCTGAATTCATCGCGCTGATTGCGATGATGTTTGCCACCATTGCCTTTTCCATCGACGCGATGCTGCCCGCCCTGCCCGAGATCGGTCAGGCGCTGAGCCCCGATGACGTCAACCGCGCGCAGCTGGTGCTGACGTCGTTTGTGCTGGGCATGGGGATTGGCACTTTCTTCACCGGCCCGCTGTCTGATGCCTTTGGCCGCAAGCGCGTGATTGCAGGCGGAGCGGTGCTGTATATCCTTGCCGCCGCCGTTGCCTGGCGGTCGCAATCGCTGGAGCTTCTGCTGGCCTCCCGTGTCGTGATGGGATTGGGGGCCGCCGGGCCGCGCATTGTTGGCATCGCCATCGTGCGCGACCTTTACGCAGGCCGGGAAATGGCCCGCCTCATGTCTATTGCCATGATGATCTTCACTCTGGTTCCTGCCTTCGCACCGATGCTGGGCGCCGGCATCATCGCATTCTCCGGCTGGCGCGGCATCTTCCTGGCCTTTGCCATCTTCGCCGTTATCATCGTGGTGTGGATGGGTCTGCGGCTGCCAGAGACCCTAGCCCGGGAAAACCGCCGCCCGTTCCGCCTGCCCCTGCTGCTGGGCGCGGTGAAGGAGATGCTGGGCCATCCCACCGTGCGACTGTCGATCATGGTGCAGACCTTGTGCCTGGGTATGCTGTTCACCATGCTGACCATGGTTCAGCCGGTCTATGACGTGATCTTTGACCGCGCCGAAAGCTTCCCGTTCTGGTTCGGCTTTGTCGCGCTGATGGCGGGAACGGCAAGCCTGCTGAATGCCGCCATCGTTGTCCGGGTCGGTATGCGGCGCATCGTGACCTGGTCGCTTGCCGTGCAGATCCTGGCCTCTGCCGCCATGTTGTTCCTCAGCTCCAGCCCGCTGCCGGGCGGGCTTCTGTTCGGCCTGTTCATCGCCTGGCAGACCAGCGTGTTCTTCCTGGCGGGCACCACCCTTGGCAACTTGAATGCCATCGCGATGGAGCCGATGGGCCATATTGCCGGCATGGCGGCCTCGGTTATCGGCGCGATCTCCACCGTTTTGGCTGCCGCAATCGCCGCGCCGGTCGGACTGCTGTTTGACGGTTCCCTGCTGCCGCTGAGTGCAGGTCTGCTGACCATGGCGTCCCTCGCCTTTGTGCTGATGCTGCAAATGGCCAGAGCCGAGGCGCGCTTGCCTGCCGAATAACGGCCTTGCCGGTGCGCCTGCCTGATCCTAACCTCTCCAATCATTTGGGGAGGTTTTTTTCATGGGCTACGATTATGATCTCGGCAGCTATTCCTGCCCGGTGACCACAACTTCACCAGAGGCGCAGCGCTGGTTCGACCGCGGCCTGGTCTGGACCTATGGCTACAATCACGAAGAAGCCATCGCCTGTTTTCAGCGCGCGCTGGAGCATGATCCGAACTGCGCCATGGCCCATTGGGGTGCCGCCTATGCGGCTGGCCCGAACTACAACCTGCCCTGGGACCTTCGGGACGCCAAAAGCCGCGCCGAGGCACTGGCAGCGGCCTTTGACGCAGCGCAGTCCGCACTGAAGTGCATCGACGGTTGCACCGAGACTGAACAACAGTTGATCCGCGCCATCCAGACCCGCTATCCGCAGCGCGAGCCGGGAGAGGACATGCACGCCTGGGACTACGATTTTGCCGGGGCCATGCGCGCAGCCTTTGCCGCCTGCCCGGATCACCTGGACCTGCGTACCGTCTATGCTGAGAGCCTGTTGAACCTGACTCCCTGGAAGATGTGGGACCTGAAGACCGGCCTGCCTGCCGAGGGCGCAGCCACGCAGGAGGCGCAAGAGGTGCTGGAATGGGTGATGGAGAATGACACGGACGCCATGCAGCACCCCGGTCTGCTGCATCTTTATGTGCATCTTATGGAAATGTCGCCCACCCCAGAAAAGGCGCTGAAGGCTGCGGATGCCCTGCGCACGCTGGTGCCGGATGCTGGCCACCTGGTGCATATGCCGACGCACATTGACGTGCTGTGCGGCGACTACCACAACGTGGTGCATTGGAACCGGAAGGCGATTGAGGCAGACCTGAAGTTCTACGAACGCGAAGGCGCCTTCAACATCTACACCGGATACCGCCAGCATAATTACCATTTCGTCATCTACGGCGCGATGTTCCTGGGCCAGATCGAACCCGCGCTTGAGGCCAATCAGGGCATACTGGACACCACGCCGGCGGAGATGCTGCTGGTCGAAAGCCCGCCCATTGCGGACTTCTTTGAAAGCTATCTGGCGATGCATCCGCATATCCTGGTGCGGTTCGGCCGCTGGGACGAGGCAATGGCGCTGGACCTGCCCGAAGATCAGCAGTTGTACTGCACCCTGACCGCAAACACCCACTATGCCCGGGCCATCGCCTATGCCGCGTCGGGACGTGTGGCAAAGGCCGAGGCGGAAGAAAAGCTGTTCCTGGCTGCCAAGGCCCGGATGCCGGACACGCGCCGGCTTCACAACAACAAGGTTGTGGACCTGCTTGAAATCGGAGCTGAAATGCTGCGCGGTGAGATCGAGTACCGCAAACAGAACTACGACGCGGCCTTTGCCCATCTGCGCCGATCGGCGGAACTGGAAGACAACCTGCCCTATGATGAGCCCTGGGGCTGGATGCAACCCACGCGCCACGCACTGGGCGCGCTGCTGTTTGAGCAGGGCCATGCCGAAGAAGCCGAGGCCGTCTACCGCGCCGACCTGGGGCTTGACGACACCCTGTCGCGTGCCTCTGTGCATCCCGCCAATATCTGGAGCCTCAAAGGACTGCACGATTGCTTGAAGGCCAGCGGCGAAACGATTGAAATCAGGCACATTGAACAGCAGCTTGACCGGGCGCTGGCACGCGCAGACCGGGCCGTGGGCGCGTCCTGTTTCTGCGCTCAAGCTGCGATGGCGCCGGACAGCTGCTGCGGCTGAGCGAATTTCTTGCGAAGAAATATGCCAAGGAAATTCGAATTTCCTTGGCGCCTATTACCCGGCTTTCGCCTTCTTCTTCTCGGCCACGACCTTCTCCGCCAGGTCGCGGGCGATGGCAAAGGCGCCCTTGATTTTGTCGCTGTCCTTTTTCCAGTCGCGGCGCACGACGATCTTGTTGTCTTTCACTTTGGCCAGGCCGTTCTGACCTTGAATGAACTCCACCAGCCCCTGAGGCGAGGCGAATTTGTCGTTGTGGAACTGGATCGTGGCGCCCTTGGGACCGCCGTCCATCTTGGCAATGCCTGCGCGTTTGCACATAGCCTTGATCCGAACGACCAGCATAAGCGTGTTCACTTCCTTGGGCAGCTTGCCGAAGCGGTCGATCAGTTCCGCCGCAAAGCCCTCCAGCTCCACCTTGGTCGAGAGCGACGACAAACGGCGGTAGAGGCCGAGGCGCACATCCAGATCCGGCACGTAATCCTCTGGGATCAGAACCGGAACACCCAGATTGATCTGCGGTGCCCATTGCTCGTCGGCGTCCGACAGGCCTTCCATTTCGCCCGCCTTGATCTTGGCAATCGCCTCCTCCAGCATCGACTGGTAAAGCTCATAGCCCACGTCGCGCATCTGGCCGGACTGTTCCTCACCCAGCAGGTTGCCGGCACCACGGATATCAAGGTCTTGCGAGGCCAGGGTAAAGCCGGCCCCCAGCGTATCGAGTGAACCGAGCACCCGCAGGCGTTTCTCTGCTGCGGGCGTCAGCCGCTGGCGCGGTTTGGTGGTGAGGTATGCATACGCACGGGTCTTGGAACGGCCGACCCGGCCCCGGATCTGATAGAGCTGAGACAGGCCGAACATGTCGGCGCGGTGCACAACCATCGTGTTGGCGGTCGGAATATCCAGCCCGCTTTCCACAATCGTGGTTGCCAGCAGCACGTCGTATTTGCCGTCATAAAACGCGTTCATCCGGTCGTCGAGCTCGCCCGCCGCCATCTGACCGTGCGCCACCACATAAGTGAGTTCCGGCAACTGCGCCTTGAGGAACTCTTCGACCTCCGGCAGATCGGTGATCCGCGGCACAACATAGAAGCTCTGACCGCCGCGATAGTGTTCCCGCAGCAGTGCCTCGCGAATGGTGACGCTGTCGAACTCGCTAACGTAGGTGCGGATTGCCAGGCGGTCCACCGGGGGGGTGCCGATGATCGACAGGTCGCGCACGCCGGTCAGGCTGAGTTGCAGCGTCCGCGGGATCGGGGTCGCCGTCAGGGTCAGCACATGGATATCGCTGCGCAGCTGTTTCAGGCGTTCCTTGTGGGCGACGCCGAAGTGCTGTTCTTCGTCGATGATCAGCAGGCCGAGGTTCTGAAACTTGATGTTCTTGGCCAGAACAGCATGCGTACCGACCACGATATCGACGGTGCCTTTTGCGAGCCCTTCGCGTGTCTGGCTTGCTTCCTTCGCACTAACAAAGCGTGACAACTGCCTGACTTGCAACGGGAAACCTCGGAAGCGTTCTGCAAAGGAAGCAGCGTGCTGACGCGCCAGCAGCGTGGTAGGCGCCACCACCGCGACCTGTAGCCCGGACATGGCCGCCACAAAGGCTGCACGCATCGCCACCTCGGTCTTGCCAAAGCCCACGTCACCGCAAATCAGCCGGTCCATCGGCTGGCCCGAGTGCAGATCCTCCATCACGTCCTCGATGGCACGCAACTGGTCGTCGGTCTCCTGATAGGGGAAGCGGGCCGAGAACTCCTCCCAGGCGTGCGGCGGCGGATCCATCACCGGCGCCTTGCGCAGCGCGCGCTCAGCCGCGATGCGGATCAGCTTGTCCGCCATCTCGCGGATGCGTTCCTTGAGCTTGGCCTTCTTGGCCTGCCAGGCACCGCCGCCAAGCCGGTCCAGCAGGCCTTCCTCGTGGCCGTATTTGGACAGCAGCTCGATGTTCTCGACCGGCAAGTACAGCTTGGCCTGCTCGGCGTATTCCAGCAGTATGCATTCATGCGCTGCACCCGCCGCGGTCACCACTTCAAGCCCTTTGTAGCGTCCGATGCCGTGGTCCACATGCACCACCAGATCGCCGGGGGTGAGAGATTGGGTCTCGGTCAGGAAGTTCTCTGCCTTGCGGCGTTTCTTCGGCGCCCGGATCAGCCGGTCGCCCAGCACGTCCTGTTCCGAGATCACCGTCAGTCCGGGCGCTTCGAATCCGTGCTCCAGCGCCCAGACCGCCAGGTGCAGGCCGGACTTACCGATGCGGGTGCCGTCCATCACCGGGATCGCTTCGGCCAGGCCCTCATCCTCGATCAGCCCGGACAGACGCTCCCGCGCACCTTCAGAGTATGAGGCGACCAGAACCGGCCCCTCCTGCATCCGCGCTTTAATATGCGCAGCCAAAGAGCCGAAAAGGCTGACATTTTCCTGCTGCCGCTCAGGTGCAAAATTGCGCCCGATACGGCCGCCGGCATCCACGACGCCAGGGCCGGAGGCCTGCGGCAGCGGATGAAACTGCACCACACGCATTCCAGAAACCGCGGCCTCCCAGGCCGCATCATCCAGATACAGAAGCCCGGGCGGCGTGGGCTTGTAGACCGTATCAATCCGCCCCTTCTGCTCCATCGCGTGCTTGCGGGTCTGGTACTGGTCCTCGATGGTCTCCCAGCGCGCGAGCCGCGCCGGCGTCACTTGGTCATCCAGCGTCACAGACGCCTGCGGCAGGTAATCGAACAGGGTTTCCAGCTTCTCATGGAAAAACGGAAGCCAGTGCTCGATCCCCTGATGCTTGCGCCCTGCGCTGACCGCTTCATACAGCGGATCATCGGTCCCGGCGGCCCCGAATTCGATCCGGTAGTTCTGACGGAACCGGGTGATCGCCGCCTCATCCAGGATCACTTCAGAGACCGGCGCCAGTTCCACCACCTCCAGTTTTTCCGTAGTGCGCTGCGACACCGGGTCAAAGCGCCGCGCGCCGTCCAGAACGTCGCCGAACAGGTCCAGCCGCACCGGGCCGCTTTCGCCCGGCGGGAAGATGTCGATGATGCCGCCGCGGATCGCGTAATCGCCCGGCTCCATCACTGTCGGGCTTTGGGTAAAACCCATACGCACCAGAAAGTTGCGCAACGCCTCTTCATCAATCCGCTGATCGACGCGGGCGGTAAAGGCGGCCTCGCGCAGCACTTCGCGTGCCGGCACCCGCTGGCTGGCAGCGTTGAGCGTGGTCAGCAGCACGAACTGCTTGGGCATCTGATGCACCAGCGCCGCCAGGGCCGCCATCCGCGCGGCCGAGATATCGGCATTGGGCGACACCCGGTCGTACGGCAGGCAGTCCCAGCCCGGGAAGACAAACACCGGCATGTCCGGCGCGAAGAAAGCCAGTGCCGCCCGCATCGCCTCCATCCGCTTGTCGTCGCGCGCCACATGCAGCACGGGCGCACCGGAGGACTGCACCTCTTTCAGGATCAGCCGGGCGTCAAAGCCTTCGGGCGCGCCGCCCATGGTGATTGCACGCTGTGCCATGCGTTATCCTCTTCAGAAATCCACCAGGGGCGCCAAGTAGCCAGTTGCCCTGCCCGCCTGTCACAATGCTCCGATCGACAAGTTCTGATACATGCCCCAGAACGCGGTGACCACAATCGATATCACACCAACAAACTGAACATACAGGCGGCAGAAGGCCAGCCGTTTGCGAAGGTCCTCTCCCGTGGACCCGTCACGTGCGATCCGGCGGGCGGTGAAATAGCTGATCACCCCGACCACCGCCATCGGAAAGGCCAGCAGGAACACCGCCTGAGCGATTTCCAGCAGATAGACAAAGCCCAGCATCGCCAGGCCGGTCAGCAGAAAACAGGACAGCGCCACCAGCCAGGGCCCGGACACCTCGGAGATATACATCAGCCGGTTCACGTTGACCCGGGCGATGTCTTCCAGATCCCGCTCCGCCTGGCCGCCCTTGCGCTGCGCCCGGTAGACCATGTCGTAGGGCACGCCCAGAATCCAATGGCTGGCCGAGGACCACAGCACTGCTAGCGAAATCCAGTACCACAGGTTGGAGAATGACCGCAGCTCAATCATCTCATAGATAATGTGAAGCAGATCCACGCCAGCCCCCATTTTTTGCCCGCTTGGCTCCGGGCCGGAAAGTCTTCAACCGGCCCTATATCAACCGGGAATCCCGCGCAGACAAGCCCCGCAAGGCACACAAGTTTTCCAACGCGGCGATTGTGCCTCTTGTTCCCGGGACAGCATCCATGCCACCCATGGGCCAGTCAAAACGAGAGACCGCCATGAAGCCCACCGTCGCGCCCTTCCCCGCCGCCCGCCTGCGCCGCACCCGTGCCACCCAGTCCATCCGTGATCTGGTCCGGGAGAACACCCTGACCCCGTCCGACTTCATCTGGCCTGTGTTTGTCCGCGATGGAGAAGGCATGGAAGAGCCGGTCGCCTCCATGCCCGGCGTGATGCGCCGTTCAGTAGACAAGATCGCCGAAGCGGCGGTTGAGGCGCAGGCGCTCGGGATCCCTGCCATCTGCCTGTTTCCCTACACGGACGCTTCGCTCAAGACTGAGGACTGTGCCGAGGCCTGGAACCCGGACAACCTGACCAACCGTGCGATCGGCGCGATCAAGGATGCAGCCCCGGATATTGCGGTGATGACCGACGTGGCGCTGGACCCCTATAATATCAACGGTCACGACGGCTATGTGGTGGATGGCGAGATCGTCAACGACGCCACCGTCGAGGCGCTGGTCAAGATGACGCTCGCACAGGCCGACGCCGGCGCCGACATCATTGGCCCGTCCGACATGATGGACGGCCGCATCGGCGCCATGCGCAGCGCGCTGGAAAAGGCGGGCCACCACAACGTGGCAATCCTCTCATATGCGGCCAAATACGCCTCCGCCTACTACGGACCCTTCCGCGATGCGGTCGGAGCCTCCGGGGCGCTGAAGGGCGACAAGAAGACCTATCAGATGGATCCGGCCAACAGCGACGAGGCGCTGCGGCTGATCGAGCGCGACCTGATGGAAGGCGCAGACATGGTGATGGTCAAACCCGGCATCGCTTATCTGGACATCTGCCACCGCGTGAAATCCGCTTTCGGCGTGCCGACCTATGCCTATCAGGTCTCCGGCGAATACGCGATGGTCCAGGCCGCAGCGCAGAACGGCTGGATTGATGGAGAAAAGGTGATGATGGAAAGCCTGATGGCCTTCAAGCGGTCCGGCTGCAACGGCATCCTGACCTATTTCGCCCCGGCCGCGGCCAAGCTGCTGAACGGCTAACATCTGCGCCCGGCCAATTCAGCGGGAAGCCGCCAATAACCGCTTTGCAGTTGATGACAGGCAGCGGTTTTCCGCGTATACCATAGCCCAGAGCCGGACCAAACCGGCCTTGCAGCAAATCATTACAGGCACCTGAGAAATGAGCAGTTTTTCCTCTTCCCGCATGACCCGCCGCGGCTTTGCCCTGGCCGCCCTGGCCGGTGCCGGAGTAACCGCCGCTTGCGGCAACGGCGTCGGCAACAGCAACGCCGCCACCATCGACGCCCGTGTCGATGCAACGCTGAACCAGATGTACAGCCAGTACCCCAACACCCGCACCTTGGCCGAAAAGGCAACCGGGATGCTGGTGATGCCGCTGGTGACTGAGGCCGGCTTTGTCTTTGGCGGCGCATACGGGCGCGGCGCGCTGCGGATCAACGGCGTGACCGTCGATTACTATTCCACCGTCAAGGGCAACGCAGGGCTTCAGATCGGCGCCCAGCAGTATGCCCATGTGCTGTTCTTCATGACCGAGGACGCGCTGGCCGGCTTCCGCCGCTCCTCCGGCTGGGCGGCAGGCGCCGATGTGGAATATGTGATCAAGGACGAAGGCAACTCGCTGACCGCCGACACAAATACCCTGACCTCGCCGGTGCTTGCCGCCGTTTTCGGGCAGGCCGGCCTGCGTGTGGGCGCCACTCTGGAAGGCACCAAATACACCCGCATCATCCCCTGACCGGAAACCGGCCGGAAAGGATCCGCTCCTTCATCTGGCCCCAAATATCCCCGCCGGAGGCATGGCCTTTCCACCCGGAAAGGCCATTTTCGTTTCAGCCATCCAGTTTGCGCAGCCGCTTGAACAGCGACGAGGTGTCCCAGCGCCCGCCGCCCATCTTCTGCACATCCTTGTAGAACTGATCGACCAGCGCAGTGACCGGCAGGCTGGCACCTGTTTCATCCGCGGCGTCCAGGCAGATGCCCAGGTCCTTGCGCATCCAGTCCACCGCAAAGCCATGCTCGAAATGATCATCCAGCATGGTCTCATAGCGGTTGGCCATCTGCCAGCTGCCTGCCGCGCCCTGGCTGATCACCTCCACCACTGCACGCCCGTCCAGCCCGGCCTTCTCCGCAAAATGCAGCGCCTCGCTCAGTCCCTGCACCAGACCGGCAATTGCGATCTGGTTGCACATCTTGGTCATCTGGCCGGCACCGCTTTCGCCAATCCGGCGGCAGATGCGGGCGTAGGCACCGATGACCGGCTCCGCCTTGGCATAGGCTTCTTCATCACCACCGCACATGACCGACAGAGCGCCGTTCTCCGCACCGGCCTGGCCGCCAGAGATCGGCGCATCCACAAAGGAGATCCCCTGCTCCTGCGCGGCCGCATAGAGTTCGCGCGTTACCTTGGCCGAAACCGTGGTGTGATCGACGAACACCGCGCCTTTGGCCATTCCGGCAAACGCGCCATCCGCGCCCAGGCAAACCGACCGCAGGTCGTCATCGTTACCGACACAGGCCATCACGAACTCCGCGCCCGAGGCTGCCGCCCGCGGGGTCGCCGCAAAATGGCCGCCATGCTCTTTAGCCCAGGCCTTGGCCTTGGCCTCAGTACGGTTATAGACGCTGACCTCATGGCCCGCGGCCTGCAGGTGCCCCGCCATCGGATAGCCCATGACGCCGAGCCCCAGAAACGCGATTTTTGCCATCTGCTTTTCCCCTGATCTGTCTTCGCATATGTTGGCGCCAACCCTAACACCGCCGCCGCGGGGCGCAATCTGCCAGCCGGTGGAAATGACAAAAACCCAATGGGAAACAACCGCTGATGGGACACCTTTTCCGCTGGCTTCTGCGCATTGCTGCGGGGCTGATTCTGCTGAGCGTTCTGGCCTTTGCGCTGGTGTACTACCTCGCCTCGCAGTCATTGCCCGAATACAGCAAGGAGCTTGACCTGCCAGGCCTCTCCTCGCCCGTGGAAATTGTCCGCGACAACGCCAACGTGCCGCATATTTTCGGCAGCTACGGCGCCAGCGACGAGGATGTCTATTTCGGCCTAGGTTATGCCCATGCTCAGGACCGGCTGTGGCAGATGGCGGTGATGCGCCGCACCGCGCAAGGCCGCCTGTCGGAGATATTTGGCACCCGCACGGTGAAAACCGACACCTACCTGCGGCGCCTGGATATCTACCGTCTGGCGCAGCAATCGGTGCAAGTGCAATCGCCTGAGGCAATGGCCGCGCTCAATGCCTATGCCGCCGGCGTCAACGCCCGGCTGCTGGAGATCAACGAAGACGCGCTTGGCCGCGGCGCGCCGGAAATGTTCCTGTTCGGCATGCCGCTGCCGCCCTGGCAGCCTGCCGACAGTATCGCCATTATGAAGCTGATGGCGCTGCAGCTGTCCGGCCACATGCGGGAAGAGATCCTGCGCGCCCGCACCTCACTGGCGCTGACTGACGAAACCCGGATCACGGATATCCTGCCGGATGCGCCGGGAACCGGCATCACCGCCCTGCCCGAATATGCCGAGCTTGTGCCCGGCGCCCGCCACTTCGCCTCCGCGGAGAGCGCTGAGGAGGAAAGCCTGCTGTTCCCGGTCGCGCCGCGCGGTTTGGCCGGGGCCTCCAACGCCTGGGCCGCCGATCCCAGCCGCTCAGCCGCTGGCGGCACGCTTTTGGCCAATGACCCGCACCTGGGCCTCAGCGCCCCCGGCGTCTGGTACCTGGCGCGGCTGGAGCTGGGCACCGGCGGCGTGATCGGCGGCACCATACCCGGCATTCCGGCGGTCATCACGGGACGGTCGGACACCCTGGGCTGGGGTGTCACCTCCTCCTACCTGGACGACCAGGATCTGTTTATCGAAAGGCTGAACCCGGAAAACCGCCAGGAATATCTGAGCGTTGACGGCTATAAGGAGTTCGTCACCCGCCCCTCGATCATCAAGATTAAGGACGAAACCCCGGTCACCCTGACGCTGCGCTGGACCGACAACGGCCCAGTTCTGCCCGGTTCCATGTTCAAACTTGCAGAGATCACCCCGCCCGGCCACGTGGTGTCGCTCAGCTGGACCGTGCTCAGCCCAAACGACACCTCGATGAGCGCTGCCATCAACCTGATGCGCAGCACCTCAGTGCAAGAGGCTATCGACGCGGGCGAGGATTTCATCGCGCCTTCTCAGAACCTGACGCTGGCGGACCGGGAATCGATCGCGCTCAAGACCGTTGGCGCCTTCCCCGCACGCGACCCCGGACACCAGAGCAAAGGCCGGATGCCCAGCCAGGGCTGGCACCCGGAAAACCGCTGGCAGGGCCGTGCCCCCTATGCGGAGAACCCGGAATTTATCCGCCCTGCCGGCGGCATCCTGGGCAACACCAACAACAAAATCCTGGACCGGCCCTTCCCGCAGCATGTCTCGTTCGACTGGGGCGACACCCAGCGCATCCACCGCTGGCAAAAGCTGATGCAGAACCGCGAGGTTCACACACGAGACAGCTTCATCGAGGCGCAGCTGGACACCGTCTCCTACACCGCCCGCACCCTGCTGCCGCTGATCGGCGCCGACCTGTGGTTCACAGGGGAAGCCGCCCCCGCAGGCACCCGCGAGCGCCAGCGCCAGATTGCCCTGACCCTGCTGTCGGAGTGGAACGGCGAAATGAACGAGCATCTGCCGGAGCCGCTGATCTATGCCGCCTGGGTGCGGGCGCTGCAGGCCCGGCTGATCACCGATGAACTGGGGCCGGTGGCCAAGTCCTTCCGCCATGTGGAGCCGTTGTTCATCGAGCGTGTCTACCGTGATGTGGACGGTGCCTCCGCGTGGTGCGACGTCCGCCAAAGCGCACCAAAGGAAAGCTGCACCGACATGGCCCGGCTGGCGCTGGACGATGCGCTGATCTGGATCGAGGAACGCTATGGCAGCGCGCTGGAATCGCTGCGCTGGGGGGACGCCCACCAGGCCACGCAGGACCATGCCGTCCTCGGCAAGGTGCCGCTTCTGCGCTATTTCGTGAATATCCGCCAGTCCACCAGCGGCAGCGACAACACCCTCCAGCGCGGCAAAAGCTCTGGCAGGGATCCGCATCCGTTCCAGAACATCCACGCCGCCGGCTACCGCGGTGTCTATGATTTTGCGGACCCGGACAGCTCGGTCTTCATTGTGTCCACCGGCCAGTCCGGCCACCCGCTGTCGCGCTACTACGACGACATGGCACAGCTGTGGCGCCGCGGTGAATATATCCCGATGTCACTGGACGAGGACTTGGCCCGCGCGGCTGCGGTTGGCATCACCCGGATCACCCCGCGGTAACCAGAACGGAGCAATAAAAAACGGGCGCTGCGGCGCCCGTTTCCTTTTGTGCTTCGAGGTTCGTTTCAAAGCCTGTCGAACTTGGCCTTCTGGCGGTCCGTCCACAACACGGTGATGTCAAACCCGGTCTCGGTCTGCTCCTCCTGCTGCACCAGGTCCTCCTTGAACAGCCAGGCGCGCTGCTTGCCCTGTGCAAAGGTCAGGGTCAGGATCTCCTCGTGGCGGACGCCCTGCAGCTTTTCGGCAATGTCGGCCAAGAGGCCATCCAAACCCTCACCCGTCAGAGCCGAAATCGCATGAATGCCATCCTCACGCTCCGCACGCTGGCGGCGGGCTTCAGCTTCTTCCTCCGGCAGCTGGTCGAGCTTGTTCCAGACCTCAATCCGGGCGCGGTTTTCATCCACCCCCAGCGACGCCAGGATCGCCTCGACGTCTTCCGCCTGCTGCTTGCTGTCCTCGTGGCTGATGTCGCGCACGTGCAGGATCACATCCGCCGCCAGAACCTCTTCCAGGGTGGCGCGGAAGGCGGCAACCAGTTCCGTCGGCAGGTTCGAGATGAAGCCCACCGTGTCGGACAGGATAATCTCCGGCCCGTCCGGGATCTGCACCCGCCGCATGGTCGGGTCCAGGGTGGCAAAGAGCATGTCCTTGGCCATCACTTCAGCCCCCGTCAGGCGGTTGAACAGCGTCGACTTGCCGGCATTGGTATAACCGACTAGCGCCACAATCGGGTACGGCACCTTGGCGCGCGATGCGCGGTGCAGTGTCCGGGTCTTCACCACCTTGTCGAGCTGCCGGCGCAGCCGCACCAGCTGGTCGTCGATGGCACGACGGTCCGCCTCGATCTGGGTTTCGCCGGGTCCGCCGACAAACCCCAGCCCGCCGCGCTGGCGTTCCAGGTGGGTCCAGGCCCTGACCAGCCGCGTCCGCTGATAGCTGAGCGCCGCCATTTCGACCTGCAGCACGCCTTCACGGGTTGCCGCGCGGTCCGAGAAGATCTCCAGGATCAGCCCGGTCCGGTCCAGGATCTTGACCTTCCAGGCCTTTTCCAGATTGCGCTGCTGCACAGGGGAAACCGGCCCGTCGATCAGGACCAGCTCAATTTCATTTGCCTTCAGGACGCCCCCCAGCTCCTCGATCTTGCCGGAGCCGAACAGCATTCCCGGATGCGCCTTGGGCAAGCGCACGACGTTGGAGCCGATCACATCTAGATCGGGCAAGGCCGCTGCCAGCGCAACGGCCTCCTCAAGCGCGGGAGCTGCGTCACGGCGCCCGCTGTCGGATTTGATTTCCGGATGCAGCACCCAGGCACGGGTGCGCTTCCTCTCATGCTCCATCAATTGGAGTCTTCACCCTCATAGAGACTGATCGGCTGGGCCGGCATGATGGTCGAAATCGCGTGTTTGTAGACCAGCTGCGACTGTCCGTCGCGGCGCAGCAGCACGCAGAAATTGTCGAACCAGGTGATTACACCCTGCAGCTTGACCCCGTTGATCAGAAAGATTGTAACCGGAACCTTGGTTTTGCGAACGTGATTCAGGAAGGCATCCTGAAGATTCTGTCTGTCCGAAGC
The DNA here is from genome assembly GCF_982940295.1 of Leisingera sp. Lineage (NCBI taxonomy): Bacteria > Pseudomonadati > Pseudomonadota > Alphaproteobacteria > Rhodobacterales > Roseobacteraceae > Leisingera > Leisingera sp. Next base: position 19,752 of record NZ_CEYXRG010000028.1, read on the forward strand.
CATTTTTTATTTTCTCGCCTTTGTTCTTGCCACGCGCTGCGGACCAGCACGCACGGTGAAAATCACTATGACCGGAGAAAATACAAGTTTCTACCCGAAAAACACGTCTCGCTTCCCAGCCGTTGTCAGCTGCGCCACAGATTTGGTGAAAGCAGCGCAATAAAGGCCAGTGTCTCCAGCCTCCCCAGCACCATCGCGATGCACAGGATCAGTTTTGCCGGTGTTGTCAGCAGGCTCAGCACAATCGGTTCGCTGGCGGCACTTTCTGTCAGCGGTCCAGTGGTCGAAAGCGAGGCAATCGCCAGCACGATCGACTGCTCGAAATCGTTGCCGACCGCGGCCAGGGCGGTGCTGACCAGGGCCAGCGACAAGGCAAACAGCATAAAGAACACCCAAGCCACAAAGGCACCATTCTTCTGCAGCCGCTTGGTGCGATCGCCTTCGCCGCTGACGGAACTGGGATGCACCAGCCGCTCCATCTCGCGCAGTCCGTTGAGATAGAGCGCATAGACCCGCAGCAGTTTGACCCCGCCCGCCGTGGTGGCGACACCGCCGCCGAACACCGCCAGCCCCAGCAGGATCATGCCGGGAGTTTCCAGCCCCGACCAGGTCCGCGCGGCTTCCCAGTGCGCGCTTTCGAACCCGGTGGTCGACAGGAACGACATCACCGTGAACAGCGTCCCCCACAGCGCGTACAGCGCTTGCGGCAGGTCTTCGCCGGCATCCACTTCATAGGCCGCCACCCAATGGCGCAGGAACAACAGCAGCGGCACGCCGAATACGATCAGAAGCCCGGTGCGGAATTCTGGGTCCTTGTCCAGACGCCCCTGGCCGGCCGTCACCGTGTCGCTGGAAAAAGTCAGCCGGGACAGGGCAAAGAACATGAACAGAAACATTACCATCTCGCCGGCAATACCGCTGTGGGCGTTCTCCACCCCGCCGGTTGCGGAAATGCCCGAGGTTGCCATCACCGACATGGCGTGGCTCAACCCGGCAAGCGCCTCCTCGCCGGTGATGATCAGCAGCATCCACAGCACCAATGTCAGCCCCGCATAAACCGGTGCCAGCGTGCTGGTGACCTGCACCAGCTGACGCCGCGGATCGGCCTTCTCCATATGCAGCGGTGACGCAGTGCCGCCGCCGGGCTCGCCCTTGGTCGTGACTTCAAACCCGCCGAGCGACATCGGCGCCAGCACCGCCGAGGCCGCAATCCACATCAGCAGCCCGCCCAGCCAGCCGACAATCGCCCGCCACAGATGCACGCTGGGCGGCAGCCGCGCGGGGTCGGCCCAGATATCGGCGCCAGTGGTGGTGATCGCGCTGACCATATCGAAGTAGGCATTCAAATAATGGGCACTGACCAGCGCATCCTGCACCGGCACCGCAAGGAACAGAGGCAGCACGGCAAAGGTTGCCAGCAGGGATAGCAGCTGCCCGGGCATGCTGTAACGCGGCACCCGGTTGCCCATCGACAGGGCAATCAGCACCACCAGGATTATCCCGGCAAGCCCGGCATAGAAAAAACTGCGCGAGGTCTGGTGATCATCGAGCACCAGCGCATGCACGGCGGGCAGCCACATCGCCAGCGAAGCGGTGCCCCAGATCAGCAGGAACAGCGGCAGGCGCAGCACGCCGATGGGAGCTTGGACCGGGCGGCGCATCCTAGAAGTAGTCGATCGACACCTGCAGCAGGCGTTCGACCTCCGGCACGTCATCCGCCATGGCAAAGAGCGCGATCACGTCGCCCTCCTCGATCCGCATCTCGCCGGAGGGGCGCAGCATCTCGCCGTTCTTCAGCACCCCGCCAACCAGAACGCCTTCGGGGAAGTCGGTGTCCCGGATCATCTGCCCGGTAATCGGCGAGGTCGAGAGCACTTCGGCCTCGATCATCTCAGCCTCGGCATCGCCCAGCGAGTAGACCTGCCGCACCCGGCCATAGCGGATGTGGCGCAGGATCGAGCTTACGGTGGTGGAGCGCGGGTTGATATAGGCGTCGATCCCAAGGTGCGGCAGCAGCGGCACCAGGGTCGGGTCGTTGATGAGCGCAATCGCCAGCGGACAGCCCTCGGCCTTGGCGCGCACGGCGGCCAGCATGTTGGTCTTGTCGTCATCCGTGACCGCCAGCATCGCATCCGCCTTGTCGATGCCCGCCTCGATCATCAGCGCCCGGTCCAGCCCGTCGCCGTTCAGCACGATGGTGCGCTCCAGTTCCTCTGCCGCGCGTTCCGCGGACCTGCGGTCGCGTTCGATCACCTTGGCGCGGATCCGCGCGGTGCTGCTCTCCAGCGCCTTCGCGACCTCCAGCCCGACATTGCCGCCGCCAACCACGACCACACGGTCCTGGCGTTTTTCCTGTTTGCCGAACACCTCGATCGTGCGGGGCACGTCGTCCACGTGGCAGAACACATAGCAGCTGTCGCCCACGAACAGCTGATCGCCCGGCTCCGGCGCGAACAGGGTGCCGTCGCGGCGCACCCCCACCACAATCGCCCGCAGCGTCGAGAACAGGTCTGTCAGCTGCCGCAGCGGCGTGTTCACCACCGGGCAATCGGCGTCGATCTGGATGCCTAGAAGCTGCGCCATCCCGCCCATGAAGGTCTCAGTGTCAAAAGCCGCCGGCGCCGACAGCCGCTGCATCGCCGCCGCTGCCACCTCGCGTTCCGGGCTGATCACCACGTCAATCGGCAGATGCTCACGCTGATAGAGATCGGAATAAATTGCGGTCAGATAGCTCTTGGCCCGCAGACGCGCGATCTTGCGCTGAACCTTGAACACCGAATGCGCCACCTGGCAGGTCACCATGTTGACCTCATCCGAATGGGTCGCGGCAATGATCATGTCAGCATCCCGCGCTCCGGCCCGCTCCAGCACGTCCGGGTAGGAGGCAAAGCCGTGTATCCCCTGTACGTCCAGCGTATCGGTGGCCCGCCGCACCAGCTCTGCGTTGTTGTCGACAACCGTCACATCATTGTGCTCGCCGGACAGGTGCCGGGCGATCTGCCAGCCGACCTGGCCAGCGCCGCAGATAATGACCTTCATACGCGTATCCCTTGGCGGAAATTCGGGCGGAGTTTCGCCCGAAGTGAATGACAGAAGCCGCTTTGCCGGTCAATTTAATTGTAACTTCCTCTGATTGCAGCCATTCTTTCCCTATGCGAGGCGATCTCAAGATCCTGGCGGGCCTTGCCCTGCTGCTGAGCACGGCAGCCTGCGGCCCGGTGCCGGTCTACTACAAGCAGGGCGCGGAGGTGTCCCGCCTGCAAACCGACGAGCTCGTCTGCCAGACCCAAGCTTTGAAGGACGCACCGGTCGCCAACGAAATCCGCCAGCGTCCGCCTGTCTTCTACCCGGGCCGTAAGGTCTGTCATGGCGGAAATTGCTATTACTACCCCGGTTATTGGGCCGAAGGCGGGATCTACACGGTGGATGTGAACAAGCCGCTGCGCCAGCGGCTGGAAAGATCCTGCATGGCCGCCAAAGGCTATCATCAGATCGCCCTGAAACGCTGCACACAGCGCAATGCGGCGGCAGCCCCGGGTCCGCGGCTGGCACCGTTGAGCGAAGCCGCATGCGCGCAGCGCAACCGCGATGGCAGTGTGGTTATCCGGCCCTACGGCTGAGCCCGGTTGTTCGGCTTAGGCACTGGCCGGAGGCGGCCGGCGGGTTAACTTTGATTTGCACCGCCATATCAAGTAGGCTGTTTACCGGATTGTTTGTTGACCAGTATTTCCAAAGAGAAAGGTACCCCATGCGGATACATTTCCTGTTTGCCGCGCTGCCCTTGGCCGCTGTCACAGCAGCCTGCGAGCCGACAGCACCCATTGCCCCGCCTCCAACCTCTGCAACCGCTCCTGCACCGGCGCCCGCGACGTACAGCGCGCCTACGACATACCGCGCGCCCGCACCTGTACCGGCACCCGCTCCGGCACAAGCGCCCGCCCCGGCACCTGAACCGGTCGGCCCGCCCGGCGGCGGCGGTGCTGGCGCTGGAGGCGGCGGCGGCTCTGGCGGCGGAGGAGGCGGCTCTGGCGGCGGCGGGGGCTGGGGTTAACCCGGAACACCGCCATGACAGCCTTGACTATCAGACCACTTACCCCGGCAGCCGCGGTTTTGGCTTGCGCGGCGCTGCTGCGCGCCGTGCCGGCACAGGCTGCCTATGAAACCAGCGAGCGGGCTTCTGCGCCCGAAACTGCCATCGTGATCGGCATTCAGGACTATGACCACGTCACTGACCTGACCAACACCCGCAACGACGCCAAGGCGATGGCAGAAATGCTCAGGTCCTTTGGTTATACAGTCTTTGAAGGCTATGATCTGGACAAGCGCGGGTTTGAGGCGCTGCTGCGCCAGGCCGCCCTCAACATCCGCGACGGCAGCCAGGTGTTCTTCTACTACGCGGGCCACGGCATCCAGCTGGGACGGCGCAATTACCTGCTGACCAGCGATGCGGAACTGTCGGGCATTCACGACCTGCCCTTCCAATCGGTCACCCTGGACCGGGTATCTGCCATTCTCGGCGGCAAGGCGGGAAGCCAGATCCTGATGCTGGATTCCTGCCGCGACAACCCGGTGCCCGACGTCAAACTGAACGCCGAGGTCGGCGCTCAGCTTTATGAGGCGCGCGAAGGATTTGACGTGTTCCGCCCGCCGCTTAACACGCTGGTCGCCTTCTCCACCTCCCCCGGCGCCACCGCACTGGATGGCGAGCCGGGCGGCAACAGCCCCTACACGGCTTCGGTCGTGCGCCACTTCCCCGACCGCCCGGAGGAAGACGCGATGACGGTGCTCGCCGCGATCCGCGGCGATGTCTACAGCGCGACCGGCAACACTCAGGTGCCCTGGGAAAGCTCGACGCTGATGCAGAAGATCTACCTGCGCCCGGCGGAACGGTCGTTGAACGTCGCTATGGCGGAGCCTGAAGCGACACCGGCCAGCCTGGACCAGCTTCCGGATCAGCTTTCAGTGAAAATCCCGCTGGGCCGCTCGCTGGAACTCGCGCCGGAGATCAGCCCCTATGTCCGGTCCGGCACTACGGTGACAATTGTGGAATCCCCCTCCTCCGGCGTTACCTCGCTGCAATCTGGCGACGGCAGCGCGCTCAGCCTCAGCTATGCGCCCAAATTGGAGGAACTGAACGCGCGGCAAGACGGCGGCCAGGTGCGCAAGGACCGGATGGTTCTGCGGCTGGCCCAGGCTGACACGGTCCGCGACGTGACTGTGAACCTGGAGATGATTGCCCGCCAATGCGACCTGGAAGCCGGGGATCTGCTGGATCTGCAAGGGGTTGGCCTGTACCGCTACCCGAATGAGATTGATCTGAAAGCGGCAGAGGCCGCCTGCCGCGAGGCGCTGCAGGCCGCACCGGAACTCGGCCGCCTGCATTACCAGTTGGGCCGTGCGCTGCAGGGCCAGGGCCGCTTGATCGAAGCCTATGAAGCCTTTGAAAAGGCAGCAGAACTGAACCATGTTCGCGCCTATAACGCGGTGGCTTATTTGCATGTCACCCCGAATGTCGACCGCGAAACCGTGCCGATCCCCTACAACCCGGACAAGGCCTTTGCCCTGTGGGACAAGGGGATCGAGGCCGGCGACCCGTTCTCGATGCACGCCCGTGGCAAGCGGCTTTTGCGGAAAAGCAGCACGCCCGAGGAAAAGCAGCGCGGCTTCGATCTTCTCAGCCGCGCGGTGGAGCTGGGCCATACCTATTCGATGAATGAGCTGGGCGTGTTCTTCCTGTGGAGCGGCGATGAGCTGGCGCAGCCGGAACGCGGGCTGTCCTATCTGGAGGCCTCCGCGGGGCGCGGCGATATCTATGGCACCGCCAACCTCGGCTATGTCTACCGCGACGGCGGCGCGGGCAAGCCGGTCGACAAGGAGAAAGCCCGGGCCCTGTTTGCCGAAGCCGCGCAACTTGGCCACCCGCACGCCCCGGCAGAGATCGGACGGATGATCATGGGCGGCGACCTGCCCGGACGGGACGCGGCGGAGGCTTTGGAATGGTATGACATGGGCTTGTCCCGCGGCGATGCCTGGGGCGGCGCCAATGGCGCCTGGGTTGCCCTGAACCGGCTGTCCGACCGGGTTCCCGCCCACGCTGCCGCCGCACGGGCAGGCAAGGCGATGGCGCTGAACGACCCGGACGCCCGCGCCGCCGCGCGAGAGCTGCTATCCGGCATGCCTCAGCGCGACGTGGACGCGGGCACCCAGTATATCCTGCGCCAGCTAGGCTCTGGCACCTCGGTCGACGGGCAGTTCGGCCCGGCGTCCCGCAAGCAGCTTGAAGACCAGGCGCGGGCCGCAGGCCTGCCCGCCATCGTTCCCGAAGATCCGATCAGCCGGCTGCAACTGGCCGCGCAGATCCATTTCGCGATGAACCCGATCCGCCAGGACTTATTCTGACCCCGCCTGCGCCCGGTATTCCCGGGCGCAACGGCCGCCAGATCAGGCCTGCTCTTCTTCGGTTTCCACATGCGCCACCCGGGCGCCTGCCTTGTTGGATGTCACCACCCCCAGCGACTTCAGCTTGCGGTGCAGCGCCGAGCGCTCCATGCCGACGAAAGACGCCGTCCGGCTGATGTTGCCGCCAAAGCGGTTGATCTGGGTCAGCAGGTATTCCCGCTCGAACGCCTCCCGCGCCTCGCGCAGCGGCAGGGTTGCCAGCGCGCCGGACAGCACCACCCGGCCTTCCTCCTCGGTCTTTTCCTCCTCGCGCGGCAGATCCTTGGCCTCGATCGGGCCGCTGCCGTCGCCCAGGATCAGCACCCGCTCCACCAGGTTCTTGAGCTGGCGCACATTGCCCGGCCAGGGCATCGTCTGCATCAGCGCCACCGCCTCCTCGGTCAGCTCCCGAAGCGGCAGGCCCTGGGCCTCGTTGAACTGGGAGATAAAATAATTGGCCAGCAGCGGGATATCCTCGCGCCGGTCCGCCAGCGACGGCACCGCAACCGGCACCACGTTCAGACGGTGATACAGCTCCTGCCGGAAGGTGCCGCCTTCGATCTCCGCATCCAGATCCTTGTTGGTGGAGGACACAACCCGCAAGTCAACGCGGATCTTGTCCGAGCCGCCGACCCGCTGGAACTGCTGGTCCACCAGCACCCGCAGGATCTTGGACTGGGTGCCCAGCGGCATATCCGCCACTTCGTCAAAGAACACCACACCGCCATGCGCCTGTTCCAGCAGGCCCGGCTCGACCCCGCGTTCAGATGACTCGCGGCCGAACAGCACGTCTTCCATCCGGTCCGGCTCAATGCTGGCGCAGTTCACGGTAATGAAAGGCGCCGACGCACGGTTGGAGTTTGCGTGGATATAACGCGCCGCAATCTCCTTGCCGCTGCCGGCAGGGCCGGTCAGCATCACACGGCCGTTGGACTTGGTCACCTTGTCCAGCTGACCGATCAGGGTACGGAAGGACGCGGAGGTGCCGATCATATCCGCCGGGCCGGTCTCCTTGCGCTTGAGGTCGGAGTTTTCCCGGCGCAGGCGCGAGGTTTCCATCGCGCGGCGGATCACCACCATCAGCTGGTCGATGTTGAAGGGCTTCTCGATAAAGTCATAGGCGCCCTGCTTGATCGCGGCGACGGCGATTTCGATGTTGCCGTGGCCGGAGATGATCACCACCGGAATGTCCGGCGTGTCGCGTTTGACGGTTTTCAGGATGTCGATGCCATCCATCTGGCTGTCCTTCAGCCAGATATCCAGGATCATCAGCGCAGGCTTGGCTTCCTCCAGCCGGGCCATGCATTCATCAGAGCTGCCGGCTTTGCGCGTGGCATAGCCCTCGTCCTCCAGAATGTCCGAGATCAGCTCACGGATATCCCGCTCATCATCTACAATCAGAATGTCACTCATGTCAGACCTGCTTTCACTGTGCTCTTGTTAGGTGCCGCCGCTCTTTTGGCTGCGGCAGGCAGGCGGATCACCGCCATTGCGCCATTATGCGCGTGTCCCTCGAACACCGGGGCATCTTCCAGCGTCAGCGTGCCCCCGTGCTCTTCGATGATTTTCTTGACGATCGGCAGCCCCAGCCCGGTGCCCGCGTCCCGCGTGGTCACATAGGGTTCAAACAGCCGCGCCCTGTCTTCGGGCAGACCGATGCCATTGTCGGCTATGCGGACTTCATAGAAGCTGCCCGCCTTCTGGGCTGTCACCCGGATTTCCGGCACCAGGCCGTCCGGCGCCCCCTTGTTCTGCAGGCTTTCGATGGCTTCGCCTGCGTTCTTGATCAGATTGGTCAGCGCCTGGCCAATCATCGTTGCATCCAGATCCGACGGCATCTGCTCCTCTGGCAGCTCCGCCGCAATCCGGACGCCCGGCTGCCCCTGCTGCTGCAGGATCACCGCGTCCCGAACCAGTTTGACCAGATCCTCCTCGCGCCGCTCCGGTTCCGGCATGCGGGCGAATTTCGAGAATTCATCGACGATCCGGCGCAGATCATTGGTCTGGCGCACGATGACATCGGTCATAGACTGCAGCTGATCGCTGTTCTCCTCACCCAGCTTGGGCGCGAACTTGCGCTTGATCCGCTCCGCGCTCAGCTGGATCGGTGTCAGCGGGTTCTTGATCTCATGCGCGATGCGGCGGGCCACATCGCCCCAGGCCGCCATCCGCTGCGCGCTGACCAGATCGGTCACATCGTCAAAGGCCACGACATAGCCTTCCAGCCCGCCCTCACCAGAGCGGCGCGGCGACATCCTGACCAGCAGGTTTTCCAGCCGTCCCTGGCGGGTCACCTTAATTTCTTCCTGCACCACCTCGGCACCTGTGTCGATCAGCTCAGAAAACAGCGGCCCGAACTCCGGAACCGACACGGCCAGCGCCAGCGACTGCTGGTCCTCCTGCCAGTCCAGCAGCCGCTCCGCAGAGCGGTTCACAAATGTCACCCGTCCGTCCTCGTCCAGGCCAACAACACCCGAGGTCACCGACGACAGTACCGAGTCAAACAGGCGGCGGCGGCGTTCGATCTGCCGGGTGTTGTCCAGCAGGCGGCTGTGCTGCGCCTTCAGCTCGCGGGTCATCTGGTTGAAATACTGGCCCAGCTGGGAAATCTCGTCGCCGCCGTCATCGACCGGCACCTGCACGTCCAGATTGCCGGCGCCCACCCGCTGCGCCGCAACTGTCAGCCGCCCGACAGGGCGCGAAAGCCGTTCGGCAAACCACATGCCCAGCCACATCGCCGCCAGGATCAGGATCACCGCAAACCCGATATACAGAAGCGCAAATTCAAACAGAACCCGGCCCCGCTCGCTTTCCAGCTGCTGATACAGATGTGCGGTTTCCTGGGTGTCGTCCAGCAGGTTCAGCAGCTCTCCGTCCACATCACGGCTGATGTACAGGAACCTGTCTACAAAGGCATTCAGCTGCACCAGGGCGCGGAATTCGCTGTTGTCCCAATCCTCGATCAGCAGCATGCCGTCCTGGCGGGCCGCCTCCAGCTGGCGGCTGTTGGGCTGCTCGAAATCGAATTCATAGGATCGCTCGCCGCGCGCCCGGATCTGCCCGCCGCTGTCGACGATATAGGCCTCGCGCAGGCCGCGCTGGATTTGCAGCTGGCCCTGCGCCAGAACCTGCCGCAATTCCGCGTCGTTGATAAAGAAACTGCGCGCGCGGCTGTTATCCAGATAGCGCCCCAGGGCCTGGGCATCTTCGGTCAGATCGCCCTTCTGCTGCGCTTGGTAGGCTTCGGCGGCGGCCAGCGAGCTGCCGATCACCTGACGCACGCGCTGCGAGAACCACCCTTCAAGCCCGACATTCACGGTCAGAACCGCAAAGACGGCAACAATGACGGTCGGGATCAGCGCCAGAAAGCCAAAGGCGCCGATCAGACGAAGATGCAGGCGGGAGCCGGCCGATTTCGACCGGCGCGCTGCAAACAGGCGCACGATCTGCGCCATCACCAGCGCCGCAATTGTCAGGATATAGACCAGGTCGGCGAGCAGGATCAGCCGCAGCGACCTCGAGGACGCCCCCTGCCCCAGCGGGCCGATAATCAGGAAAGTCGCCAAGGCAAGAACCGGTCCCAGCAAGACCAGGCCGATGGTGCCGATATTTCGGGCGCGGCGGGTTCGCCGCCACCGGTCAAAAGCCGCAAGTGGCCCGTATGCCGCCCTCAGATGTGACTTATACGCCACCCACTGCCCTCATTCTGATGTGCGACTCTTTGCGAGTCACCGCCATATCTCGTGGCCCTGCCTAGGAAATTCACGGCAAAGCCACATTTCTGTGGCGATATTACATCAGTTTGCGGCGGCGTGTCACCTCAATATCCAGATCGGTGATCTTCTTACGCAAGGTATTCCGGTTGATCCCCAGCAATTCGGCGCATTTCGCCTGATTGCCGCCGGTCGCCGCCAGCGCGATTTCGATCAAAGGCGTCTCCACTTCGCGCAGCAGCCGCATGTACAGGCCGGGCGGCGGCAGCATGTCGCCATGCAGGTCGAAATAGCGCTGCAAATGACGGCCGACGGATTCCGACAGTTTCTCATTGGAAAAGCCGGCGGCCGCAGGCTCCGGCCCGGTCTGCGGCCCCAAGACCGCGGCCGCATCGGCCTGGGTGATCTCCTCGCCGCGGGCGGTCAGCGCCAGGCGGCGCACCGCGTTTTCCAGCTGGCGCACATTTCCCGGCCAGGCGAAATGGCGCAGCACCTCGCGCGCGCCTTCGCTCAGCATCCGGTGCGGCGCGCCCTCGTTTTCCGCCCGGATCAGGAAATGCTCCGACAGCAGCGGAATATCCTCCACCCGCTCACGCAAGGCAGGGACATGCAGTGCGGTGCCGCAGATCCGGTAATACAGATCCTGGCGCAGCTCACCCGCTTCCATGGCTGCCTCCAGATCCTTCTGACTGGAGGCGATGAAGCGCGGCGCATGGTCGCCAGGGCTGTCCATCATACGCACCAGCCGCGCCTGCGCCTCTTCCGGCAGGTCGGCAAGCTCATCAATCACCAGCGTACCGCCCTTGGCCTGGGCCAGCAGACGCGCTGGGCCTTCCAGCTCAATCAGGGTGGCGGCATCCGCATGCACAAACGGCAGGGTCCGGCGGTCGGAAAAATCGTGAATGGCTTGCGCAATCAGGGACTTGCCGGTGCCGCTTTCACCAGTGATCAAAAGCGGCAAATCGGTGTTCATCACCCGTGCAATCAGCCGGTACAGTGTTTGCATCACCTCGCTGCGGCCAATCAGCGGCAGCTCTTCCGGACGCTCCTGCGTCTCGCCTTTCACCGCCGCCGGCGCCACCCGCTTGGCCGACAGCGCCTTGGCGGTGCGCTTCATCAGCTCCGGCAGGTCAAACGGTTTGGGCAGGTAATCATAGGCATCCGCCTCTTCCGCCTTGATCGCCGTCATGATGGTGTTCTGCGCCGAGATCACAATCACCGGCAGGCCGGGGCGGTCGGACTGGATCTTGGGCAGCATCTCCAGCCCGTTCCCGTCCGGCATCATCACATCCGAGATCACGACGTCGCCCTTGCCCTCGCCCACCCAGCGCATCAGCGTGGTCAGCGAGGAGGTCGCATGCACCTTGCAGCCTGCACGGGTCAGCGCCTGTGTCAGAACGGTGCGGATGGTGCGGTCGTCGTCAGCGACCAGAACGGTGCCGTCCATGAATCAGCTCTCCTGAGGTTTTGCGTCACGCGGCACGCGCGACAGCGACAGCCGGAACACCGTGCGCCCGGGAACCGAGCTTACCGAGATCCAGCCATTATGCTCCGAGACGATCTTGCTCACCAAAGCAAGGCCCAGCCCGGTGCCATTCTCCCGGCCCGACACAAACGGGTCGAAAATGTCATCCCTGATATTGTCCGGCAACCCCGGCCCGTCGTCGATGATCTCGATCTGCAAGGGCAGCAGCTTGCCGGTTCCGTCACTGCGGCGCAGCCGGAAGGAATGTTCGTAAAAGGTGCGGATATGGATATGCCCGCCTTTGGGATCCGCCGCTTCCGAGGCGTTCTTCAGCAGATTGAGCACCACCTGCAGCAGCTGGTCCGCATCTCCCCAGGCCAACGGCAGCGACGGGTCATAACCTTCGGTGATGGTCATATGGGCGCCGAATCCCAGCAGGGCGGAACGGCGCGCGCGGTCCAGCACGTCATGCAAGTTCACTGGCTTGAATTCCGGCTCGGTCAGGTTGCCGAACTGCTCCACCTGCTCCAAAAGTTTCACGATGCGGCGACTCTCGCTGACGATCAGATCCGTCAGCTCCAGGTCCTCCGCCCCCAGATTCATACTCAGAAGCTGCGCCGCACCGGTGATGCCTGCCAGCGGATTCTTGATCTCATGCGCCAGCATCTCCGCCATGCCGATGGCAGAGGCCGCGGCGGATTTGGCCGAATGGGTCTGGGTCATCCGCCCGGCCAGCTCCCGCGGGGTGACCATCAGCAGCATTACCCCATCCTGCCCCTGCAGCGATGCGATCTGCACCCCGCATTGCAGCGGCGCCCGGCTGCCGGAGCCCACGTCAATGTCATTCACGAACAGCGGCGTGCCCTGCACCCGCGCGCGGGCAAAGGCCTCCTCGATCGGCGCGTCGATCGCCAGCGTGTCCCAGACCGGCTGCCCCAGCAGCGCCTTGCGGGAGGTATTGAGGAACCCTTCTCCGGCCGCATTCACGTCCGCGATATTGTCCCAAGCGTCGATCAGAAACGCAGGCACCGGCAGGGAGGCCCAGAGGGCGGCACTGTCCATCATGCGGCGGCCTCCGCATCTTGCGCGCTCAGCGCCTCCGGCAGCAGGGCCAGCACTTCTTGCGGGTTTTTCTCTGTGAGAACAGCACGGCGCTTTGCCGGGCCCGTCCCGGCCACATCCATGTACCAGCCCAGATGCTTGCGCGCGACGCGCACACCCAGATCATGCCCATAAAAGGCGAGCATTGCCTTGTAATGCTCTGAAACCATTTCGATAAACGCATCGCCCTCCGGCACGTCCGGTGCCGGGGTGCCCCAGATGTGATGCGCCACCTCAGCCAGCAGCCACGGCTTGCCTTCGGCCCCGCGCCCGATCATCACGCCGTCCGCACCAGACAGCTCCAGCGCCTGCCTGGCAGAGGCGGTGTCTACGATATCGCCATTGGCCAGAAGCGGCACATTCACCGCGTCCTTCACGGCCCGGATCGCCGCCCAGTCGGCGGAGCCTTTGTAGAACTGGCAGCGGGTGCGACCGTGGATTGTCACCATCTGCACCCCGGCTTCCGCCGCGCGGCACGCCACATCCGGTGCGTTCAGGCAGTTGTCATCCCAGCCCAGCCGCGTCTTCAGCGTGACGGGCACATCCACCGCGCCAACAACCGCCTCGATCAGCTTCAGCGCATGGTCCGGCGTTTTCAGCAGGGCTGAACCGGAATAGCCGTTGGTCACCTTCTTGGCCGGGCAGCCCATGTTGATGTCGATGATCCGCGCACCCTGTCCCGCAACCTGCTTGGCGGCTTCGGCAATCCAGTATTCCTCACGCCCGGCCAGCTGCACCGCGGTGTTTTCCACATCGGCGCTCAGCTCGGCCCGTTCGCGCACGCCGGGCTTGGCCTGCACCATCTCCTGGCTGGCCACCATCTCGCTCACCATTAGCCCCACCCCGAAGGAGCGGACCAGATCCCGGAACGGACGGTCGGTGATTCCAGCCATCGGCGCCAATGCAATCGGCGGAGACATAGAGGTGGTTCCTAGCGTGAAGGACAACTGCCTAATCCTTGTGCAACTGAAGCGTATTTAGCCCAAGTCCCTGCTATGCAGCAATGAAACCGCCCTCTGCAAGGCACCGTCAACCACATTTTGCCTATTTTTTAGGCACATTCCGCCAGGTGATTGCCTATCCCTGCGCCACCTCATAAACAAAGGCCGGATTTGCAATGAGGCCATCATGACCACAGCCGCCCTGATCGTCGCCGCCGGACGCGGCACCCGCGCAGGCGGCGGAACGCCCAAACAATGGCGCCCGCTCAAGGGCCGCAGGATAATCGACTGGACGCTGGACGCCTTTGATAAGGCAGGTGTGGACCTCACCGTTCTGGTTCTTTCGGCAGATGATCATCAGGCCTGGGCGGAGTTCTCCGGCAAGCCCGGCCTGATCCTGACCGAGGGCGGCAGCGAACGCGCGGCCTCGGTCCTGAACGGGCTGAAGGCGCTGGAACAGCACGGCGTGACCAAGGTGCTTATCCATGACGCCGCCCGCCCCTGTGTCAGCACCGCTCTGATTCACCGCATTATCAATGCGCTGGACGACGGACCTGCAGCGGCTCCCGCGCTTGCCGTCACCGATGCGCTGTGGACCGGCACCGCGGGAAGCGTGACCGGCACCCAGGACCGCAATGGCCTGTTCGCCGCCCAAACGCCGCAGGGCTTCCGCTATCTGGACATTCTGGCCGCACATCTTGCCCACCCGGGCGGGGCCGCCGATGATGTCGAGGTTGCCCGCACTGCAGGGCTTGACGTCCGCATCATTCCGGGCGAGCCCGACAACATTAAAATCACCCGCCCCGAGGACTTCGCCCGGGCGGAACGCATTCTGGGAGCAGACATGGATATCAGGCTTGGCAACGGCTACGACGTGCACCGCTTTGGCCCTGGCGACAGCGTGATCCTCTGCGGTGTCGAAATCCCGCATGAAAAGACCCTGCAAGGCCACTCCGACGCCGACGTCGGCATGCACGCCGTCACCGACGCCATCTATGGCGCGCTGGCGCAGGGCGACATCGGCCAGCACTTCCCGCCCTCTGACCCGCAGTGGAAGGGCGCCGCCAGCGAGATCTTCCTGCGCCATGCCGCCAATTTGGCCCGCGAGATGGGCTTCACCCTCTCCAACGTCGACTGCACCCTGGTCTGCGAATACCCCAAAGTCGGCCCGCACGCAGCCAAGATGCGCGAAGTCATGGCCGAGATCCTTGGCATCAGCGCAGTCCGCGTGTCGATCAAAGCCACCACCTCCGAACGCCTCGGCTTCACCGGCCGCGGCGAAGGCATCGCTGCGATTGCAACCGCAGCTCTGGTGAAGGCATGAAGACATCGCGTCTGGCTTTCCTGATCGGCACCGTAGGCGGCATCGGCTACCTGCGCCCCGCACCCGGCACCTGGGGGTCGCTTGCGGCACTTCCAATGGCCTATGCGCTGCACCAGTTGGGCGGGTTTCTCCTTCTGGCGCTGGCGACCGTAGTCTGCATGGTCGTGGGTGTCTGGGCGGCGGAAGCGATGACCCGCAACCGCGAGAACATGGACCCGTCGGAATTCGTCCTGGACGAGGTCGCGGGCCAGTTCACCGCGCTGTGGGCCGTGTCCTATCCGGCCTGGGCGCATGATATCGAGATCACCGCGCTTTGGCCGGGCTGGATTGCCGCCTTTGTGCTGTTCCGCCTGTTCGACGTCTGGAAGCCCGGCCCGGTCGGCTGGGCCGACCGGCAGAAGGGGGCAACCGGCGTGATGATGGACGACGTGATCGCCGGCTTCATGGCCGCCATCGGCGTTGTTGCGCTGGCCTTCCTGTCCCACGGTGTTCTAGGGATGTAGTCATGGACACCGCCGAGCTCATCCGCCGCGCCACCGCCGCAGGCATCACCATCGCCACCGCCGAGAGTTGCACCGGTGGCATGATCGCTGCGGCGCTGACGGATATTCCCGGCTCCTCCGCCGTGGTCGACCGCGGCTTTGTCACCTATTCCAATGACGCCAAAATGCAGATGCTAGGGGTCAAGGCGGAGACGCTGGATGCGGTGGGCGCAGTGAGCGAAGAGGTCGCCGCAGAAATGGCCGCAGGCGCGGTGCGGAACGCGGGTGTCACCCTCGCTGTCTCCGTCACCGGCATCGCCGGCCCCGGCGGGTCGGAGTTCAAGCCCGAGGGCCGCGTCTGCTTTGGCCTCGCGCGTTCTGGCCATGACACCGTCACAGAAACGGTGGAATTCGGTGCCATCGGCCGGGACAAGGTCCGCGCCGCCACCCGCGACCGCGCGCTGGAGATGCTCTCACAGGCCATTTCCCAAATCGAACGCGAAACGGGCAGCTGACCCGCTGAAGCGCCCATTTTTTCGGCATTTGCAAAAAAGCCCCGATTTTGGGCGCTTTCAAACCCGCTGCCGCTTTTTTCTGCGCCCGACCTGCGCTTTCTCCTGACCTCACCGGTTTTTGAGGGGAAGGAACAATCGGATGAACGGAGCGGATACCGCATGGATCATAGTGGCCACGGCCCTGGTCCTCTTCATGACACTGCCAGGCTTGGCCCTGTTCTACGGCGGGCTTGTGCGTGCCCGTAATGTGCTCAGCGTCTTCATGCATTGCTACGCCATTGCCTGTTTGATGAGCGTTCTGTGGCTGGCTTTCGGCTACACCATCGCCTTCGGCAGCGGCACCAGCGGCCTGTGGGGCGGGCTCGACAAGATGTTCCTGAACGGTGTCACTGCCGACAGCCTGTCGGGCACCCTGCCCGAGGTTCTGTTTTTTGCCTTCCAGATGACCTTCGCCATCATCACGCCCGCGCTGATCGTCGGAGCCTATGTGGAGCGGGTGGGTTTTGGCTTTGTCCTGGTGTTCTCCGGCCTCTGGATGCTGCTGTGCTACGCGCCCGTGGTGCATTGGATTTGGGGCGGCGGCTTCCTGGCTGACGGCGGTATCTTCGGCGACACTGGGGTCAAAGACTTTGCCGGCGGCATCGTGGTGCATGAAACCGCAGGCCTCGCAGCCTTGATCATCGCCTTCTTCCTGGGACCGCGCAAAAACCGCACCATCCCGCCGCACAACCCCGGCTATGTGATGATCGGTGCCGCAATGCTGTGGGTCGGCTGGTTCGGCTTCAACGGCGGCTCGCAGCTGGCGGCTGACGGCGGCGCGGCGATGGCGCTGACGGTCACCCACATTTCTGCCGCCACCGCCTCCCTCTCCTGGGCGCTGTGGGAGAAGATCAAATACGGCAAGGCCTCTCTTGTGGGCCTGGTGACCGGCACCATTGCAGGCCTCGCCTCGATCACCCCGGCCTCCGGCTTTGTCGGCCCGGTGGAAGCGCTAATCATCGGTGCCGTCGCCGGCGTGCTGTGCCAGGAAATGGTCAACCTTATCCGCAACAAGATGCAGATCGACGACACCCTGGACGTCTTTGCGGTGCATGGCGTAGGCGGCATCTTCGGCACCATCATGATCGCCGTCTTCGGCGCTGGCGCCTGGGCCGCGCAGCTGGGTGCCCTGGTCATCGTCGGGATCTTCACCGTGGTGGTGACCATCGTGCTGGTGAAAGTCTCCGCCGCGATCACATCCCTGCGCGTGGATCTCGAGAGCGAAACCAATGGCCTCGACCTGTCCGTTCACGGCGAGCGCGCATACGACATGAACAGCTGATCCCTGCTGAGGCAAATGCCACCACTCACGGCAGAGGGCGCAATTCTGGCGCCGGACGGGTCCCTTCAGGGACCCGTTTTTCGTTTCAGGCCAAAAGGTTCAGGACAGAGGCTCCAGCAGCCAGGCCTGCTCCAGCGCTTGGCACCGTTCGCCGATCCGGCCACCGGCGGCGCGCTCCTCTATCAGGGTGACTGAATGGCTGCCGCGATAGAGTTCTTCCACCGTTCTGCTAGGCACCGAAAACGGCGGCCCCTCCATCAGGGACTGGTCATAATCGAAACCGATCAGGAGCTGCCTGGCATTGGCTGTGATCCGGTTCAGATGTGCGGCGTATGCCTTTCGGTCTTCGGGTTTTACGGCAACAAGCGCAGCACGGTCATAGACCGCGTCCACCGGACCCGTATGTGCTGAATTCAGGGCAAAGAAGTCCCCCGCATAAAGCGTCAGCTCCCCCGCCTGATACCGTGTGAGAGCACCTGTCTGCTCCACCTCCGGCTCCAGATCCTGGCGGGCGAACACTTCTTCCACCGCGCCCTGATTGAATTCGACGCCTGTAACACGCAGACCCTTAGAAACCAGCCAGTCCAGATCCAGCGCTTTCCCGCAGAGCGGCACAAAGACGGCCCGCCCGGCCTCCAGCCCGAGCCGGGAGAAGTGATTGGTCAGCAATGTGTTGGGCGCTGCTTCGTGAAAGCCGATACGGTTTTCGCGCCAGCGCGCCTGCCAGAAATCCTGCTCCATTTTGGGTGTTCCTTCCGCCAAAAACCAAACGCCCCGTGGGGGTACCAATTGAAGCCAGCTTTAGGTCAACAAGTTTCAGGACCGCCGGGCTTTACCGGTACAGTTCCGCCGCGCGGCGTTCAAACGCGCGCACGATGCGCTGCATCGCCTCGTTGAACACCACGCCGATGATGCCCTGCAGCACCGCGTTCTTGAACTCGAAATCGACAAAGAAGGACACGTCGCAGGTGCCGTCCTCGCGCGGCGCAAAGGACCAGTTCGACTTCATGTAGCGGAACGGGCCGTCCAGATACTCCGTGTCGATCTTTTTCTCGCCAGGGTAAAGAGTTACCCGGCTGCCGAAGCGCTCGCGGAAGACTTTGAACGAGATCACCAGATCCGCCTCCATCACCTCCGCCTCGCCCATCGGCGCACGGCTGCGAATGCGGGCGGCGGCGCACCAGGGCAGGAATTTGGGGTATTGCGCGACATCGGCCACCAGATCGTACATCTGCTGCGCCGTGTAAGGCATCTGGCGGGTTTCCGAGTGTGTGGGCATCTGTCCGCTGATTTTCTGCTACAATTACCGGGCGTCATGTCCTATGTACGCGCGGGAAATTCAAGGGGGCAGCCATGACACAGCGTCCATATGTCATTGATGTGATGATCTCGGCCAAGGCGATTGCAGCACGGATCGAGGAGCTTTGCACGGAAATTCAGCGTGAATTCGAGGGCACCGACAAGCTGGTCGTGGTCGGCCTCTTGCGCGGCAGTTTCGTGTTCATCGCCGATCTGGTGCGCGAGCTGGATCTGCCGATCGAGGTCGATTTCCTGGAGGCGTCGTCCTATGGCGATGCAATGGAAAGCAGCCGGGAAGTGCGTATTCTCAAAGACTTGCGCGGCGCCATTGAAGGTCGCGACGTGCTGGTGGTGGAAGATATCGTCGACACTGGCCACACGCTGAACCACGTCACCCATCTGCTGCAAAGCCGCAATCCCGCGCGTCTGAAATCCATTGCGCTGCTGGACAAGCCGTCGCGGCGCGAGGTGGATTTCCGCTCCGACTGGGTGGGATTTGAGATCCCGGACGAATTTGTCGTGGGTTACGGAATCGATTACGCGCAGCGCAACCGGAACCTGCCGCACATCGGCAAGGTGCGGTTCACCGGCGAGGGCTGATCGAGCCCGAAACCGGGGGTGCCATGCGTGCACCCCCTGTACACCGCCGGTGCGCCCTGCCGCAGACGGTTTGCAGAAATGCCACAGAAACCAAGAACCTGTACCCACGCGGAAACCGGCGCCCGTCCGCCGGTTTGGCCGCGCGGCCGGCACATTCCGGCGCAGCGGATTTGCCTTTTTTGTCCAGCACGCTCATCTGGTCTCCGAACGCAGAGATCACAGGAAATCCGCAGATGCACAAAAGTCTGATGCTGGCCGCAGCCGCAGCCGCGGGCTTTGCCCTCGCCCCCGCAGCCTCCCATGCCGGGCCGCCGAAATGGGCGCCGGGCCACAATAACAGCGCCGCCCACCATGCGCCTGGCCAGGTAAAGAAACGCCATTCCCACCACCGCTACATTCGCGGTGATGATTGGTCTTACGTGAAAGACTACCAGCGCTGGGGCCTGGAGCCGCCGCGCGACGGGCACCGCTATGTCCGCCAGGACAACCAGATCTTTGAGGTCGTCAAGGACACGCTTGCGATCATCGGCGCGGTGGCCGTCGTCGACGCGCTGACGAAGTGACGGTCAGCCCAGCAGGTTTCTGACCGTGTGCAGAAAGATCCCGGCGCCGGCCGGGATCGCCGCGTCCGGGAAATCATAGTCCGGGTTGTGCAGCTGCGGCTGGTTTTCTCCGGAACCGAGCCAGAACATCGCAGACTTGGCGGTCTTGCCGAACTGGCCAAAGTCCTCGGACCAGCGCTGGGGCTGGTTTTGCATCTGCATTGGATAGCCCGCATCCGCTGCCGCTGCCCGCAGCAACTCAACAGCTTCCGGGTCGTTGGTGCAGGCGTCAAACACGTCGTCGAATTCGATCGCGTGCCCCAGCCCCTCTGCCGCGCAGGTCCGTTCCACCAATACAGTGGCCGCGGTGATCAGCTGTTCCATGCGCGTATCGGTGACGGTGCGCAGGGTGGCCCAAACCTCTGCCTGGCCGGGCGAGATCCCGAATGTGGCCTCGCCCAGCCGGGCGTGAGTCAGCGTGACAAGGGCGAATTCCGGGCCCAGATCACCACCGCTGCCCAGAGCCACCAGACCCGGCAGCAATTGCGCGATGGCTCCGGCAGGCGACACCCCGTCCTGCGGCGCGGCGGCGTGGGAGGTTCTACCGGTTAGCTTGATCCGCATTCCGCGGGAGGCGCAGTTGGCGGCGCCAGAACGGAGCGCCGCCTGCCCCACCGCCAGCCCCGGCAGGTTGTGCAGCGAGAAGGCATAGTCTGGAGCGATCTGTGAGAATGCGGGATCCGCAATCACGGCCGCCGCGCCCTTGCCGGTTTCCTCGGCGGGCTGAAACAGCAGCACGGCGCGGCCCCTTTCGGGGCGCTGTGCCGACAGATCCTCAGCCAGGGCGGCAACCATCGTCATATGGCCGTCATGGCCGCAGAGGTGCCCGCGGCCTGTGTGGGTGGAGCGGTAGGGCTGGTCTGAGAGTTCCTCGATCGGCAAGCCGTCCAGCTCGCAGCGGATCAGGACGGTGGGGCCTTCCGCCCTGCCCTCAAAAACGGCAGCGACGCCGTGGCCGCCAAGACCGGTCAGCAGCTTGTCGGGCTGATGCTGGCGCAGGTAGCCCGCCACCATGGCAGCGGTCTTTTCCTCGGCGCCGGAGACTTCGGGGATCTGATGCAGGGCGTGGCGCAGCCGGGTGAGCCGCGCCAGGCGCTCCGGCGTCATGCCAGGCCCAGCTTCTTGTTGCGGGCCTCGCGCAGGCGGGCGAAATCGTCGCCGGCGTGATAGGACGAACGGGTCAGCGGCGTCGCCGAGACCATCAGGAAGCCCTTGCCATAGGCGGCTTTCTCGTAGGTCTTGAACTCCTCCGGCGTCACGAAACGGTCGACCGCGTGGTGCTTGGGCGTCGGCTGCAGGTACTGGCCGATGGTCAGGAAATCGACGTCGGCGGCGCGCATGTCGTCCATCACCTGTTTCACCGCCTGCGCGTCCTCACCCAGGCCCACCATGATGCCGGATTTGGTGAAGGTCGAGGGATCCAGCTCTTTCACCCGCTGCAGCAGGCGGAGGGAGTGGAAGTAGCGCGCGCCCGGACGGACCTCAGGGTAGAGGCCAGGCACGGTTTCCAGGTTATGGTTGAAGACGTCGGGCTTGGCCTCGACCACCTTTTCCAATGCGCTGTCATCGCATTTGATGAAATCGGGCGTCAGGATTTCGATGGTGGTCTTGGGGCTGCGGTGGCGCACCGCGCGGATGGTCTGGGCGAAATGCTCGGCGCCGCCGTCCTGCAGGTCGTCGCGGTCCACCGATGTGATCACCACGTGGTTCAGACCCAGCTTTTCGACCGCATGGGCCACCCGGCCGGGCTCAAACGCGTCCAGCGCATCGGGGCGTCCGGTGGCGATGTTGCAGAAGGTGCAGCCGCGGGTGCAGATCTCGCCCATGATCATCATGGTGGCGTGGCCCTGGCTCCAGCATTCGCCGACGTTGGGGCAGCCCGCCTCTTCGCAGACCGTGGTCAGCTTGTTGTCGCGCATGATCTTGTGCGTTTCGGCATAGCCCTTGCCGCCCGGCGCCTTGACCCGGATCCAGCTTGGCTTCTTGGGCTGAGCGTTATCGGGACGATGCGCCTTTTCGGGGTGGCGCTGCTCCGGGATCTTTAGGTCTCTCACGTGGGTTTCCCTTCCGGCCTCTGGCTTCTGAGCGGGTGTACCATAGCTGATGTGGCTTGGCACGGGCATATCGTCAACCCTGCCTTGCGGCGAGATCATGGCTGGGGTCACCTGATACACATGCCGTTTTCCTTTGCCAAAGCGCCGCATCGCCGCACATAGTCTAGCTGTACAGGGCAAACGCACGGTTAAATGGTACAGGGAGGACGTGATGGCCAAGGAGCTGGAGAAGTTCAAGGCGGAGCACAAGAAGCTGGCTGCGGGCACCAAGAAATTCACCACCGCTGAGGGCGACAAACTGAAGAAACGGATCGGGATTTCGCTGGGCAACGCCTGGGAGGGCGAGGATTATTTCCGCGAGAGCCTGGCCAAGGCGCGGGCCGACGGGGTGACTTCCGGCAAGATGGCGGATTTTCAGAAGAACAAGCATTTCAAGGACGGCATGACCACCTGGAACAAGGCAGTGGACATTCATCAGGGCGAGGTCGACGCGATGAAAGGCTTCTGCACGGAGGCCAAGGCGCATCTGGCCAAGATGAACAAACTGGCGGCGGATATCGAAAAGGACCTCAAAAAGCGGTCCAAGACCTCGGACTCCAAGAAGGACATAGAGGCCCTGCAGGCCGCGCTGGCCAAGGAGATTGCCGGGGTCAAGAAGGCTTCGGAATACGAGGGCAAGCTGAACGCCATGCAGAAGCTGTATGCGGCGAATTTCCAGAAGAACGTGGCAAAGATTATGAAGGAAACGCCGGACAGCCATGACAAGAAGAAGGACGCGACCGAGCTGCCGCAGTTGCTGGTGGACCGGAACCTTAAGAAATACACCAACCAGGTCGGCGCGCTGGTGAAGGCGATCAACGCCCATTGCGTGGCGGCGATCGACAAGGCGGGCCAGGATCTCAAGGCGGCGGCGCCGGATCTCAAGGCGGCAGCGGCAAAGTACAAGGATCTGAAGAAGATCAATGACCAGTACCAGACCGCCAAGAAGAAGTTCCCGGGCGCCATTGAGGATTCCAAGGACAAGAAGAAGCTGCTGGCGACGCTGAAGAAATTCAATGACCTCACCGCCGCGGCCGAGCGGAAGGTGCGCGGCACCACGGTGACGATCAAGAAAGCTGCGGCCTAGCGCCGCGCCCGGCGGCTGAAAGCGAGGATCGGCGGCAGGCACATGCCGCGATCCGCGCCTTGAAAGACGCATC
This sequence comes from Leisingera sp., assembly GCF_982940295.1. NCBI lineage: Bacteria > Pseudomonadati > Pseudomonadota > Alphaproteobacteria > Rhodobacterales > Roseobacteraceae > Leisingera > Leisingera sp. The sequence continues at coordinate 42,806 of NZ_CEYXRG010000028.1, forward strand.
TGCGCTGCTTGCCGCGGCGCAGAAATTTAACCTGCATCCTGGATTCATGGACGTGTTGATACCGGCTTAGAATCATTTTAAGTCTGCGCGCCGAACGAGCATGAACCTTCAGGAGATTCAGAGATGAAAGCTGGCGTTAAGCTGCCCGACGTGACCTTCCGCACCCGTGTCCGTGACGAGTCGATCGAGGGCCCGAACCCGTTCCGCTGGGAAGACAAGACCACCGCTGACTACTTTGCAGGCAAGCGCGTTGTGCTGTTCTCGCTGCCGGGCGCCTTCACGCCCACCTGCTCCACCTATCAGCTGCCGGGCTTTGAAAAAGGCTTTGCCGACTTCCAGGCCGAGGGCATCGACGCGATCTACTGCATGTCCGTGAACGACAGCTTTGTGATGAACGCATGGGCACGTGCCCAGGAGCTGGAAAACGTGGAAGTGATCCCCGACGGCTCCGGCGAGTTCACCCGCAAGATGGGCATGCTGGTCGCCAAGGACAACCTGGGCTTCGGCAACCGCTCCTGGCGCTATGCGGCGATCGTCAACAACGGCGTGGTTGAAGCATGGTTCGAAGAGCCGGGCCTGTCCGACAACCACGGCGAAGATCCCTATGGCGTCTCCTCCCCGGAGACCGTGCTGAAGCACCTGAAAGAAGCCAAGGCAGAAGTCGCCGCCTAAGGCTTAGCCTCTTCAGGCAGTATTGCGGGTCCGCCAAGTGCGGACCCGTTTTCTTTTTGCGGGCAACGTCCTGTCAGCCGATCAGCTCCGCTGCCTGAGCGCTGGTTTCGCCGTAGTAATCCGCCAGATGCTGCAGCGCGATGCGCAGCACCACCTTGCCGGAGCGGGCCGGCCAGCCGAGGCTGCGCTCGGCGGTTTCCAGACCTTCCAGGTGGCAGCAGCAGCGCAGGGCAATGTCGCCAAGGCCAGCCCCCAGTTTCTGCAACGCCTCTGTCATCCGCTGCTGCGCGGCGGCGCCGGCCTCGTGACTGTTGCTGCGCAGGGCCTGGCTGCCGGGCGTGAAATAAAGCTTCTCCTGCGTCAGGTGGCTGCTGATCTGCGCCAGCTCGAAATCTTCGCGCAGCCTCTTGCCCGCGCTCACCATCCCCGGAGAAAGAAACGGCTTGCCGTCCTTGTCCGACAGCCGCGCCAGCATCTCCAGCGGGGTTTCCGACGTGCCATAACGCGGTTTGCGGCCATAGCCGGACTTGCCGGCGCCGCCGGGGGCCTGGAACGGGGCCTGGGCCTCGGCAAACCCGCCCTCAAGCCGCGCCCGCGCCCGGTTTTCCTGATCGGCAATGATCCCTTTCAGGGCGTTTCGGCCGGCAGGCGTTATGGCATAGCGGCTGATCCTTCCCCTGCGGGAGCAGGAAATCCAGCCGGTGAGCGCCAGTGCCCCGGCCAGCGGCCTCGAAACGGCAACCTTCTGGCCATCGCTATGCTCGCTCTCGCGCACGACAACTGCCATTTCCATACCTTCCGCCGCTGCCAGAACCGCGCCGCCGCGGCTGAGCAGGGTCAGAACGCTGGCGGCTTCGCGCTCAAACCCGGCTGTCAGGCCGCGCGGCGCGGGCCTGTCCGCAGCCGCGCCGGGCTTGGCGGCGGCCCGAAAGCGCCCGGCAAGATAATTCAGAACCTCGTCAATCAGCGGGTCATCCCGCAGGGTTTCCACCCGGCGCACCTGCCGCAGAATGGTGGAAGGATGGCATCCCGCCTTGCGGGCCAGCTGCCGGATCGGGCGGCCCGCCTCCGTATGCTGAAGATAACGGCATGTCTCAAGCGGCACCCAGCCAGGAAAGGGTGCGTGCGGTACGTTTTGCATTTTCAGACCCCCGGTCGTCAATCGGGCCCGCCCGCCGGGCGCGCGCACTGCGCCCGGAGGCTCCTCCACGGTCACCCGACTGGTTTTGAAAAGAAATTCAGATCAGGCGCTATTGTTTCCAGAAAATGAATAATCATCACAAAACGGACCGTTCGCCGGTAGCACCCTCTCCGCAACACCACGATAGGTTGTGTTATAGCAGGTCCGGCACAGAGATTGGAAAGGAGAGGACACATGCAGGATGTATTCAGCCGGGTCACAATGCTCCGCCGCCCGCGGATCTTGTCACGGGCGGCCCGTCTGGGGGCCGGCAGCTATTGCCGCCAGCGCGACCTGCGGCGGATTCTGGGCTATGGGAACCTGCCCAAGCCAGCCGCGGCGGTGATGCGGCTTCTGGAAATGGAAAGCGCCCTGAACGCGGCGCGCAAGGCCGGCGAAGCGGGGTATTCGATGATCCGCCATGTGGATGTTCTGATCGCGCTGGCGGGCGAAGCGGGCTATCTGCGCGCATCAGGGCGCTCGGGCGATGCAAAAACGGCGGCCCATACGGACCGCCGTTCCATTGCGGCAGAGAGCGCAGGCCCCTGCCCCTGAGACTGGCGCCGGGCGTTTACATGAACGCGTCGGGCATCGAGGCTTTCTTCTCGGCGACGTATTCGTCCAGAGCCATCTTGATGGACGGATCCAGAGCCGGCTGCTCATAGGTGGCCAGCAGTTTCTCTACCCGGTTGGTTGCCAGCGCATAGGTGTCGCGGCTGCCTTCCTCTTCCCACTGCTCGAACGGCTTGTAGTCCAGCAGGTCGGACTTCCAGAAGGCCGATTTGAAGTTGGCCTGGGTGTGGGCGCAGCCGAGGTAGTGGCCGCCGGGGCCGACTTCGCGGATGGCTTCCATCGCCTGGCCGTTTTCGTCAACCGAGATGCCCTTGGCAAGGCCGTGCAGCGTGCCCAACTGGTCGGCGTCCATCACGAACTTCTCGAAGTCCGCGACCAGACCGCCTTCGAGCCAGCCGCAGGAGTGCAGCATGAAGTTCACACCGGACAGCAGGCCCATGTTGAGCGAGTTGGCGGTTTCATAGGCGGCCTGCGCATCCGGCAGCTTGGAGCCGCAGAAGGAGCCGGCCGAGCGGAACGGCAGGTTCAGGCGGCGGGCCAGCTGGCCTGCGCCATAGGTGACCAGCGACGCCTCGGGAGTGCCGAAGGTCGGCGCGCCGGAGTTCATGTCGATCGAGGACACGAAGGCGCCGAAGATCGCGGGCGCGCCGGGGCGGACCAGCTGGCTGTAGGCAACGCCGGTCAGCACTTCGGCCAGAACCTGGGTCAGCGTGCCGGCCACCGACACCGGCGCCATCGCGCCGCCGACGATGAACGGCGAGATGATGCAGGCCTGCATGTTTTGCGCGTAGACTTCCAGCGAGCCCATCATCACGTCGTCGAAGGTCATCGGCGAGTTGATGTTGGTCAGCGAGGTCATCACGGTGTTGTT